>NZ_CP139302.1:1200000-1527573 GCF_034092375.1 Prochlorococcus sp. MIT 1300 | reverse complement strand
CCACAAGCTCGGACAACACGCGATAGCGCTTTGATCGCAACAACTAATAGAACATCCATATAGAAGAGACTAACCAAATGAAGAATCAACTAATGGCAACTGCTTCCTCCAAAGAGCAGAGATCCAACATCTGCAAAATTTAAAGCGGACAAAGTAGATCCCAATCAAGTAGATTATCTAGTGCCTGGCTGGACCCTCGTGTATTAGGGGGCATGTCAACTCTTAAAACGGTCGGGTGCGAAGCTCCACCCCCCTCCCGCCAGTTGTCTCATCCAATCCTTGCTGAACTGGAGACCATTGCTTCAGCAACAGCTGAAAAAAATGGTTTTAATCTCTGCGGTTTGCATTTGCATACGAATTTGATTCCAATGACTATGCAGGTTCAAATTCGTCATAGTGATGGCGGCGACGTTTCATTAGACGATTGCGCACGTTTCAGTGAACCTATGGGAGACGCGATTGAGGCATCAGAACTTCTAGATCAAGGTTACGTACTTGAAATCAGTAGCCCAGGGATAGGAGAGCAACTTAAAACTGATAAAGATTTCAAGACCTTCAAAGGATTTCCTATAGAAGTAACCATTCAAAACGACAGCGGATCTAATCTTTCAAGAACAGGTCTTTTGCACGAGAGATCAGAAACTCATGTTCACCTGAACATCAAAGGGCAAATTAAACAGATCCCAAGGGAGGAAGTCATTAGTGTTCGACTAACAACCTCCAAAAGCTAATAAGCTTGCCCCCCTCCAACCACATTAAATTCCTTCCCACCCATCTTCGATGGCACTAGTTATCCTCCCCGGCCTCAATAACCTCATCGAAGACATTAGTGAGGAGAAGAAACTTCCACCTCAGGTTGTGGAAGCTGCTCTTAGAGAAGCACTATTAAAAGGATATGAAAGATATAGAAGGACCCTATATATAGGTATAAGTGAAGACCCCTTTGAAGAAGAATACTTTAGTAACTTTGATGTTGGTCTTGACCTTGAAGAAGAAGGGTATCGTGTTCTAGCTAGCAAGATTATTGTTGAAGAAGTAGAAAGTGAAGACCACCAAATCTCTTTGACTGAGGTAATGCAAGTAGCAGAAGATGCACAGGTGGGTGACACCGTTGTTCTAGATGTAACTCCTGAAAAAGAAGACTTTGGCCGGATGGCAGCTTCTACTACTAAACAGGTATTGGCCCAAAAGCTACGAGATCAACAAAGACGAATGATTCAGGAAGAATTTGCAGATCTAGAAGATCCTGTCTTAACTGCTCGAGTAATACGTTTTGAAAGGCAATCGGTAATTATGGCCGTGAGTTCTGGCCTAGGGCGCCCTGAGGTCGAAGCAGAATTACCTCGCCGTGATCAATTGCCAAATGACAACTATCGAGCGAATGCAACCTTCAAAGTATTCCTAAAAGAAGTTAGTGAAATCCCTCGCAGAGGACCCCAACTTTTCGTTAGCAGGTCAAATGCAGGCCTAGTTGTTTACCTCTTTGAAAACGAAGTACCTGAAATCCAAGAAGGGTCTGTACGGATTGTTGCTGTCGCAAGAGAAGCAAACCCTCCTTCACGTTCAGTCGGCCCACGAACGAAAGTTGCTGTTGACAGCATTGAAAGAGAAGTTGACCCTGTAGGTGCTTGCATAGGAGCACGAGGCTCACGAATTCAACAAGTGGTCAATGAACTTCGAGGAGAAAAAATAGATGTCATTCGCTGGTCACAAGATCCAACTCAATACATTGCCAACTCTTTAAGTCCTTCCAGAGTTGAAATGGTCCGTTTAGTAGATCCTGCAGGGCAACATGCCCATGTTTTAGTTCCACCTGATCAATTAAGTCTTGCAATAGGTCGTGAAGGACAAAATGTTCGACTAGCGGCGAGACTTACAGGATGGAAGATTGATATCAAGAATTCTCAAGAATATGACCAAGCTAGTGAAGATGCTGAAGTAGCGGAATTAATAGCCCAACGAGAACAAGAAGAAGAGCTTCAAAAAGAAGCTGAAGAAAGGCTAGCTGCTGAGCAAACTGCCCGAGCTGAAGAAGATGCCCGTTTAAGAGAGTTATATCCTCTTCCCGAGGATGAAGAAGACTTCAACGACGAGGAGACTACTGACTCCGAATCAGCAAAAAACTCCAACAAAGAAACTGAAATGGCAGAAAATGAGGTTGAAACACCAGAGGATGGAGCCCGGTAATGCAACCCACCGTCCTGCGTCGTTGCGTTGCCTGTAGGAAGCTGATTGATCGCAAACAGCTTCTACGAGTAATTCGAGACCATCAGGATGGAGTAGTCCTTGATAGAGGAATGGGCAGATCAGCCTATCTATGCCCTAACGAGGACTGCCTTAATGAGGCGCACCGCCGCAAACGTTTACAAAAAGCCCTGCGCTGTCAGGTGCCAGAAAACATTGTGAAGGTGCTTAAACAGCGGGTAAATCACTGCAATGATCTACCCGCTGAGGCAAGATGAACTATGGCTCCACTGTGTGTGGAGTCCCGAGGCACCCAGTGTCCGGTCCGACAGGAGACCTTAATGACCATCAGCGGCAAAATCAGAATTTACGAGCTTTCCAGGGATCTTGGCCTGGAAAATAAGGACGTGCTCGATGCCGCCAACAAGCTATCTATTCCTGTCAAAAGTCACAGTAGTTCGATTAGCGAGGACGAGGCAAAACGCATTAAGGGGCTTCTAAGAGACAACAAGAAAGCAGTTTCAACCACAAAGCCTCCCTCATCAACAGGTAAGGAGATCCTTTCTTTAAAGAAAGCTGGATCTTCTCCAACACCTACAAAAACTCAAACATCAGGCTCTAAGCCATCTCCTGCCAATCAAGTCGCAGCTAAACCAACCAAACCAAAAGCAACATCTCCGCAAAAACCTACTAGTCCCAATAGACCTGCTGCTGCTGATTCAGCCAAGCGACCATCAGCTCCAAGTCGCCCAGTTCTTGTACAAACAAAAACGCCACCAAAAAGCATTTCCCCTAATCCTGTCAATAAAGCCGCCAAGACACCCGTAAATCGTCCTGCGCCTCCAAAAGGGCCTAAAAGCCCTAACTCTCCAAAAGCACCCATAAAGCCTTCAATACAACAGAGACCAACTCCTGCGAATAGAGCAATAAACAATACGAAATCTACAAACTTCAGTGGGAATAGACCTCCAAATTCTCCTGCACCACGACCAAAGATAGTTTCCAAACCTCAATCTCCTGATGCTTCTCGTCGCAATGGGCCACCAGTCAAAAATCCTAATTTGCAAGAGCGTTCGACCACAAAGCCTGAGTTGGTTGGTCGTCCCCAACCGAAACGCCCAACATCACCTCCCTCCCGACCTGAAGGAGGCCAACGCCCCGATAGAAAGCGTCCAGGGATTAGCTCACGTCCTCTAGGTGGACCTAATCAGAGAAACAACATTCCTCAACGTTCAGGCACCTCTCAACGTCCAAGCCCACCGACTCGTCCCAATCAAAGCAAACCCGGTCAACCTAGAGGTGCAGGAAATACCCTTGAGCTTGTAGGGAAACCAATCCGTAGAGATCGCTCTAGTGGTAATCAGCCACCTCGCGATTCCAGCAATCGCTCAAGTGGTGGCAATCGCCAAGGCATGCCATCAGGGATGCGTAAACCAGTGGCCCCTGGTGAGCTAATGCAACTCCAAAAGCCAACAGGACGGCCTGGTACTCCACCGCCCCGTCGGCCCGACGGGACAACAGTAAGTCCTCGAGGCGGTTCAGATGGAACGTCTCCTCCAGCGAATAGGCCAAATCCTCCAGCAGCACCAAAGCGTCCTGGTCACAGACCTGGTGCGGGCCCAGCAGGTGCACCACGAAGGCCAGGTAAACCAGATTGGGATGACAGCGCCAAACTAGAAGCTCTGAGAAACAAATCACCTCAAAAGCAGCGGCAAAAAGTACATATCATCGGTGAAAATGATGATGCACTAACTACAGAAACCAGTGGATTTGCAGGAGAGCAACAAGCAATTGTTCTTTCTGCAAGTCTTGCTAGACCAGCTAAACCAAAATCTAAACAAAAAGGTGCCGCAAAGCCTTTAGCGGCAATGCGTAAGCGCAAAAAAGAAACTACTCGTCAGCGTCAACGTAGACGGGCTATGGAACTAAGAGCAGCTAGAGAAGCTAAGCAAGTTCGTCCAGAAATGCTAATTGTCCCAGAGGACAATCTTACCGTTCAAGAACTTGCAGACATGCTGAGCGTAGAAAGCTCAGAAATCATCAAGTCTCTTTTCTTCAAAGGCATAGTTGCAACAGTTACGCAATCACTCGACCTGTCCACAATCGAAACAGTTGCAGAAGAATTTGGGGTACCAGTTCTGCAAGACGACATTGAAGAAGCAGCGAAGAAAACTGCTGAAATGATTGAGGAGGCTGATCTAAAGCACCTAATTCGCCGTCCTCCTGTCGTCACCGTCATGGGCCATGTCGATCATGGCAAGACAAGTTTGCTAGATGCGATACGTAAAGCCAGAGTTGCCGCAGGAGAAGCCGGTGGCATCACACAACACATCGGGGCATATCAAGTCGAAGTTGAACAAAATGGGAAGCAGAGAAAGCTCACTTTCTTAGACACCCCTGGGCATGAAGCATTTACCGCAATGCGAGCCAGAGGCACAAAAGTTACCGATGTTGCCGTTCTAGTAGTAGCAGCAGATGATGGAGTTCGGCCTCAAACCTTGGAAGCAATTAGTCATGCACGTGCAGCAGAAGTCCCCATAGTCGTCGCCATCAACAAGATCGACAAAGAAGGTTCCTCAGCAGATCGTGTAAAGCAAGAATTGTCTGATCAAAATCTTCTCGCCGAAGAATGGGGAGGAGATGTTGTGATGGTTCCAGTGAGTGCAATTAAAGGGGAAAACATAGACAAACTTCTAGAAATGATCCTTTTAGTCACTGAAGTTGAAGACTTACAAGCGAACCCCAATCGACTCGCAAAAGGAACAGTTATAGAAGCTCATCTAGATAAAGCCAAAGGCCCTGTAGCAACACTTCTGGTTCAAAATGGCACTCTCAAAACAGGGGACGTTCTTGCTGCAGGACCTGTTCTTGGCAAAGTCCGGGCAATGGTTGATGAAAATGGAACAAGACTCAAAGGCGCTGGACCTTCTTATGCAGTAGAAGCATTGGGATTCAGCGAAGTACCTACAGCAGGTGATGAATTTGAGGTTTACCCAGACGAGAAGGCAGCACGCTCCGTTGTTGGCGAAAGGGCATCCGATGCAAGAGCCACTCGATTAGCCCAACAAATGGCATCAAGGCGTGTATCTCTCTCCGCAATGTCAGGGCAAGCAAGTGAAGGAGAGCTCAAAGAACTGAACATTATTCTGAAAGCTGACGTACAAGGCAGTGTTGAAGCCATTCTTGGCTCTCTAGAGCAATTGCCAAAGGATGAAGTTCAAGTCCGGGTATTACTTTCTGCTCCAGGAGAAATCACCGAAACAGACGTTGATTTAGCAGCCGCCTCAGGTGCCGTCATTGTTGGATTCAACACTTCAATGGCATCTGGGGCTAAACGCGCAGCTGATGCTACTGGTGTTGACGTAAGAGATTACGAGGTTATCTACAAGCTGCTTGAAGATATTCAAATGGCCATGGAAGGATTGCTAGAGCCTGAGATGGTAGAAGAAGCCTTAGGAGAGGCTGAAGTTAGAGCAATCTTCTCCGTAGGGAAAAGTGCCGTTGCAGGTTGCTATGTAACTACTGGAAAGCTTCAACGTAATTGCAAAGTTCGAGTTCAACGTTCAAATCAATTTGTTTTCGAAGGCGACCTCGATTCACTACGTAGAAACAAGGATGATGTTAAGGATGTTGCAACAGGATTTGAATGCGGCATTGGGTGTGATCGCTTTGCGAACTGGGAAGAAGGAGACATAGTTAAGGCCTATAAGCTGGTAACCCAAAGACGAAAGTTGAACTAAGTTGAACTAAAAAAAATTCATCATTTTTCAGAACGGTCCAACCAAAGCAATCCACCAAAGATAATCAACGCTCCTATTTGGATATAGATATCTCGATAAGAGACGGCATCACCAGCCAACCCTCTAAAAGTCATCACAAAAGCTCCAATAGAGGCTGACCCAAATAAGGCGACCCAAAGAGCCCTTCTTAAACCTCTTAAAGGATGCTTGGACTCCCTTAAGAGTCTTTCCCGCAACTCAGGGGTTAGCTTGGGTTCAGAAGAAGATGAGAGTTTGCTCAATGATGCAAAAGACATAATTTAGAATGTTAAGTTCATCTTGTCGCCGGTGTAGCTCAGAGGTAGAGCAACTGATTCGTAATCAGTAGGTCGCAGGTTCAAATCCAGTCACCGGCTCTGCTGCAGTACTTGCTGAAACAATTCTCTTTGCAATCATGAATAAGGAGTTCAAAGTTGATACGAAGAGCATGTATAAAAATTGCGGAACTGGTTCTGTAAAAATTTTGTATAAAAACCCCCCACCAGACTCACATGAATTCATGATGTCAAAAGATCTCAATTTTAAGCATCGAGAAATCACTCAAAACTTCTCAATTCAGGCTAAAAGCCCTTAATAAGAAGTTTGGCCAGTTGAACTTCAGAAAAAAGATTTTTTAAACTTAAATTCGTTGTTTACAATGAAATCACCCGAAGCGAAACTGTTGACCCAAGAGCACCAAACCTTTGTCAAAAAAGATTCGGGCAAAGCAAAAGTGCTACTGATTCGCCTGCCATGCAATCCAATCTTTCCTATTGGTCCCATCTATTTAGCAGATCACTTACACAAATGCTTTCCTCACTTACCCCAACAGATATTAGATTTAGCAGCTTTACCTATTATTGATGTTGAACGACTACTATTAGCTGCGATTCATAAATTCCAGCCAACACTACTAGTTTTTTCCTGGAGAGACATACAAATTTATGCACCAGTGGATGGGAGGGGAGGGAATCCACTGCAAAACTCATTTGAAGTTTTTTATTCAGCTAACCCTATAAAACGATTACGAGGAGCTATAGGGGGGCTTCGTTTAATGACAAGTCATTATGGGGAATTGAGAAGAAATACCCGTCTAGTACGAGTTGGCCTCAAAGCCGCACGAAACTTCAATCTCCAAGCAAAAGCAGTCCTTGGGGGTGGCGCGGTAAGTGTATTTTACGAACAATTAGACAAGTCACTTCCGAAGGGGACTGTAGTTTCTGTTGGTGAAGGAGAACCATTACTAGAAAAGATATTACGTGGAATCAATTTTGATGATGAGCGTTGTTTCATAGTTGGCGAAAAGCCTCGAAACGGCCTCATACATGAAAAGCCAAACACTCGGCCAAAGACAGCCTGTAATTATCAATATATTTCATCAATATGGCCACAGCTGAATTGGTACCTTGAGGGTGGTGACTTCTATGTAGGCGTTCAAACTAAAAGAGGTTGCCCACATAACTGTTGTTATTGTGTATATACAATTGTAGAGGGCAAGCAAGTTAGGGTAAATCCTGTTAAAGAAGTCGTAAAAGAAATGCGTCAATTATATGATTTAGGAGTTCGTGGTTTTTGGTTTACAGATGCACAATTTATACCAGCACGACGTTATATGGATGATGCCAAAGAACTACTCAGAGAGATTCAGCAGGAAGGCCTAAAAGATATTCACTGGGCCGCCTATATTCGAGCAGACAATATTGATCAGGAGCTCGCTAAATTGATGGTAGATACAGGCATGAATTACTTCGAGATTGGCATCACCTCAGGCTCACAAGAGCTTGTAAGAAAAATGAGAATGGGGTATAATTTAAGTACAGTTTTGGAAAATTGTAAGTTACTTGTAAAATCAGGGTTTAATCAACACGTTTCAGTTAACTATTCATTTAATGTAATTGACGAAAGACCTGACACCATTCGTCAAACTGTTGCTTATCATAGGGAACTTGAAAAAATATTTGGACAAGATAAAGTTAACCCAGCAATTTTCTTTATTGGCTTACAGCCACATACACACCTAGAACAATATGGGTTTGATCAAGGCATACTCAAAAAAGGCTATAACCCTATGAGCATGATGCCATGGACAGCAAAGAAGTTACTCTGGAATCCAGAGCCAATGGGAAGCACTTTTGGGAAAATTTGCCTTGAAGCATTTGACAAAGATCCAAATGATTTTGGTCGAACTGTAATTGATTTGCTAGAGCGAGATTATGGAGTCGCCCCCTTAGAAGAAGCATTACGAGCTCCATTAGATGGTCGACGAGTGATTGGAACTGCATTTACTTGAAGCAAAAGAATTACACATAAAACAGCAATAGGTACGCCTCCCCCAATAGGGTTTGCAGGGCCAACCAACCATATAGGAGCATTAGAAGAAAGGCTTATCAGCCCATTTGTAAGAACAAACCATCCTGCAGCCAACCCTCCATGCAAGCCTATACAACCCCATAAAGAACCTTTATCTAAAATCCTTCTGGCAGCCAAAATCAAACCAAGCACAAATAACCCCAAGAGCAATAGCCATAAATCCCAAAAATTAAAAGTGAATCTAATATGTGCAACACTAAAGATTGCTGCTTGCGTGAATATAGCCAACCTAGCTGAAATCAAATACTCAAGCTCATGCCATAACCACCCTCTAAATATCAATTCTTCTAACAAACCCCAAACGACCAGGAGCAAGGCATCTACCACAAGTCTTGGGCTCCAACTGCCAAGCCATTCTCCCCACCCAAATAGTAAGATTGGCCCCATTAAAAGAACCAACAAAAAAGCTGCGAGCAATAAACCTCTTGAAAATTTTGTAAGCGCTAAGTTCAATGATTTTTTCTTTTCTACTAAACCCAGATATATCCAAGGAGAAGATGTTTTCCATCTAACCTTTGCCCATCCAGGCATGAAAAAAAGAAAGGAAATAAAGCTTATTAAAGTGCCAAACAACGCAAGTTCTTCAGGTAATAAATCTGATCTATATAGCCTGAATGGTTGCACTATCAACCAGCCCAAAAGGTACAGGCAAGGGATCAAGGAAAGTGTTGGCACCCATCGAGGCCTAATGGAGAGCCAAGAAGTCCAAAAAGTGGCAAATGAAAGGTTTTTCAGTTTTCTGGTTCAATTGTGCTGGTTAGGCCTTTCCCCTTTAATGTCTCGGAATAAAACTCTGCGGGTTCCAAATCACAGACAATGACAAGACCAACGCCTGTCTGATGTGCTTCAAGCATGACAGCCATAGCATCTTGCTCACTAAGCTGAGGGACAACTTGGCGAAGAGTAAGCACCACAAATTCCATAGTGTTTACCGGGTCATTGTGAAGTAAGACTTTATAAAGCGGTGACGGCTTTCGGATCCTTTCAGTCTGCTTCTCAATCACAGCAGCACCACCGGGACTCCGAATCGGGGTGTCAACGGACATGCTCAGGAATTATCTACAAGACAATCTAGATGGCTAGCGGATCAAACCAAATTACTGAACTCCAGAGAGACCTCATAAGGAAGATATACGTCGCATAGCCTCTTCAACATTAGCCCGACTATTAAACGCTGAAAGTCGGAAATATCCTTCACCAGAAAAACCAAAGCCACTACCCGGGGTGCCAACCACATTGACCTTTGTCAAAAGGTCGTCAAAGAAACCCCATGAATCCATTCCATCAGGGACCCTGAGCCAAACATATGGTGCATGTTTACCTCCAAATACTGAAAAACCTGCATTCGAAAGTTCGCTACAAATTATATTTGCATTTTGCATATAAAAGGCTACTAATTCCTTCACTTGCAAGCTTCCTTCAGGTGAATAAACAGCTTCTGCACCACGTTGAATAATATAACTAACACCATTAAATTTAGTACTTTGCCTACGATTCCAGAGGCTCCATAGATCAACATACTTACCACCAATACCTATACCAGACAGACTTTTTGGTATCACTGTAAAGGCACATCTTGTGCCTGTAAATCCCGCATTCTTAGAGAAAGAACGAAACTCAATTGCACACTCACGGGCCCCTTCAACCTCATAAATTGAATGCGGAAGATTCTCATCTTGAATAAATGCTTCATAGGCTGCATCAAAAAGGATAAGAGCATCATTACTCTTTGCATAGGCTATCCACTTCGCCAGTTCTTCCTTGCTACATACAGCACCTGTTGGATTATTGGGAAAACAAAGATAAATTATATCAACCTTCTCTTCAGGTAAACTTGCTTGAAAATTATTCTCCGCACTAATTGGCAGATAAATTAGTCCATCATAACGACCTGACTTTTGGGCTGGCCCCGTATTTCCTGCCATAACATTGCTATCTACATATACTGGATATACAGGATCAGTAACAGCTATTCGATTTCCAAAACCAAGAATGTCCAAAATATTGCTACTGTCACATTTCGAGCCATCGGACACAAAGATTTCATCCGCGACTATTTCACAGCCCCTGGCCTGATAGTCATGCTTAGCAATTTTCTCCCTCAACCAGGAATAACCCTGTTCTGGGCCGTAGCCATGAAAACCTTCAACCGTTCCCATGTCATCAATTGCAACCTTCATCGCTTCTCTACAAGCTTTAGGCAATGGTTCTGTGACATCGCCTATGCCCAAACGAATCAATTGAGCATCAGGATTATTTGCACTAAAGGCCTTAACTCTGCGAGCTATCTCGGGGAAAAGATAGCCTGCCTTGAGTTTTAGGTAATTGTCGTTGACCTGTACCACTTGAATGCTGCAAGTTCAGCAATCATCTTGCTATGCAAAGGGTACTTATGTGGTCAGTTCGTCAATACCATGAAGCAAGGGAAAGTTTTAACAGTGAGTCCTACCTCAAAAAACCAAGCATTTGAAAACCACCTATCCAAGCCTGTCGCCTTTGAGAAGTTAGTAGATACTGGAATACACAAGCCAGCTCGTTATATAGGCAATGAACTTGGCGTAGAGCCACATAACTGGGATAAAGCAACAGTGCGCTGGGCACTAACTTACCCAGAGCTTTATGAAGTGGGCGCAAGCAATCTTGGACATATCATTCTTTATTCAATTCTGAACTCAATCCCGAACCAACTCTGTGATCGCGCATATCTACCTGCTGCAGACCTCTCAAAAAGACTTCGCGAATCCAAAGAGAAGTTATTTGCTGTTGAAAGTCGAAGACCACTGATCGCTTTTGATATTTTGGGTTTCAGCCTGAGTTATGAGCTTGGAGCCACAAACATTTTAGAGATGCTTGATCTGGCCCAAATAGCTCTCTACTCACATCAACGTGGTGATCTTCCACTCAATGATCCCAACTCTCCTCCATTAATATTTGCCGGTGGGCCAACAGCGACGAGTAATCCAGAGCCATATTCAGCTTTTTTTGATTTCATCGCGCTAGGAGACGGAGAAGAACTATTACCCGAAATTGGGTTAATAGTTTCATACTCAAAGAAGCTAAAACTATCTAGATCAGAAACTTTACGAGAATTAGCCCATGTTCCTGGAGTATATGTACCCTCACTATATCTACTAAGCAAAGATGGAGTAACAATAATCCCCAAGGATGATTCCTTGCCTAAACGAATACTCAGAAGAGTCGCAACACCAATGCCAAAATACGCGATGGGATTGGTACCAAATATTGAAACCGTCCATGACAGGTTAACAATTGAAATAAGACGAGGATGTACTCGAGGATGCCGTTTCTGTCAGCCAGGAATGTTAACTAGGCCCGCACGAGATGTTGATCCAGATGCCGTAATAGATGCAGTAGAAGAAGGTATGAAAAAAACAGGTTACAGTGACTTTTCACTACTTTCTTTAAGTTGTAGTGATTATCTTTCACTGCCTTCAGTAGGAGTTCAACTTCGCAATCGACTAGCCAACAAAAATGTAACTTTGCAGCTTCCAAGTCAACGAGTTGATAGATTTGATGATGATATTGCTCATATAGTAGGAGGGGCAAGGCAAGGCAGTTTAACCTTCGCGCCAGAAGCAGGCACTCAACGCCTAAGAGATATTGTAAACAAAGGGCTGACGGACGATGAGCTACTTAAAGGTATCCGCAAAGCAATGGTAAATGGATTCAAAAAAGTCAAATTATATTTCATGATTGGTCTGCCAGGAGAAAATGATTCAGACGTGCTCGGCATTTCCGAAACCTGCAAAATGCTCCAACAAAAATGTAAGGACCTAGGCCAACTAAAACTAAACATAACTATTAGCAATTTCACCCCAAAACCTCATACACCTTTCCAATGGCATAGCGTCTCTACAACTGAATTTGAACGAAGACAACAAATCCTTCGCCAGGCATTAAGGCTCTTAAAAGGTATAAAAGCAAACTTCACGGATGTTCGTATCTCTGCAATGGAGGATTTCGTAGGGCGTGGAGATAGAAAACTTGCACCTGTTATTGAAGCAGCATGGAAGGCTGGTGCAGGAATGGACTCATGGTTTGAATCACTTGACAAGGCATATGCAGCTTGGAATAAAGCAATAAAATCTGCCAATCTGGAAGGCCAATACAGGGATATTGAGCTCGGTAACTGGAACTCAGTCAAGGCTCTTAAACATGAACAATTAGAACAGTTTTGTGCCCAAGCACTTCCATGGGATCACATTGATAGTGGGGTGGAGAAAGACTGGTTATCAAAGGATCTTCAACGAGCAATTCAAGGATCTGTAATACCTGATTGTTCATTTGGAGCTTGTAGCAGCTGTGGCGTTTGTGGCCCAGAGCTAGGTCACAATGAAATAATCCCGCCTCCACCAATTCCAGCAAAACTAAAGGTAAAAGCTCCTCCCAGTGAACGAGCTTGCAAAATTCGCCTTCGTTTCTCCAAAACTGGAGCCATGTCTTTTTTAAGTCATCTCGACATGGTGCGACTATTCGAACGTGCACTTAGGAGAAGCAATCTGCCAGTAAGTTTCACGGGTGGCTACCACCCATTACCACGATTACAAATTGCCCTAGCACTCCCTCTAGGAGTTCAGGCATTCCAGGAACTAATGGATATTGAATTCACCAAATATGTTGATGCCCATTTTGTACAAACAGAACTTCAATCGAAGCTACCGCAAGGATTAGTACTGCAAAATGCAATCAAGATACCTTTAAAAAGCAAAAGCCTATCGCAAGAACTAGATGGGGCATTGTGGAATTTCAACCTCGAAGTAGAAACAAGTCATTACCCAACAGCTCTTGAATGGGAAAATGCAATCAAATCTATCCTCAAATCAACTCAACTCATATGGAAAGACAAAGATAAAAAAGGAAGGCCTCGCGAACGAGACTGTCGTTCAGTACTTCGTTCGATTCAACTCAATTGTTTTATAGACAAAAACGAGCAGAAGAATGCTTATCGCGGAGTAAACCTGCAACTAGACGCACAAATCGATAAATTAGGCCGGAGCCTGAAACCTGACCATATAAGACATTGGATAGGAGAAAATCTAAACCAACCAATACGAGTCAATGATGTTAAAAGAGAAAAGCTGAGATTAATAAAATGCTAGTGTTGACGTAGGCCGAGTAGCTAGCAAAATGCGACTTGGCAATCACAGGCCTTCTCAACCCACACTCGAGAAAAGCTAGGCCAACAGCTTCATTACTCATTCCGGTACGACGTTTCCGGGTAAGTAACCGGCAAATCATAGGAGCTTCGACTCCGTGTATTTATTGAACAACCTTCTGGTTGAAAACCATTAGCTAAGCCTTCAACAGTGCGTCTGAAGGCGATTGATTGGTAAATAGCCAAGTAGGGCTTCTCACCTTCTTTTCTATGCCCAAACAAATTGTTATCGCGGAGCAGTTGCGTATCGCAGCATTGCTCACCGATGAACGAGTAGATGAATTGATCGTTGCTCAAGGGCGCTATCAAATTGGGGATGTCTACCTCGGCACAGTGGAAAACGTCCTGCCAGGTATTGATGCAGCCTTTGTCAATATTGGTGAAAGTGAAAAAAACGGATTTATTCATGTCAGTGATCTAGGCCCTCTTCGTCTGAAGAAGAGTGCTGCAGGAATTACTGAATTGCTTGAACCGCGCCAAAAAGTGTTGGTTCAAGTCATGAAAGAGCCAACTGGCACAAAAGGGCCTCGTCTTACAGGAAATCTTGCTCTCCCAGGAAGATATTTAGTCCTTCAACCTCATGGTCAAGGTGTAAATATATCCAGGAAGATTAGTTCTGAAGGGGAAAGGAACCGATTAAGAGCACTTGGAGTTCTAGTTAAGCCTCCAGCGACTGGCCTATTAGTTAGAACAGAAGCAGAGGGAATTAGCGATGACTTACTTATCGATGATCTTGAATGCCTACTTAAACAATGGGAAGCAATTCAACAAGCTGCAGAGCTATCTGAACCTCCAATACTTTTAAATCGTGATGAGGATTTTATTTACCGAATACTCCGTGATCATATCTGTCCAGATTTAGTCAGAGTTATTCTAGATAATCCAAATGCTATTGAACGAGTAAGTAATTTTCTTGAGCAAGACAGCCCAAATACATTAGTAGAAGCGCATTCTGGATCTAATAGTCTTCTAGAGCATTTTAGAATTAATTCAGCTATTCAAGATGCTCTAAGACCAAGAGTAGACCTGCCCTCTGGTGGATACGTAATTATTGAGCCAACGGAAGCTTTAACCGTTATTGATGTCAATTCTGGTTCTTTTACACGCTCAGCGAATGCAAGAGAGACCGTACTTTGGACCAACTGTGAGGCCGCAATAGAAATCGCAAGACAACTTAAACTTAGGAACATCGGGGGAGTCATAATTATTGATTTTATAGATATGGAGTCAAGACGAGATCAGCTGCAATTACTAGAACATTTCACATCAGCAGTAAAAGACGACTCAGCACGACCTCAAATTGCACAACTTACTGAACTAGGCCTTGTTGAGCTTACTCGAAAGAGACAAGGGCAAAATATATATGAACTTTTTGGCAAGTCTTGTCCTCACTGTCATGGGCTAGGTCTTACCAGTGTTCTACCTGGTGACGAATTAGCGAAGCCAATAGTGCAAGAAGCTGGCCTTGTTAAGTCAACTAGTTCAATAAAATTTGACTTGCAAAATTCACTTGAAAGTAATAATATTCGCCGCAAACGTGGGGGTCGTAGCCGATCTCCAAACGAGCTCTCCACCTTAGAAAGCAGCCTCGAAGCCACAGGCAGTAGCAATGAGAACCAAGAAGA
Organism: Prochlorococcus sp. MIT 1300; assembly: GCF_034092375.1. Classification (NCBI taxonomy): domain Bacteria; kingdom Bacillati; phylum Cyanobacteriota; class Cyanophyceae; order Synechococcales; family Prochlorococcaceae; genus Prochlorococcus; species Prochlorococcus sp. MIT 1300. The sequence goes on along the minus strand of NZ_CP139302.1, from coordinate 1,512,460 downwards.
AAATTCTTCTTCAGAAGTAAATAACAACCGCCAAGAACCTGATATCATTCCAGTAGAAATGAATGAACAAGAAGAGATAGTTTTTAGTGCGTTGGGACTTAGTCCAGCTCTGCTTCTAGACCCAACTCCAGACAGTGAGAACCTAGTGGTAAGAGTGATTAGACCAGGGGAAAGTACTGAGCAAATACTTGAAGAAGCTAGACAAGATCTCTCAACAATTTCAAATAGGAAGAGACGTAGAGGAAGGAATAGTGGGCGTGGAACAAATCGTTCAATACCAGAAGCATCAACTGCAGCAAATGCTGACTCAATCGAAAAAGAAAGATTAGAACAAGCAGAAGAAAATAAACATGCTCTAAGCGTAGAAATTACACCACTAGAAGATAAAGACACATCTGAAGAAGCTTCAACGCAAAGCCCTTCTCCTGAGAATCAATCTGCTCCTGAACCTGAGGATCCTCGTCGACGAAGAAGACGTTCTTCAGCAGCAAATTGAGATGATCTCTCAATCCCAAAAAATAGCTGGCGTAGATGAAGTTGGACGCGGCTGTTTATTTGGGCCTGTCTTCGCAGGTGCAGTTGTTTTAAATGAGACTGCCAGGAAAACCCTACAAGACTTAGGGCTTACTGATAGTAAAGCTATGTCCAAAAAACATAGAGCATTTCTAGTGCCTAAAATTGAAAAGTTGTCTACAGCTTGGGGCCTTGGACAAGCTTCTGCCAGAGAGATTGATACCTTCGGCATAAGACTTGCTACCGAAACAGCAATGATAAGAGCCCTACAAAAAATCTCCGAGCCAATTGACCTTGTACTTGTGGATGGAATATTACCTATCAGTAATTGGGAAGGGCCTCAAAAAACCATAGTCAATGGAGATAGTTCTAACATTGCAATCTCCGCAGCCAGTGTTCTTGCAAAACAATCAAGAGACGAATTAATCAAGCGGCTATCAAATCAATTTCCCAAATATGGGCTAGAAAAACACGTTGGCTATGGCACAGCCTTACATAGAAGTTCATTACTTACATTAGGAGCAACTTCATTGCATAGAAAGACATTTCTAAAAAAGCTCTATAACCAAAAAAAACTCAATAAAGTTATCAGTTAACTTTTTGATGATTCACGACACCAATCTTCAAAGTCTTCCACAAGTTGCTGCCCAACTCTTGCTTTAATTCCTAATAAAATGCCATTTAATATTGAACGACCAGTGCTTTCTAGAACTGAAGCGGGAATTAGTCTTAATAAAGGAGGCTGACTAACTGTTACCGAGAGAAGAGCTTCGCCCTCAAGTCCTTTTTGGGTGGCTTCTAGGGTAGCCTCCAAACCAAGAACAAAATCATCTACCAAGCCCAAGCCTTTCAACTCACTATCAGTGGCATGCATTCTGAGCTTGCCATCCTCGCAATTAACAACTCCTATAGAAACTACTGGATTCACTTGTAATTGAAAAACCTGCAGGCTAGTTACGGTATATCGATAGCTGCCTGGGCCTAGAAGAGTAAGTTTTTTCGAATCAAGCATTGCACCAACTACTCTCTCCTGCTGAAGCAAGTAATCAGGCAACCGTTCAACATTGTCTCTGAACGGTAAATCTAATTTCTGACAGGCTCTGAACGCCAGAGACATAACCGGCGGGTAACGCTTAATGATTTTATCGGCCTTTCTGCTAGAAAATGAGAATGCTTAAACGCTTAGCTTTTCTAGGTCCTGAGGGGACCTACGCCGAGAAGGCTGCTATTTCCTTGGCAGAACTGGAAGGACTGCAAGAAATTGAACTGGTGCCCTGTCAAGGATTGCACTCTGTAGTAGAGCATGTTGCAAAAAAAAATTGTGATGGAGCAGTAATCCCTATAGAAAATTCGGTAGAAGGAGGAGTAACGGCAAGCCTTGATGCACTCTGGTTATATCCTGAACTCTTTATTCAAAGAGCCTTAGTAATACCCATCCAACATTCCTTAATAGGTAGTGGTCAAATCCAGGAGATTTCTGAAGTTCTCTCTCACCCACAAGCACTCGCTCAATGTAGCGGTTGGCTAAGCAAGCATTTACCTAATGCACTTCAGTTGCCAACCACCTCAACAGCAGATGCAGTACGAATGATCAAAGGCAGCAAATTCAGGGCTGCCATAGCTTCAAAAAATTCAGGCAATCCTATGGGACTGTTAGAGCTAGCTTTCCCTATAAATGACTTACCAGGAAACAGGACTCGCTTCCTTCTTCTCTCTCATGATGAGCCATCAAGAAAAGCGGATATTGCAAGCATTGCCTTTTCTCTGCATGCCAATTCCCCAGGGGCTCTGCTCAAAGCCCTAAAATGTATAGCCAAATTAGGTCTAAACATGAGTCGTATAGAATCGCGACCTTCGAAAAGAGAACTAGGTGAATATGTGTTCTTTGTAGATGTTGAATTACCAAACCAAATAGATCATTTGCTTGTGGAACTTCTGCAAAGTTTAGATCCCTTATGTGAACATCTTGCTAATTTTGGGGCATACCCAAGCGATCAAATGATTTAAAGTCAAAAAACTAGCCACGAGAACGAAATACCCCAAAACGCATCAGTCCTTTCGCAAAAGCCCATCTCATAAGTAAAATCGTAGGTATTTCTCGAAGACCTTTAATTACTGAAAATAGGCCTAAACCAAATACAGCTTTAGGCCTACGAATCCCTTCCATGATCGACTCATTCCATGAAGGTAGTGTTGCTCGTGTCCAGTCCTCAGTATCTACTCCACCTCCGCAAAAAGGACTTCTTAAAAGATTCATTTTAAAGCCCGAAATGCTTGCAAATTCAGGGTGAGCCCATTGGTTTAATAACTGGCGCATAACCCACTTTTCAATCCCAACAATCTCCCCATCTTGTAAATTACGTTTATTCCAATCAGCAACTGCTAAAACACCCCCTGGCCGTAAAACCCGCAACAACTCATCTGCATACTTCTGTTTATCTTGAATATGTGGGCCTACTTCAACACTCCAAACACCATCAAAAGTACTTTCAGGAAAGTTCAAATCCAATGCATCCATTACCTGGAAACTACAAGTTAATTGATCTGATGTGAGTTCAGAAGCACGTCTAACCTGAGCAGAACTAATGCTTATTCCTATAATTTCAAAGCCATAATCCTTGGCAAGGATTCTAGTAGACCCACCAATACCACATCCAACATCCAAAATCCTGGAGCCTTTGGGCAATTGATCCAAACCACTCCACTGGACCAACTTGTGCACAAAAGCAACTTTTGCCTCTCGAAAATCCATCTTTTGGGAAGAGGCATCATAAAAGCCAAGGTGTATATGCTCGCCCCACAATCTTTCAAGCAACTGATCTTTAGTCCACTTGTCATAAGCAGTCGCGACCGTATTTATAGATTGATATTTACGATCTCTAATAAGCCATATCAAAAGCATTGATATGCAACTAACAAAAGCAATGGAGACTATTGATCTAAGTAACATCAACTATTAGCTTGGTCAACATTAGAAAAAGTATCCTTTAAAGCTGTTCTTGCAGCCAATTGCCGCTTTGTGTGATCCAACATCTCTAACTCGCGCTGTAAGCGTCCCTTAGTATCAGTACTTTGAAGCAATAATTGCTGCAAATCGGACACTGGGCCATCAAGATGCGCAGCAACCCAGAAGGAAAGCTCTCTTGGCAGATCTGGAAGATCATCTGGCAAAAACATCTCAGAATCAGTCAACTTTGCAGTAAGACCAACAACATCTCGAAGAGATGATTCAACCTGAATAGCCAACTTAGAAAGTGCTTCTTGATCTGTTATCTCTTCGTCCTCAATCCAGGTGACCATTGCGGTTAGAAAGGGTGTTTTCCTAATCAAATCGAGAGTACGAAACCGCTGCTGACCAATGGTAACGATGTAACTGCGCCCATCCTCAGAAGTGTGATGTTGAACAACTTCTGCACAACAGCCAACTTCAGCCATTGTCTTCTTTTCAGGGTCCCACCTCAATACTCCAAAACGTCCATCACCTTCCAACACTGTTTGCAGCATGATGCGATATCTAGATTCGAAGATATGTAAAGGAAGTACCTCCTGCGGAAATAGAACCAAATCTGGCAATGGGAATAAGGGCAATTCCCTGACTGAAATATCCGTCACGGAAATCGTCCTGAACAGAGTTGAATTTTAGTTAAATAATCTCGCTTTGTATGTTTTGTGATTCTCAAAGCTTAACTTCAATATCAACTCCACTAGGGAGATCAAGTTTCATTAATGCGTCAATAGTCTTCGCAGAAGGGCTATAAATATCAATTATCCGACGATGTGTCCGAGTCTCAAAGTGCTCCCTTGAATCCTTATCCACATGTGGTGAACGAAGGACACAATAGATCTTCCGTTTTGTAGGCAAAGGGATAGGACCTATAGCGGAAGCAGCAGTTGTATCAGCCGTCTCAATGATTTTGTCACAGGAGAGATCAAGCATACGTCGATCAAACGCCTTAAGTCGGATCCGAATCTTTTGCTGTGCGATAGCCGTAGACATGGGAATCAAAGGTGATGTCCCCTCTCTTAATAGAAAGGGGGGTGAATTAATTTTCTAGGTGCTTTATGCAAATAAGCCTATAAATTATTTTAGGGGATAGAGAAAACTCTAGAGCCTTCTCTGCCCCTAAAAAGAAAAGATCTATCTACTCAAGAATCTTTGATACAACCCCTGCTCCAATAGTCCGCCCCCCTTCTCGTATGGCAAACCTCATACCTTGCTCAATAGCAACAGGACAAATCAATTCTCCTGTCATCTTGATGCGATCACCAGGCATAACCATTTCCACGTTACTTCCATCATCAGAAGTAAATGCAGTGATTTGACCGGTCACATCAGTTGTACGGATATAGAACTGAGGTCGATAACCAGCAAAGAAAGGGGTGTGCCTGCCACCTTCTTCTTTTTTCAGTACATAAACTTCGCCTTCGAACTTTGTGTGTGGAGTAATTGATCCTGGCTTAACAAGAACCATACCCCGCTCAATATCCTCTTTTTGAATACCCCGAAGTAGTAAACCAACATTGTCACCAGCCATTCCTTCATCTAGAAGCTTTCTGAACATCTCCACACCAGTAACAGTTGTTTTACGGGTGTCTTTAATCCCGACTATTTCTATTTCTTCACCAACAACTACCTTGCCGCGCTCTATGCGACCTGTGGCCACAGTTCCTCGACCAGTAATTGAGAAAACATCCTCCACTGCCATAAGGAAGGGCTTATCCACCTCTCGCTCTGGCTCTGGGATAGAGGAATCTACAGCGGTCATCAGCTCTTCAATCTTTGATTCCCAAGCTGAATCACCCTCTAATGCCTTCAAGCTTGACACTTGAACAATTGGGATATCGTCCCCAGGGAAGTCATAACTACTAAGCAGCTCACGAATTTCCATCTCAACAAGCTCGATGATCTCCTCGTCATCGACCATGTCGCACTTGTTAAGTGCTACTACCAGTGCAGGAACACCAACTTGCTTAGCAAGAAGGATGTGCTCCTTGGTTTGAGCCATTGGTCCATCAGTTGCAGCACAGACAAGGATTGCTCCATCCATCTGTGCAGCACCAGTAATCATGTTTTTCACATAATCTGCGTGGCCAGGACAATCAACATGGGCGTAATGCCTGCCATCTGTCTCATACTCAACATGAGCAGTATTGATAGTGATGCCGCGCTCTCTTTCTTCAGGGGCGCCATCAATATCGCCATAGTCCTGGGCTTTTGCCTGGCCCTTTTTAGCTAGCACATTAGTAATTGCTGCTGTAAGGGTGGTTTTGCCGTGATCAACGTGGCCAATAGTACCGATGTTGACGTGAGGCTTGTTCCTCTCAAACTTCTCGCGTGCCATTTGTTAAAGAATCGGGGATAAGGATTGAATTGTAGAGATCAGGAATTAATTGCCCTGATTCTTGGAGATGATGGCTTCAGCTACGTTGCGAGGAACTTCCTCATAGTGGCTGAACTCCATGGAAAAGATACCCCGACCCTGTGTCATAGATCGGAGTTGAGTGGCGTAACCGAACATTTCGGCTAGTGGCACTTTGGACTGCACTTTAGACAATCCATCATCTATGGACTGTCCTTCGACTTGACCTCTTCTAGAAGAAAGGTCTCCGATGATCGACCCAAGGAAATCCTCAGGAATCTCAACTTCGACCTTCATCATAGGTTCAAGGAGTACTGGACTGCACTTCTTTACTCCATCTTTAAAGGCCATCGAACCTGCAATTTTGAAAGCCATTTCAGATGAGTCAACATCGTGGTAAGACCCATCAACCATTGTCACCTTGACATCAATTAATGGATATCCAGCTATCACACCTGATTCACAAGTCTCTTTCATTCCTGATTCGGCTGGCTTAATAAATTCCTTGGGGACAACACCACCCACAATCTTATTTACAAATTCGAATCCTGAACCAGGCTCTCCAGGTTCCATTTCTATAACAACATGGCCATATTGACCTTTACCTCCTGTTTGTCTGGCAAATTTTCCTTCACCTCGCGAACTGGCTCTAATCGTCTCTCTATAAGAGACCTGAGGCGCTCCAATATTTGCCTCAACTTTGAACTCTCGAAGCATGCGATCCACAAGAATTTCAAGGTGAAGTTCACCCATTCCAGCAATAACTGTCTGACTAGTTTCAGGATCTGTACTAACCCGGAAAGTGGGATCTTCCTCAGCTAATGCTGTGAGTGCCTTGGAAAGCTTTTCCATATCACCCTTGGTTTTTGGCTCAACAGCAACTGAAATAACCGGTTCTGGGATGAACAGAGTTTCCAACACAATTGGATCCTCTGTCGCACAAAGAGTGTCTCCAGTTGTTGTGTTCTTCAATCCAAGAACTGCCCCTAAATCACCAGCTCGCAACTCATCAACTTCCTCTCGATCATCTGCCTTAAGGATAATCAACCTAGAGATCCTCTCTTTCTCATTTTTAGTTGAGTTCAATACATAGCTTCCTTTCTCAAGAATTCCGGAATACATCCTCACAAAGGTAAGTTTTCCATAAGGATCAGCCATTACTTTGAAAGCCAACGCACTGAATGGGGCAGAGTCGTCGGAAGGGCGTACAGCCTCATCTCCTGAAGGCAATAAACCCTGAATTGGTGGAACATCAACTGGAGCAGGCAAATAATCCACAACAGCATCCAACAGCAATTGAACACCCTTGTTTTTAAATGCGGAGCCACAAAGCATTGGAACCAAGCCATGCTTAAGCACACCTTCTCTAATACCTGCCTCAAGTTGGTCTTGATTTAATTCTCCTGTCTCAAGAAAAACCTCAATAAGGCTCTCATCTGTTTCAGCAACACACTCCATCAATTTTGCACGCCATTCAGCTGCGAGCTCAATCATCTCCTCAGGTATTTCAGTCTCTTGGATGTCCTTACCAAGATCATCCTTATAGATAAAAGCCTTGTTCTTAACAAGATCAACAATTCCTTTAAGGTCATTTTCAGCACCTATAGGTAACTGAATTGGTGCTGCATTTGCTTTTAATCGATCTTTAATTTGCTTATAGACCTTTAAGAAGTCAGCCCCAGTCCGATCCATTTTATTAACAAAGACCATTCTTGGAACTGAATATCGGTCGGCCTGGCGCCAAACCGTTTCAGATTGAGGCTGTACTCCACCAACTGCACAAAAGACAGCAATTACGCCATCCAGCACTCGCATAGAGCGCTCAACTTCTATTGTGAAATCAACGTGACCTGGTGTATCAATAATGTTGATTCGATGATCTTGCCAGGTGGTTGAAATTGCTGCGGCAGTAATGGTAATGCCCCGCTCTCTCTCCTGAGCCATCCAGTCAGTGACTGCAGCGCCATCATGCACCTCTCCCATCTTGTGCACAACTCCTGAATAGAACAAGATTCGTTCTGTACAGGTTGTTTTCCCAGCGTCTATATGCGCAGCGATACCTATATTACGTACACGTTCTAATGGGAAGGCGCGAGCCACAGCAATCTCTCCGGGGTTGTGCGTTAAAACGATCTGAGACTCTACATGTCGGCCCTCTTCTCACTCAATTGACGAGTTCCTAGAAAGGCTGATGTAGGTCAATAGCGGTAGTGAGCAAAAGCCTTGTTGGCTTCTGCCATCTTATGGGTTTCCTCCCTTTTTCGAACCGCACTACCTGCTTCATTAGCTGCATCCATGAGTTCTCCAGCAAGCTTTTGAGCCATGCTCCTGCCGTTTCTTGCTCGTGAAAAATTAACTAGCCACCTCAATGCCATAGCAGTTCCTCTTTCCTGCCGCACTTCCATAGGGACCTGATAGGTAGCTCCACCCACTCTTCTAGCTCTGACTTCTACAAGGGGCGTGGCATTCTTTACTGCGGTTTCAAATAACTCAATTGGATCGGAACCAGTCCGTTCATTGATTAATCCAAATGCTTGAGAAAGGATTCGCTGAGCGGTTGATTTCTTCCCATGCTTCATCAAACGTGCAACCATCATGGTCGCCAATCGATTATTAAACTGAGGGTCAGGAAGAACTGGACGTTTCTCAGCAGCATTACGGCGAGACATAGATAAGAAAGTGTTTGAAGTTAATTAAGAGCTAAGAAAAGATTCAAATTAATAGAAGTTGGTCACTCCTTAGGTGACTTTGCTCCGTACTTAGATCGAGCCTGACGACGATCTTTAACTCCAGCAGTATCAAGAGTCCCTCTAATGATGTGATATCGAACACCAGGAAGATCCTTAACTCTTCCACCTCGAATAAGTACTACCGAGTGCTCTTGAAGATTATGACCAATACCTGGGATATAGGCAGTTACTTCAAAGCCCGAAGTGAGTCTTACACGAGCAACTTTTCGCAAAGCTGAGTTGGGCTTTTTAGGGGTTGAGGTATAAACCCTTGTACAGACTCCTCTTCGCTCAGGGCAAGCACGCAGAGCAGGTGATTTGGTTTTACGTGTGAGTCGCTGTCGCTCAGTACGAATCAGCTGTTGGATAGTTGGCATCGACGATAAACATATGGTCGGATGTCCGACCGGTTTTCACAATCTCCCACAATACTTGGTCACCTCCCTAAAAGGAGTTGCATTTGCTCATGACTAAATGGTTAAAACTGAAAAGCTACAGAGCCTTGCAAGAAGGCCTTGATTTGATTGAGAGCATGCTGAGACATGACCCTTGTTAAAGAAAGCTAAAGCATGTCAGCAAAAAAAAACTTTAAGCACAACAATGAATTCCCTTAAAACGATTACCAATACAAAACCCTCTCACCCAATTTTCCAATGGAAAATTAAGCTAGTAGAAAAGCCTAATGAAAGACGGTGGAAGTCAACCACCTCATTCAATGCAGGTCTTTTTAGGAAGGCACATCTCTAGGATTAACAGTTGATGTTTCCCCAGTTAGTTCCTCTTCCGCTCAAGCAAGAAAGACAGCTTGGTTAAAAGGTTATGTCTCAAGTCCTCAATGAACATGAATGGCCCTACTGCGATAGCCATGCTCCGCTAGCAGTAGCCGGTGAGAAAGATGCCTGCGGTGTCGGCTTTTTAGCTCATATCGAAGGAGAAAAAAGTAATTGGGTTCTAAAACAAGCCCTTCGCGGCCTGGAATGCATGGAACACCGAGGAGGCTGCGGCGGTGATAGCGATTCTGGCGATGGAGCAGGAATTCTCTGCGGAATTCCTTGGAGCTATTTAAAAGCAATTTGGAAAGAAGCTGAACCGCTTAATACCAGTTCATCTGGTCTAGGCATGATCTTTTTCCCTCAAGACAAAGCCAAAAGGAGGCAAGCCAAGAATTTTTGCGAAGAAGAAGCTGTTTCCCTAGGCCTCAACTCCATTGGTTGGAGGCAGGTACCAGTCAATAGCAGCGAGCTTGGCCCTCTTGCACTAAAAACCGCACCAAGAATTGAGCAATGGCTTATTACTGGCACCCAAACAGGCAAAGAGCTAGAAGCTTTATTGTTTCGACTCAGACGCCGTATAGGAGAAAGAACAAGGTGCGCCTGGGGTATTGACGCAGAACAGCTATACATAAGTTCTCTAAGCAACCAAACGATTGTTTACAAAGGAATGGTCCGCTCAGAAGTCTTATCCAGATTTTTCACGGACCTGCAAGATCCTAGATTTGAAGTAGCTTTTGCCGTATATCACCGCAGATTTAGCACTAATACTCTTCCACGTTGGCCACTAGCTCAGCCAATGCGCCTATTAGGACATAACGGGGAAATAAATACTCTTTTAGGGAACCTGAATTGGGCAAAAGCTACAGAAGTAAATCTTCAAAAAGTTTGGGAAAATAATGCGAATGACATAAAACCAGTTGTCAATCCACAATTCAGCGACTCCGCAAATCTAGATGCCACGCTCGAGCTATTAGTGCGCAGTGGGCGACCGATTACAGACAGTCTTCTAACTCTCGTTCCAGAGGCATTTCGCAATCAGCCCGAGCTAAAGGAAAAACCAGAGATACAAGCCTTTTACGAGTATTCAGCCTGTACCCAAGAAGCTTGGGACGGTCCAGCATTGCTTGTTTTTGCAGACGGTAATTACGTTGGTGCGACCTTAGACCGCAATGGGCTGCGTCCTGCCCGCTATTGCATCACCCGTGACGGGTTTGTTGTTATGGGCTCTGAAACAGGAGTTGTGGAATTAGAAGACAATCAAATCATTGAAAAAGGACGCCTTGGTCCGGGCCAGATGCTTGCAGTGAACCTGCAAGAAAGGCGGCTTCTTCGTAATTGGGATGTGAAAGAAGAAACTGCCTCTCGTTATCCATATGCCCAATGGCTTTCCGAAAATCGAAAAACTCTCACTCCTCAACCATGGCAAGAAAACACATTGCTGTCAGATCTAGATTTACTTCAACAACAAACAGCCTTCGGCTTTACCGCGGAAGATTTTGACCTTGTCATTGACGCAATGGCAGGGGGAGCGAAAGAACCAACATATTGCATGGGAGATGACATTCCTCTTGCCATTCTTTCTACAAAACCTCATTTACTTTTTGACTATTTTAAACAACGATTTGCACAAGTTACCAATCCACCCATTGATCCTCTTCGAGAAAAATTAGTCATGAGTCTAGAGATGCATCTAGGCAAACGCGGATGCTCTCTTCAGCCAGAGTCTTCAGCAGCTTCAGTAATACATATACAAAGTCCAGTACTTAACGAATCAGAACTCAATACACTATCTAACCAGAAACTTTCTACACAGACTATTTCAACTCTAGTTTCTGTAGAAGATGGTCCTCAAGGCCTCACGGAAGCAGTTGAAAAGTTATGCAAAAAAGCAGAAAATGCTGTTCTAGAGGGAGTTCAAATTCTTATCCTTTCAGACCGCGGAGTTAATGCAAAAACCACTTATATATCTCCTCTTCTTGCAGTAGGAGCTGTTCACCATTATCTACTTAAGAAAGGGCTTCGCCTAAATACCTCTCTTGTAGTTGACACTGCTCAATGTTGGAGCACGCATCATTTAGCTTGTTTAATTGGCTATGGAGCAAGTGCAGTTTGCCCCTGGCTTGCATTAGAAACCACTAGACATTGGTGGAAACTTCCTCGAACACAAAAACTTATAGAAACAAACAAGTTACCCAATCTTAAAATCGAAGAGGCACAAAAAAACTTACAAAAGGCTTTAGAAGATGGTTTGAGAAAAATACTTTCAAAAATTGGAATATCAATGTTGGCAAGTTACCACGGAGCTCAAATCTTTGAAGCTATAGGCATTGGCGCCGACCTGATTAACTTGGCCTTCCAAGGAACAACTAGTCGTATTGCAGGCCTAACTATTAATGACTTGGCCATAGAAACACTTTGCTTCCACACAAAAGCTTTTCCCGAACTAGACCGCAAGAAGCTCGAATTTATGGGATTCGTTCAATATCGAAATGGTGGAGAGTTTCACCTTAATACTCCCGAAATGTCCAAAGCTCTGCATGAAGCAGTAAAAGCTGGCCCAAGTTACGATCATTTTTCAACTTATAAAACACTTTTAGAAAATAGGCCTTCTACAGCTCTTAGAGATCTACTTACTTTTAAGCTTGCACAAAATCCAATTCCACTTGATCAAATTGAAAGTGTTGAAAGCATTTGCCAACGTTTTTGCACAGGAGGCATGAGCCTCGGAGCATTGTCAAGAGAAGCTCATGAAGTTCTCGCTATAGCTATGAACAGAATTGGAGGTAAAAGTAATAGTGGTGAAGGTGGAGAAGACCCAGCTAGGTTCAAAATCCTTGATGATGTTGACAACGAAAGTCATTCACAGACCCTACCAACCATTAATGGTCTCCGAAATGGAGATACTGCATGTTCAGCAATAAAACAAGTTGCTTCTGGCCGTTTCGGAGTTACGCCTGAATATCTTCGAAGTGCAAAGCAGCTTGAAATAAAAGTTGCTCAAGGGGCAAAACCTGGGGAGGGAGGGCAACTGCCAGGCCCAAAAGTTGATTCATATATAGCAAAATTACGCAATAGCAAGCCTGGCGTAGCACTTATTTCTCCACCTCCTCACCATGACATTTATTCCATAGAAGACCTCGCACAACTTATCCACGACCTACACCAAATTCACCCCACTGCCAAAGTTAGCGTAAAACTTGTTGCTGAAATTGGTATAGGAACTATTGCTGCTGGAGTTGCAAAAGCCAATGCTGATGTTATTCAAATCTCAGGTCATGACGGCGGGACTGGGGCCTCCCCTCTTAGTTCCATCAAGCATGCGGGATGCCCTTGGGAATTGGGACTTACGGAAGTACATAGATCTCTTCTTGAAAATGGATTAAGAGATCGAGTTTTACTTCGCGCGGACGGTGGTTTAAAAACAGGTTGGGATGTAGTTATAGCCGCATTACTTGGAGCCGAAGAATATGGATTTGGATCCGTAGCTATGATTGCAGAGGGATGCATTATGGCCAGAGTTTGTCATACCAATAATTGCCCTGTAGGTGTAGCAACGCAAAAAGCGAATCTACGAAAAAGATTTCCGGGTCTACCTGAACACGTTGTTAATTTCTTCCTCTTTATTGCCGAAGAGGTAAGGCAAATAATGAGTGTACTTGGCTATAAGAAATTAGAAGAATTGATTGGTCGCACAGAACTACTTAAACCTAGGGAAGTTGAACTAACAAAGACAAAGGCTGTAGATCTTACTTGTTTACTTACGCCAATCGAAGAAGCAAACAATCGAAATTGGGTCATTCATGATAAAAATGCTCATAGCAATGGTCCGATATTGGAGGAAAAATTGCTAAATGACCAAGATTTTCGAACTGCAGTTAATAACCATGGGAGAATTTTTAGATCTATTAGTATAAAAAATACTGACAGAAGTGTATGTGCAAGGGTCTCTGGAGAAATAGCTCAACTATATGGAAATAAAGGCTTCAAAGGCCAATTAGATCTCACCTTTAATGGTTCTGCGGGGCAAAGCTTTGGAGCATTTCTAATACAGGGCATGAATATCAGATTAGTTGGTGAAGCCAATGACTATGTAGGCAAGGGTATTAATGGTGGGCTCATAACTGTTATACCTCCTCAAGAAGTCTCCAATAAAAGCAAACAAGTAATTCTTGGAAATACATGTCTCTACGGAGCTACTGGTGGCAAGCTATTCGCCCTAGGAAGAGTAGGTGAGAGATTCGCAGTCAGGAATAGTGGTGCCCAAGCGGTAGTTGAAGGTTCTGGAGATCACTGCTGCGAATATATGACAGGCGGCATAGTAGTAATCCTTGGATCTACAGGAAGGAATGTCGCAGCAGGCATGACTGGTGGTGTCACTTTTCTACTGGACGAAGATCAGCGTGCAAACTTGCGCGTCAACAAAGATAATGTAGACATTTTCGACCTAACTACTCCTGAACAAGAATTACTTATAAAGCCATTACTCGAGTCTCATGCCAAAGAAACTGATAGCAACAAAGCAAAGGAAATTCTTTTAGATTGGGAGCTTTGGAGCAAGAAGTTTAAGGTTCTTGTACCCCCAAGCGAAAGGGCCAAAGTTGGCTTGGCTGAAAAAGAAAAAGTTGCAGTTTAAATATGCCCTTATTTATAAAAACAGAGATCTTCAAGCCAAAAGCTCTAGAATTAGTTCCTCAGAAAAAAAAACATTATATTAATGCCCATAAGAGTTGGGTTAATCATTTAAGGTCGCAAGGGTTAAATATATCTAGTGGGTATTTAGTCGATGCACAAGGCAAACCAGGAGGAGGTGGATTATTAGTCCTTGAATCAAAAGATATCGAAACTGCAACGATATTAATTAAACAAGACCCTATGATTGTTGCAGGTTTAGTCACATGGGAAATACAAGAATGGATTCCAGTTATAGGTTCACTAATATAAATATTTATCGAGGGAATTTCTCCATCAAAGACTGAACCTCTCCCGCATGATAACTACTACGAGTAAGTGGTGTACTAATAACCTGAAGAAAGCCCAATTCCTCTTCACCTTTTACACGAAACACCTCAAACTGTGTTGGGGGAACAAAACGCTCAACTGGCAAATGCTTTTCTCCAGGAGAAAGGTATTGACCAATAGTTACTATATCAACATTATGGGATTTTAAATCTGCCAATACATCTAAAACCTCATCATCTGTTTCACCTAGACCAACCATTAAACCAGATTTAGTATATACCTTTGGGCTATCAACTTTTACCCTGCTCAAAAGCTCTAAAGATCTTTTGTACTCTGCTTGTGGTCGGGCTTTTGAATAAAGTCTTGGCACAGTCTCAATATTGTGGTTAAGAACTTCTGGTGAAGATGTCATTACTTGCTCTAGTGCATCCCAGTTCCCACAAAAATCTGGTATTAATAATTCAACAGAAGTCTTAGGCGATTTCTTCCGAACTGCCTCAACACAAGCTACAAAATGACTGGCTCCACCATCCCCTAGATCATCACGATTAACCGATGTAATAACAACATGACGCAGCCTCATCCTAGCCACTGCCTCAGCAAGGCGAAGAGGTTCGGTTAAATCAAGGTCTCTTTTACTCTTATCAAAATCAATATCACAATAAGGACAGGCTCTTGTACAGCCTGGTCCCATAATTAAAAAGGTAGCTGTACCACCTGCAAAACACTCCCCAATATTTGGGCAACTAGCTTCTTGACAAACAGTATTTAAATTGAGATCCGAAAGCAATTCCGCTACATCCCCAATACGCTCATGCTGAGGAGCCTTTACTCTTAGCCAAGTTGGTTTTAACAAGACTTCCCTCCTAATAAAGCAACTTTAAGAAGCAACTGGCCACAGTCCAAGCCCCTTCTTATAAAGACCAATATCGGGATGTAGCGCAGCTTGGTAGCGCACTTCGTTCGGGACGAAGGGGCCGCAGGTTCGAATCCTGTCATCCCGACTTCAAAACTAAACCCTCATTAGGAATACCCCCGAGGGGTCAGAAAAATCCCATCCTTAGAAGAACTGGCACTATTTCCTACAAGGACCAAAGTCAACATATCAACTTCCTCAATAGGCAATGTTGCAAGGGTAAATAGCTTTACATATTCGTTTGGACGTGCAAGTTGTCGACTATATAAAACTGGTGTATTCGTAGCTCTATATTCTAAAAAAACTTCTATGGCTTTCTTTAATTGCCACTCACGATCTATAGACCTTGGGTTGTATAGCGCAACCACAAAATCTCCTTGTGCTGCAGCATGCAAGCGAGACTCAATTGTCTTCCATGGAGTCAAATAATCACTAAGACTAATAGCACAAAAGTCCTGCATGAGAGGAGCTCCTGATCGGGCAGCCGCCATTTGGAATGCAGAGACACCGGGATGTACTTGAAATAATGGCCTAGCCTCTATAGGCAATCTCATCCAAAACTCAAGGGCCAAGCCAGCCATTCCATAAATTCCACTATCGCCCGAAGAAATCAATGCGACTCGAACTCCCTGCATAGCCAAGTCAAGTGCTTGTTTGCAACGATCTTTTTCATGGGTTAATTTCCCTTCTACACGGGCTTGATGAAACCCTCGTAATGGTTCCAATAAATCCAAATAAGGGGTATATCCGACCCAAACGACTGACCTGGCAAGCGCAAAACGAGCATCTTGAGTAAGCATGGACAAATCGCCAGGACCACTACCAACCAAATGCAACTCACCTCTTCTTGGGGCAAAGGGTGCTTCTGATTCAGCTATAGCAATAGTGACTGCACCTTGTTGACCAGCTCTAGCGCGATATATCTGTTTCTGAACTCTTAAACCATTGCTGTTTTGAGCCGCAAGAATTGCGGCAGCTTCTGCAACAGAAGGAGTACCCACTTCCTTTTGAACTGCAACTGAAGGGTTTGGAACTGGAACTTTAGAAAGAGCAACTGCATTAAAAAATCTTGTTGGCCAAGCTTTCTCTTTTGACAAAGTGATTAGAGCTGGCTCATCTGATTTCAAATCAATAGTTGCGATACCTGCAACAGCTTCTGGAGCAAAGCCTTCTTCCTGCAAAGTTTGAGTAACCACTTCCTCCAACAATTCAAAACTAGTAGCGCGCTCACAACCAATCCCAAGCCATAAGGTTGCAGGATGCCATCCACATTGTCTGACTGAACAAGGGCCAATGTGTAGGTTTCCGCCAGTCAATGATCTCTCTTCATTCGCTGAGATAAAAGAATTAAAAAAGCCTTGAGTGGATTGCCACAATTTCGTACCTGAGCTTTGTTCTAGACAAACTTTTTCAAAAGACGCTTGTCTCAGCATTAAATCTTGCCAAGCTTCTGAGCTACCTCCCGGCAACCATCCCCACGCTTCTCCAAAACTATCTAAGGCCAATCTTCTATGAAAATACGAATCTCCAGTTATCACAGCTTTAGCGCCAAACGCAGCAGCCACCTGATGTGCTAAATCTTCAGCCCCAGCCTGATGACCACCAACTAGTGGGACAATATTCAAAGGGAAAGCATCAAGAACAATCACAGCTGGATCATCTACTTTGTTCTTTAGCAAAGGAGCTATTAATCGTGTAACTGCGCCAATAGCTCCAACAACAAAAATTGTTCCTCCTTTAACCCAATGTTTCTCAATAATTTCACTTGCGGACCCTACAAATACATCCTCGGGCAAATTTTTAACCGCCAAAGCTGCCCTAGCTGTTAGTGCCAAGCTATAAACAAAAGACCTATCCCTTAGTCTTTGCAGCAAAGGCCATGAACTCGCTGAAAGGCCAAGAGCCAATCGATCGGAGTGAGATTTAGCTGATGTTTTTTTCAGGGGAACAATATCAAGAGGACTTTCAAAATGCTGAGCAAATTCTTAAGGGGAAGACTCCTTAATACTCTCTTTAGGTGGGTCTAATACCTTGGAGCTCATAACATCTAAGCTCTCCTCAGGAATTGGCAACTCTTCTTTATTGAACAAACTCTGATCAGAACTAAAAGTCATTTGCTCAATGGTGGAGGATTTCTCTAAGTCCTGAGGGCCTTGGCCTAAGAGTCTGGCAACAGATTTATCACTAATGTCTGAATTCATCCAAATGGGTTTATTATCAAATTCAGTTGAATTAAGTTCCACTAATTGTTTATTAAAGACAGGCTCTATCGCCTCACCCATTCCATCTAATAATTCAAATTGGACAGTACTTGCTTGATCCCCAAACCCCTTTATCCAAATCGGCTCTTCAGAAGACAAAAGGAAACTCTCTCCATCAAGCGTTATTCTCATGCGCCAAACTATGTCTCCTTCAATCAGATTCTGCAAAGGAGCATTCCAAAGTATCCAGTCAATTAAAATAGGTTCAATACTACTTAAATCAGAAGGGCTCACAACAGTAAGCCAAGGTTGATCATCCTCCGGCTGAGTGCCTTCTAATGACTGTAATGAATGCAGGCGCCACTGAAGCCTACTACCAGGACTTCTTACAGCTTCTCCCCATGGGTATGCGAGATAAGCAGACAGTCTATGAGTCCCTGGCTTTAAAGCTTTCATAAGGACTCTAAGTTCTCCATCGTTTTCATCAGTTAATCGAACTGGTTCAGCATCATCAACTTGCAAAACCACATGGGGTCCTATCCCAAGTTCCCTATCATTATTGATAGGCCAATCTTTTACTTGCATCAACAATTCCCAATCTTGTGTTGGCAAGACATCTCCACTAGAGGGACTTAGGAGACTCAAAGTTGGCTGATATTCATCGAGTTCATTGCGCAATTGCTCCACAACCGCGGAAGGGGGGACTTCTTCCAAATGAAAAGAGTCCAGCTCTGCGAAGGCTTCCTGTTCGTCTTTGAACTGAAAGGCAGGCAAGCCATCAACAGACCATGCCGAAGCGAAGATCAGTAAACAAACTAGAGAGAGAATTTGGAAAAATTTAATTAATCGGGATAACAAGCAAAAATTGCTTTTCAAAACATCACCTCAACAACCCCCTCCAACTTCAACCTAGGGGCAACAGAGCAATTTGGGCATCTTGAGAGCTCTGCAAAGAGGAAGAAAATCCGCCACAAAGTCTTATTATGACTGATTTCTTTATTTATGTTACTTAGGCCTCAAACATACTCTTGCCTGGTAGATGTAAATTTACGTGAATTAAGTATCAAGGGCTAGCCGAGACTCTTCTGAAGACTCCAGGCCCAGACTGATTAACGGACGGATAGAACATTTGTTACTGGCTTCAGTAGTGACCGGCTGTCGCATTTATGCTTTCGGGAGCGGTCCCCTTACAGGGGCCCACTCGCTCCAGTGAAAAGGCAGGTTTCTACCTCCACTATCACTGGCGCCCGAGTTCATTTTTGCTTTATGCAATTGCGATCTCGGGGCCCTGGCAGGACCTATGTGCCTGTCCAAGGGGTGGCCCTCCACCTCGATACCCGTACCTCGAGGAACCTCTCGATGACCATTAGCCCACCAGAGCGTGGGACGAAGGCTATTTACGACCAGCCTGTCGACAGGGACCCCGTCCCAGCCGACATTGAAAAAGCCGGACAGCCCGGTTTCTGGTCTAGAAGCCTCGCCAAAGGTCCCAAAACCACAACCTGGATTTGGAACCTCCACGCAGACGCTCACGATTTTGAAACCCACATCGGTGATGTGGAAGAAACGAGCCGAAAAATCTTTTCGGCCCACTTCGGCCACTTGGCTGTTGTGTTTATTTGGATGAGTGGTGCCTTCTTCCACGGTGCCCGCTTTTCCAACTACTCAGGTTGGCTAGCCGACCCCACGCACGTGAAACCAGGTGCGCAGGTGGTTTGGCCAATAGTCGGCCAAGAAATCCTTAATGCTGATTTAGGGGGCAATTTCCAAGGCCTTCAGATCACCTCAGGAATTTTCCAAATGTGGAGAGCCTGGGGTATTACAAGTGAAACTGAACTAATGGCTCTAGCCATTGGTGCACTTGTAATGGCAGCCTTAGTGCTCCATGGAGGGATCTACCACTACCACAAAGCAGCTCCAAAGCTGGAGTGGTTCCAAAAGATCGAGTCGATGCTCCAGCACCATCAGATTGGTCTGATTGGTCTTGGTTCTATTGGCTGGGGAGGTCACTTAATACATGTGGCCAATCCCACTAACGCAATGCTTGATGCCATTGATGCAGGCAATCCGCTTGTACTAAATGGTCAAACAATTGCAAGCGTTGCAGACATCCCACTCCCCCATGAGCTCTATAACGCAAACCTCGTGGGCCAGATCTTCCCTGGTCTTGCATCTGGAGTAGGAAACTTCTTCAGTCTTAATTGGTGGGCCTTCAGCGATTTCCTCACCAACAATGGAGGGTTAAATCCAGTTACTGGAAGCCTTTGGGCAACTGACATTGCTCATCACCATTTGGCCTGGGGTGTTTTCGCTATCTTCGGCGGACACATGTGGCGCAACACTATGGGTGTAGGCCACAGCATGAAGGAAATCATGGCGAACGCCAAAGGCGATCCCATTCTTTTCCCAGCACCCAATGGCCACGACGGAATCTTTGAGTTCCTCAGCAATAGCTGGCATGCTCAGCTGAGCATCAACCTTGCTTGTGTTGGCTCAGCAAGCATCATCATTGCGCATCATATGTATGCGCTACCTCCATATCCATACCTGTCAATAGACCATGCAACTGTGCTTGGACTATTTACTCACCATATGTGGATTGGTGGTCTGATGATCTGTGGAGCTGCTGCACACGGTGGTATAGCAATGGTGCGGGATTACGACCCAGCAGTTCATATTGACAACGTGCTTGACAGAATTCTCAAAGCACGTGATGCGTTGATTAGTCACCTCAACTGGGTTTGCATGTTCCTTGGCTTCCATAGCTTTGGCCTGTACATCCATAACGATGTGATGCGTGGCCTGGGACGCCCTCAGGACATGTTTAGTGACAGCGCTATTCAGCTTCAGCCATTCTTAGCTCAATGGGTTCAGAACATTTGGCATTCATCAGTCGGCACCGCCGCTGCTGTTGGAGCTGGAAACCTTCCTGGCGGCGTAAGTGAAGCTTTCGACATTCCTTTAGGGACTGCCGACTTAATGATTCACCACGTCCATGCATTCACGATTCACGTGACTGTCCTCATCCTCCTTAAAGGGGTGCTGTATGCCAGAAGCTCTCGTCTGATTCCAGACAAAGCTCAACTAGGTTTCCGCTTCCCATGTGATGGACCAGGTAGAGGTGGTACATGTCAGGTTTCTTCTTGGGACCATGTGTTCCTAGGCCTTTTCTGGATGTACAACTCCATATCAGTAATCATCTTCTACTTCTCCTGGAAGATGCAAAGCGACGTATGGGGACTAACTGGAGGCAACTTCGCTCAAAGTTCAATCACAATCAATGGTTGGTTGCGTGACTACTTATGGGCTCAGTCTTCACAGGTACTAACTGGCTATGGCACTTCGATAAGTTCTTATAGCTTGTTGTTCCTTGGTGGACATTTCATCTGGGCTTTCAGCCTGATGTTCCTATTCACCGGCCGTGGTTACTGGCAAGAGTTGTTTGAGTCAATCATTTGGGCTCATAACAAGCTAAGGATTGCTCCAACAATCCAGCCACGTGCCCTATCAATTACACAAGGTCGTGCAGTGGGTGTTACTCACTTCCTTCTTGGAGGTATTGTCACCACCTGGACCTTCTTCCATGCCCGCCTTCTTGGGCTCGGCTGACCTTTCCTGACCTTTCCCCTATGGCCACGAAATTTCCTTCGTTCAGCCAGGGTCTGGCACAGGACCCTACAACCCGCCGTATTTGGTATGGCATCGCCACGGCTCACGATTTCGAGAGTCATGACGGTGTCACCGAAGAGCAGCTTTATCAAAAGATTTTTGCTACTCATTTCGGACACCTTGCAATTATCGGCTTATGGGTTGCAGGAAACCTGTTCCACATCGCCTGGCAGGGCAACTTCGAGGCTTGGGTCGCCGACCCAACTCATGTTCGCCCAATCGCTCACGCAGTATGGGACCCCCACCTCGGTGAAGGCCTAACTACTGCATTAACTCAAGCTGGTGCATCTGGCCCAGTCAACATTGCTTATTCCGGTCTCTACCACTGGTGGTACACAATTGGAATGAGATCCAATGTTGAGCTCTATCAGGGCGCCATTTTCATCAACATCATGGTGTGCTGGCTGCTATTTGCAGGCTGGTTACATCTTCAGCCCAAGTTCCGTCCATCTTTGGCATGGTTCAAAAACGCTGAAGCGCAGCTAAACCACCACATCGCTGTCTTATTCGGATTTAGCAACATCGCATGGACTGGACACCTTGTTCATGTGGCAATCCCTGAATCACGTGGTCAGCATGTCGGATGGGACAACTGGCTTGAAGTTCTTCCTCATCCAGATGGTCTAGCTCCTTTCTTTACTGGAAACTGGGGCGCATACGCACAGAATCCAGATTCTGTGGATGCCGTATTTGGTAGTACTACTGGAGCAGGTACAGCAATCCTGACTTTCCTTGGTGGCATGCACCCTGGAAGCGGTTCACTTTGGCTAACCGATATAGCTCATCACCATCTAGCTCTAGGTGTAGTGATGATTATTGGTGGTCATATGTACCGAAACACCTTTGGCATAGGTCACACCCTTAAGGAGATCACCGAAGGCCATAACACCAGTCACCCAAATGATCCTCATAAGGGTTACTTCGGTATTAACCACAACGGTATCTACGAAACTGTCAACAACTCATTGCACTTCCAACTTGGACTTGCTCTGGCTTGTTTAGGTGTTGCTTGTAGCCTTGTCGCTCACCACATGGGTGCGCTTCCTTCCTACGCATACATTGCTCAGGACTACACAACTCAGGCAGCTCTTTATACACACCATCAGTACATTGCAGTTTTATTGATGGTTGGAGCCTTCTCTCACGGAGCAATTTTCTTCGTCAGAGATTATGACCCAGAACTAAACAAAGACAATGTTCTTGCAAGAGTTCTAGGAACTAAAGAAGCACTAATTAGCCATCTAAGTTGGGTAACTATGCTTCTTGGCTTCCACACTCTGGGCATATATGTACACAACGATGTATGTATTGCTTTTGGTACTCCTGAAAAGCAAATCCTAATTGAGCCAATTTTTGCTCAAATGCTTATGGGATTCAGTGGAAAAGTCATGTATGGCTTTGACACACTGCTTTCAAGTAGTAATAGCGCTGCCACCCTTGCAGCAGCAAACATACCTGGCAATCACTATTGGATGGATTTGGTTAATGCGCCAGATGCAACAACCAACTTCCTACCTATAGGCCCCGCTGACTTCATGGTTCACCATGGCATTGCACTCGGCGTCCATACAACGGCATTAATCCTTATCAAAGGTGCACTTGATGCCAGGGGTTCAAAGTTAATCCCAGACAAAAAAGACTTCGGCTATTCCTTCCCTTGTGATGGACCTGGTCGAGGCGGCACATGTGATAGCTCCGCTTGGGATGCAACCTACATGGCATTGTTCTGGGCAGTTAACACAATTGCTTGGGTTCAGTTCTACTGGCATTGGAAACATCTAGCCATCTGGTCTGGAAATGTTGCCCAATTCAATGAATCTGGGACCTATTTAATGGGTTGGTTTAGAGATTATTTGTGGCTCAATAGTTCACAGTTAATCAATGGCTACAACCCATTTGGCGTTAACGCTTTATCTCCTTGGGCATTTATGTTCCTATGGGGACACCTGGTTTGGGCAACAGGATTCATGTTCCTGATTTCCTGGAGAGGTTACTGGCAAGAACTCATCGAAACACTCGTTTGGGCTCATCAACGTACTCCAATTGCCAACTTGATTGGATGGAGAGACAAGCCAGTAGCTTTATCAATTGTTCAAGCTCGACTTGTAGGAGTAACTCACTTTGTTGTGGGTACGGCGGTCACATTTGCTGCATTCGTAATTGCATCCACCGCTGGTAAATTCGGATAAAACTGATTTGCCTTAAGCTCCAAAAAACCTCGTCAGATAATCTGGCGAGGTTTTTTTTGCGCCTAAATAATTAACTCAAAGAATCGAGAGCTGCTTACTTGAAGCCCTAAATTCGAGACATTGATAAATTCACAAAAACTGCTCTCAGAATCGATAGGTTAATTATTTTTGCTCACAACAAATAACTAATTAAGCACTAATCTCTTATGGGAAAAAATCAAACAAGATTATAGTCAAAGGTCTGGATTTATATCATCATTACCGACAGACAGTTTTTCGAGCAAGTGATTCCAAAAGTCTGGAAACCTCCACCTGACAACTACTCCGAGGACAACTAAACACAAAGTACCCTCTATAGGGTGAGTAATATTTAAAAGCTGTGCTGTTAGCTCTCCTGATGAGCCTTGACTAAAAAATAACGAGCCTAAAAAGGCCATCTGCATACAACCTTTGCTGAACGAAATGAACATCAAGGTAGTTGATTTCTAGCCCTGCAGGCAAAAGATGATAAAAAAATTCCTGATGAGCATTAGGCTCATCAGGAAAAAGGCAAATAAGTTGGTTCTGAAGAAATTACTAGTTTTTCTAAAGTCAACCAACACTCCAAGCACTGAGTGGAACTCTCAGTAATGCATCAAGATGCAAGGTTCCACATAGTAACCATGCAAAGAGTGCACCCCCACATCCACCTAACCAAAAACCACTGGTGAAATCTGCCCAACCATGTTTGGTAAACAAATCTGCTGGCGGATTATCAATCGTGCAATCAGGGGGTTGAACTGCCGGTGCTTTGCCAGGAGAGTTATAAAGAACCAATAAAGCAGTCAAGATGTGGACTGCACCAATTGTGCTCAACAAACCAGCTGTCAATGCATAGTCTGAACTCCTGAATGGACCTGTTATTGCGAATGGTCCATATAAGGCATAACCAAACATTGCACCTATTTCTAGGCCGCGGAAGTTTGGTGACAACCCAGGCCGATAAAAAGGAAGGTTGTTAAGCCAAGCTTTAGTGAAATAGCCACTATTCACAGGAGTAGCCAAATCACCAACACAAGGATCTGCAGCAGGCTTTACAGCCCACTGATCGGCCACTCCGATGTCACCTGGTCGGACGGTGTTGTCGACGTACTTTTCTGGGAATTTAACTGGCTTACCAGATTTGAGGAATGGGTCCTGAAATTCAGTCATGAGTTAATAGAACGGAATTGGCTTGATTTACTTGAGGCGACCGTTCAGTCGGTGGCAGTGATATGCCTACCTACAAGCACTATGAAGACCGCGGGGGTCACAAGGCCGATGAGAGGTACAAAAACGGCGGGCAGCCAGGCTGCAGCAAATTCTGTAGACATTGAATATGCCGATAGATCCATAGTTACTGTATAGATTGCACTTCTTTTCGAACTAAATTAGACCCTTTGACGACATAAAAGTTCAATCCTGAACTCCCCATCCCAATTTCCTCTCAAGCCCCAATTAGCGATTTGCCCAATGAACGAGATTTTTGCAGGCTCTGCAGCTCTACTACTTTCAGTACTGCTTTGGGGTTTAGGAAGGAAAAACACTCCTCAGGTCCTTAAGGGAAGTTCCTCCTCCCAAGGAACTGAATTGCAGCAAGTTCAAACAACCCTAGTTAGATCCAACAATGATTTAAAGCCGCGAAGCACTAGCGGAACAACTCAATCAGATGGCCTTTTAGCTTTACCTACGAACACAAGAGAGCGACTGGAACTTCAACGGCAACTAACAAAAGCAATGGCTGCTGGTCCTGAGGAACGCTTAGAAGCAATCCAAATTGCTGCATATTGGGGACATTCCTCTGTTTTGAAAATTCTTCGACAAGGGCTTAGAGATTCAGATAGTCGAGTAGTTACATCCTCAGCTGTTGCCATCTCCAAATATCGAGGAAGAACACTTGCCAAAAATAATCAAGAAATACGTCCACCTCGCAATGTTGCTCTTATGCGATAAATCGGGCGTCCCTGGCTCTCGTGGTAAGTCCTAATCTGCAATTCCCCTAGCAAGCCAAAACAGAAAAGTTGAACACCAGCTAAGCCCAGAACTAAAGCCAAAGTTAAAAGGGGTCTGTTACCTATGTCCTCCCCCATAATCTTTACAACAAGCAAATAGGCACTAGCCAAGAAACTCCCTGCTATTGCAAGTAATCCAGCAAAGCCAAAGACATACATTGGGCGAGTTAAAAACCTATTCATAAACCAGACTGTCAGCAAATCCATCAGCACTCGGAATGTGCGATCAATACCGTATTTACTAATACCGTGTTGTCGCGCACGATGGTTAACCTTCACCTCAGTAATCCTGGCACCCTCGATATTGGCCAAGACTGGTAAAAAACGATGGAGTTCGCCATAGAGGCGCATATCCGCAAGTACTTCCTTTCTATATGCTTTGAGCGAACAGCCATAATCATGTAAGCGAACTCCAGTAACGCGCCCAATTAGTCGATTAGCAATTCTCGATGGCAGCTTTCTACGTAGAACAGCGTCCTGCCTTTGAAACCTCCACCCGCTGACAAGGTCATAACCTTCCCTTAACTTTGCAGTCAAAACAGGAATATCTGCTGGATCATTTTGCAAATCACCGTCAAGGCTAACTATTATTTCCCCCTTAGCCACATCGAAACCCGCTGCCATAGCAGCTGTTTGTCCATAATTCTTACGTAACAAAACACCAACCACCTCTGGCACTTCAGCACTTATCAATGCCATAACCTTTGCAGTGCTATCTGTAGAGCCATCATTAACTAAAACTATTTCAAAGCTTTCACCAGAAGGTCTTAAGGCAAGCAGTAATTGCTCAACCAATTGGCCAAGGCTTTCCTCCTCATTAAAGATAGGAACAACTACTGAGAGATCTAAGGGCAAAGTCATGCCATCAATTAACAATCACGGGCGAACACACCACAAATTGTTCAAGACAGTGTTGTCCCATCATGGCAACGCTCGACTCTTCCGACACCTCTAAGCCTGGCTCGATAATGATTTGCGATTGGATTATTGTCTTTGGGATGCAACCCATCACATCCGATTCCGTTGCGACCATATTCCCTTCCGGAACTATGCAAGTAGTACCCATCACCACGATAAAGGGCAACATGATCACAATGATCTTTTGATCCAAAAAAAAGAAGGTCGCAAGGTCGCAAAAGGCTGAAGTCATTAGCAGCAACAGGAATCTGAGTACAGAAACCTTCCTGTTGATAGGCATCTCTAGGCAACCAAATAGATTGGCTGGCAAAGGCAGTTTGCACAAGACCTGAACAGTCGAAATCAGGGCCAATGCTGCCCCCCCACAAATATTGATTCGGTGCTTTAGCGGCCGATTCGACCCAATGCAATACAGCAGGTAAACGCCGATAAATTTCGGCTTTACTAAAAAGAACTGGATTCCAAATATCTATTTGAAAAGCTGATCCAAATAATGCAGCAAGATCTAGCCAACATAAATATCCATCTTCCATCAAATTCACCCTAACCCTAGTTACTGCAGGAGTTTTTCCTTCCTCCAAGTCAGGGGCTTCAATCACACGAAAAGTTCTACCCGGTAAAACTTGAGTAGCCAACTCATGGGTCGTTGAATTTTCATAGCCGTTCACACCTACCTTAAGTTGCCAGTAGGAATTGCAAACTATCAAATGCCTTTCGATAGGGCTGCCTAGTCTCTTCATAAGTTTTTTCCATGCGGTATGGCGTTTTACCGTTCCGATCCAGCAATGAAAAGCCACCTAGAAAAGGTGTTGCATCGTTTTACTGCAGAAGGGCGACCAGGTTTAACAGATAGCATTGCAATCACTTGGATACGTTATGAGACTCAAATTCCAGTACCTGGGAGCGGTTTAGGCACAGGTTTTTCAGATCTACGTCCTCTTTATCCAGCAAGTGTAGTCAAATTATTTTATGCCGTAGCAATTGAAGCTTGGCTTAAAAAAGACCTCATCCTGGACAACGAAGAACTCCGAAGAGCAATGCAAGAAATGATTGCTCAATCGAGCAATGATGCAACCAGCCTAATCGTGGATCTTTTGACTGGAACAACTAGTGGTCCATCAATCAAATCACTAAAGCCAGAAAGATGGGAAAGTTGGGTAAAACAACGCAACCTAATTAATAACTGGTTAAATTCTCTAAATTGGCCTGAACTGGAAGCAGTGAATTGCTGCCAAAAGACCTGGAATGATGGCCCATTTGGTAGAGAAAAAGATTTTTATGGTGCAGGCAATAAAAATCGAAATCTCCTAACGACAGCTGGCACTGCTCGAATGCTTGAGGGAATAATGACCAACAATATGATTTCTGCTCAAGCTTCAAAGAGACTCAAAACAATTCTTTCAAGATCAATTGATTTATCTCAAAGAAAATCTGACCCAGAGAACCAAGTAGATGGTTTTCTGGGGGAGGGCTTGCCTATAGGAAGTCGTCTATGGAGCAAAGCAGGCTGGATGAGTCAAGCTCGCCACGATGCTGCATGGTGGTCCCCCCCACATGGCAAACCCATGATGCTCGTAGTCTTTTGCCAAGGGCGCGAAAGGGCAAAGGACTCCTTTCTATTGCCAGCGCTAGCTCATGAACTAAACAAGCTGCATTAAAGGAATCCTTTAAAAGAGCAGGACAATCACCTTGCAATAAGGGTTATTGCAGCAAACAAAACAGCTGAAACCAGAAACCCGACCGCAAAGATCCCCACGACTATTCCTGTGTTCAAGTAAACAGATATGGTCGCTAGTTCCTTCCCGGTTTTTTCAGTCACTTGCTTTTTGCGAAAGCAATATCCTATTCCTCCGCACAATCTTTCGACGTTTTAAGGGTTCGAATTAAAAGGGTCGAAAGACTCTTTAAAGATTTCTTGGAACGGAGAGGGAGGGATTCGAACCCTCGACAGAAGTTGCCTCCTGTAACTCCTTAGCAGGGAGCCGCTTTCAACCACTCAGCCACCTCTCCAGCTTCGTTACTTTATCAAGAGTCTTTTATCGCAGCAGCCAATGATCAAGACCTCAAATCACAAGCCTAGGTAAACGATCTTTAAAACCACAAAGAATCTCCCATGGAATTGAACCACTCATTTGGCTCCAATCCTGCGGCGTGACCCGATTTTTTCCATCCTGACCTAAAAGAGTAACTACCTCACCCACCTCTAAATTGAGATTGTCTGTTATATCAATGACCAATTGATCCATGGTAATT
Source organism: Prochlorococcus sp. MIT 1300 (assembly GCF_034092375.1). Classification (NCBI taxonomy): domain Bacteria; kingdom Bacillati; phylum Cyanobacteriota; class Cyanophyceae; order Synechococcales; family Prochlorococcaceae; genus Prochlorococcus; species Prochlorococcus sp. MIT 1300. Next base: position 1,483,950 of record NZ_CP139302.1, on the reverse strand, counting down.
GAACCAACTTGAGGGACCTTCTCACCATTTACTAAAACATCAATGCGATTAGAAAGCGCTCTCAAAACTCCATCGGCATATCCAATACCAACAACCGCCAGACGACTTTGACGCTGAGTTATAAATTTATGGCCATAACTAATACCTACTCCAGCAGGAACATCACGAATCAAAGTAACTCTTGCCTTAAGTGATAAGGCAGGTCTTAAAGTTAACGCCTCGCCTACTTGATTTAAAGGGTTATACCCATAGATAGAAAGCCCTACTCTCACCATGTCGTAATGAAGATTCCTGTCGCGAAGAGTGCCTGCAGAATTGGCAAGATGTCTAGATATTCCAGCAGAACCCTTTGGTAATAGTTTCAATACATCATCAAACCTCTGCCGCTGTAACTCAGTAAATCTCGCCGCCTCCCCGAATAAATCGCCATCGGCAAGTGCTAAGTGACTATAAATTCCCTTGAGCTGTATTTCACTACATTTATAGACTTTATCTAGCAAGTCAGGAACATCTTTTAAATCACAACCCAATCTCGCCATACCTGTATCAACTTTCAAATGAACAAGAAACTTACGTCCAGATTCTTGGGCTAGTTGTTGGCAAATTTCCACCTGGCTTTGACTGCTAAGAGTGGGCATAAGTTCCCAATAAAGACAAGCACGCAAATCCTCAACATCTGTGATGTTCCCTAAAACTAATGTCGGAGCTTGGACACCAGCATTGCGCAATTCAATACCCTCCTGGAGAGTGGCTACCCCCAAGCAAGTAGCGCCTCCCTTGGACGCTGCCCTTGCGACTGTTGCAGCTCCATGGCCATATCCATCAGCCTTAACAACCGCCATAAGTTCACAGTCTTTTGCCAAATGACGTTTGAGGTTGATTACATTTGCTTCTACAGCCTGCGGGGAAACTTCAACCCAAGCACGCTGACGAGGGTCGGATTCAACAAGATCCAAAGGCTTCTTACCCAAAAAATCATTTTGAACAGTAGCCAGGGCGTCTCTCATTAAGAATGAATTTGCAACGGAATGCGCTGTCCGTTTAATGCAGTTAGCATGCCGCGTAATCAAAGGGCTGGCATGGTCCAGGTTCTCGTTTTAAATGCGTCCTACGAACCGCTGAATATCACCACTTGGAAAAGAGCCATGGTGATGATGCTTAAAGGTAAAGCAGAAAGTCTGGAGCAAGATTCAAGTCGAGTGATTCGTAAAGACATCATGCTTCCCACGGTGATACGACTACGTCAATTCGTAAGGGTGCCTTTTAGAGAACTACCACTTACTCGTAAAAATATCCTTCAACGTGATAACTCCTCCTGCCAATACTGTGGATATAACGGAGATAAGCTTTCGATAGATCATGTCATTCCCAGAAGCAGAGGCGGGAGCGATTCCTGGGAAAACGTTACGACTGCATGTCTCCCTTGCAACATAAAGAAAGGAAGCCGAACTCCAGCCGAAGCACATATGAAGTTACGAAAACCTCCGCATAAACCATTAAATAGCCTTAGCTTTCAAACAAACAAAATAATTGCCTCAGGCCATCATAAAGAGTGGAGTAAATACGTTATTGGCTGGCGCTAAAGAGAACTTTTAGCCTAGTCTTCTCTACTTAAATCTTCAATTTTTCTTCGCTGTTCTTCAGCTAAGCATGCACCAATAACCTCTTCTAATTGTCCTTGAAGAACAGGCTCTAATGAAAAGTTACTACCTAAACGATGATCAGTAGTACGATTATCTTTGTAGTTATACGTCCGAATCTTTTCACTTCGATCCCCTGTGCCAACCTGGGCCCTTCGTGCAGAACTTTCTTTTGCATTTGCTTCAGCAAGTTGAAGCTCAAATAATTTCGCCCTAAGGATCTCCATAGCACGCTCTCTATTTTGCAGTTGAGATCTTTCTTGAGTACAAAAAACTCTTATACCGGTTGGTTTATGAATTAAATCAACGGCTGTTTCTACTTTATTAACATTCTGTCCACCAGCGCCTCCAGATCTAGCGGAATGCATTTCTATATCAGATGCGTCTATTTGAACTTCTACTGGATCTGCTTCAGGCATAACAGCCACAGTGGCGGTAGAAGTATGCACTCTGCCTTGCGATTCAGTCGCTGGAACTCGTTGAACTCTGTGAACACCGGCTTCAAACTTAAGTTGACTAAAAACTGAATCCCCTTTCACAGAAAGAATTAATTCTCGAAAACCACCCATCTCAGCATCTGTACCAGTAACTGGTTGAACAGACCAGCCAACACGCTGCCCATACCTTTCATACATTCTCGCAAGATCTCCAGCCCACAAACATGCCTCATCACCTCCTGCGCCAGCTCTAATCTCTAGCATTACACTTCGTTGATCTCTAGGGTCTTGGGGTAACAAAGCCAAAGTCAACTTTTCTACCAGACTTTTCTTAAGTTCCTCAAGTTGCTGCAATTCCTCCTGAATTAAAGATTCCATATCTTGATCCCCTTTCATCTCGCGCAACAAATCCTTGGCCTGATCCCATTCCTCCTCAGCTTTACGAAGTGCTTGAAAATTCAAAACTAAGGGCTCTAACCGGGCTCGTTCCCGAGCAATATTTTCTAAGCGCTTCGGGTCTGAAGCAACATCAGGATCAGCAAGCTGTCTCTCCAAACTGCGAAAAGTAGAGGTTGCTGTATCTAATCTTGTCTTGAAAGCAGAAGAATCCATACTCATCTCTTAAAGAGGCCAAGCACAGTCATCGCCTAATAAATGAGACTATTTAAGCTTTCTCAACCTTGGATTCATCAGATTTCTGATTGGAAGAACTAGCTTGCTTCACATCTGCACCAGCATCAGTAGAACCCATGCCGTACTTCCGCATAAATCGATCAACCCTTCCTTCAGTATCCAAAATCTTCTGGGTTCCCGTAAAAAAGGGATGATTACCACTCCAGACATCAACATGAATTTCTGGCTGAGTAGACCCAGTGGTCATAACGACTTCGCCATTGCAAATAACCTTTGCATCTGGATACCAAGTTGGATGGATATCGGGTTTAGGCATAAGAAGGAAAAGCAAAAAAACTAATTGATTTAGCGTTTAGAGAATTGAGGAGCTTTACGCGCCTTCTTCAATCCATATTTACGTCTCTCTTTAGCACGGGGATCTCTACTTAAATGACCCTCAGTCTTTAAAGGCTTGCGATTATCTAACGAAAGCTCACATAAAGCACGTGCAGCGCCTTGCTTAATGGCATCAGACTGACCAGTCAGTCCACCACCATGGACATTTACCAGAATGTCATAATCATTATTTAGTCCCAGAGTCAGCAAAGGTGCCTTTACTGCAGCTATATATGCAGGGTTAAAATTCAAATAATGGTCTCCTGGGCGACCATTAATAGTGACGTTTCCTTTCCCAGGAATTAAACGAACACGAGCTACTGAAGTCTTGCGGCGACCAGTACCCCAGTAAACGACACTGTTATTAGAAGAACTAGTCATTGAGAAGAATTCGAAGAATCTAAAGTAATAATCTGTGGTTGCTGAGCCGAGTGAGGGTGTTCAGGTCCCTTATAGACCTTCAATTTCCGAAAGAGCTGCCTCCCAAGAGCGTTGTGAGGCAACATCCCTTTAATAGCTTTTTCAAGAATTCTCTCAGGAATTCTTTGCTGTAAAGACTCAAAGGTTTCTACTTTCATCCCCCCAGGCCGTCCTGAATGTCGCCGATAGAGCTTTTGCTGAGGCTTGTTCCCAGTTACACGAATCTTCTCGGCATTCACAATAACTACAAAATCTCCTGTATCTAAGTGAGGAGTGAAATTCGGTTTGTTTTTACCGCGGAGGACAGCAGCAACTTCGGAAGCAAGTCTTCCAAGGGTCTGATTCTCAGCATCTACCAGATACCACTGGCGATTAATGGAATCATTAGAAGGGATTGAGGTCTTGTTCATCACGCCGGCAGGCCGGTTCGAATTTGCACAAAATCGCAAGCGACAGTGCTGGTTAATAGAGCCTTAGGACCCATTTACTAGGATCAATAAAGCTCAATTCAACAGCTTACACTCTCGTCTTCACAATCCCAAGCTCCAGATGACCAACACAGGATCAAAGTAGCAATCAATTTCTCGGGATAGACCAATATGAACAATGCTTAGCCGGGCCCCGATTTGATCTCCAAAGGGTCTGCTGGAGGATCACTTATTGAGAGTACATACTTTGGAAAAGACTCGAACCAACCAACTTCTGAAAACAATTGCTCCTCATACCCCACTCGAAGCAAGCAAAGACCCTTGGCAGGAGCAGACTCTTTAACTTCCTGCCGCCGCTGCTGCTTCCACCTTCTTTCAAAACTATCTAAAGCCAGTCGATGCTCACCTAACATCACCAACTGGCCAACAAGCAATCTCACCATTCCATATAAAAAACCAGTGGCTTGAATTTCAATTACAACTAAATCACCTTCTCTTTCAATATCTACAGCCTGAATAGTGGTAAATCCATCTGCCCGCTTACTACCAGATCGCTGGAAAGCAGAGAAATCGTGGTAGCCAATCAACCCATCTAATGCCTTTCTCATCAATGCATCATCAAGTCTGATTTGATATCTATGCCATGTCCAATGATCAAGAAATAAATTAGGTCTACAGCCGTTATAAATCGTGTACCTATATCTCCTGTAATTAGCTGAATGACATGCATGCCATCTTCTTGGCATTGAAATTGCTTCTCGAACCCTAATGGTTTTAGGCAAGCGACCATTCAAGGCAGATACCCAACGATCACTAGGTATCCGACCAGAGCAATCAAAATGAACTACCTGACCTGCTGCATGTACGCCTGCATCTGTTCTTCCTGCAGCAATAGCTTTAATTGGCCTATATGGATCAAGGCTCTGAATGGCCTCCTGTAAAACACCTTGAACACTGGGCCTATGGGGCTGAAACTGCCATCCACTAAAACCAGATCCGTCATACTGCAAACAAATCGCAACACGCCTGAAACTTTTCCCCTCAGGCGCATTGGACAATGATTCAGTAATCATTAGCTGATCCTTGCCAGCTCATGAAAATCAGAGAAAGACTTTAGACAAGTTCAATTATTGCCATCTGCGCGTTATCACCACGCCGAGGAACAGTTCTAATGATCCTGGTATATCCACCATTTCTATCCCCATAACGATCTTGTGCCTTATCAAATAATGCATGGACTAGTTGCTTGTCATATATATATCCGATTGCTCTTCGCCTTGCAGCCAAGCTTCCTTCCTTAGCCAGAGTAATCATCCTTTCAGCTTCATCTCGTAGGGCTTTAGCTCTAGCCTTTGTAGTAGTAACACGCCCTTCGCGGATTAACTGAGTGGTTAATCCTCGCAACATTGCTTTTCGTTGATCAGCAGGACGACCTAACTGAGGGACTCGACATTGATGACGCATGGTTCTGCTTCTTGGGGAACTATTTAGAGAAATCAGGCAGAGGTTCGACTCTGAGGAATTGAGATGCCAATCCTCTCTAGAGCCTCAATGACCTCGTCAGCGGATTTAGAACCGAAGTTCTTAATCTCTAAAAGGTCCTCATAGCTAAAGCCCATTAAATCTGATACAGAATTGACTTGGGCACGTTTCAAACAGTTGTAAGCTCTCACAGAAAGATTCAACTCCTCAAGTGGAATTTGTGCCTCAGCTGAAGGTTCAGGCTCCACTGGAATTTCCTCAACCATTGTAACTGTCGCTAAAGGCTGAAAAAGCTCAATCAGTTGGTTAGCTGCCTCTGCAATGGCGTCATCGGGAGTGGTAGAACCATCAGTTACCACTTCCATACGCAACCTTTCTCTTGTTGAGCCGCCTTCAGCGACCGCAGTTTCATCAATAGTGAAATTCACGCGCCGCACTGGCATGAAAACGGCATCGATTTGCAATAAATCAATTGCACTCACATCTTCTTGATGTCGATCAACAGGCCGATACCCAACACCACGCTCTACATGAACCTCAAGTTCAAGACTGTGTCCTTCATGCACAGTCGCTATAGGCCTATCTCCATCAACAACTTGAACTTGTGAAGAAAATTGCAAATCCTTTGCCTTAACCTCAACAGGACCAGATGCAACTAATCGCCCTATTTCTAGTTCTGGAGTTCGACTATTAACAGAAAGTTGTTTGCAGTTTAAAAGAATATCTAATACATCCTCCCTCACACCTGGCACTGTCGCATATTCATGGTTCACGCCTGCGATGCGAACAGCAGTAACGGCACTACCTTCAAGGCCACCCATAAGAACTCTTCTTAAGGAATTCCCAAGAGTCGTTGCCTGGCCTCGTTCTAAAGGGCCAATAAGGAACACGCCGGTTTGAGCGCGATCGTCAGCAACTTGATGTTCGATCCTGTCGATCTGGTATTGCAGCACGGTCTAAAGCGGGAGAAGGGGAATTGGGGCTGGAGAATGAAGCTTGCCTATCGGGGAAAATCAAACGCGACGACGTTTAGGCCGACGGCAGCCGTTATGAGGCAAAGGAGTGACGTCTCTAATAAGGGTGATCTCTAAACCAGCCACTTGTAAAGCACGGATGGCTGTTTCACGACCTGACCCTGGACCTCTTACGAGAACCTCAATTTGACGCATTCCCTGATCCAAGGCCCGTCTAGCAGCAGCTTCAGCCGCTGTTTGTGCAGCAAAAGGGGTGCCTTTTCGAGCACCTTTAAAGCCACTCGCTCCGGCAGATGACCAGGAGATCACTTCTCCAGAGGTATCTGTAATTGAGACAATAGTGTTATTGAAGGTGCTCTGAATATGTACAACGCCATTAGGGACGTTGCGCTTAGCCTTTTTGGAACCTGATTTCTTTGCTGGTGTGGCCATATGGTTGGGCCTTTTAAATATGAAGGAGGAATAATTGGACTAAATAAGTCCTACTAGTTGTGAGGCTTACTTCTTCTTGCCAGCCACAGTTTTGCGAGCACCTCTTCTGGTGCGAGCATTTGTTCGGGTGCGCTGACCCCTGACAGGCAGACTCATGCGGTGACGTCGGCCGCGCAAACAACCGATATCTTGCAGACGCTTAAGAGCCATGCCCTCTTGACGCCTTAAATCCCCTTCAATAGTGAAGGTCTCTGTGGCAGTCCGCAGTTTTTGGACATCACCATCCTCTAGATCTTTGACTCTTACATCTGGGTTAACTCCAGATTGAGAGAGAATGGTTTTGGCACGTGTCAGTCCAATACCATAGATATAGGTGAGGGCAACCTCAACCCGCTTCTCACGGGGTATGTCAACGCCTGCAATCCTTGCCACTTAACAATAAAAATGAAGGGGAACGGGAATCACCGAAGGCGGTGAGTAAATATCTGGCTAAAAGGAATAGAGAAGAAAGTTCGTCCCTAATCATTTGATTTTAAGCCAGATAGATCAGGGTTTAACCCTGACGCTGTTTGTGCTTAGGGTTGGTGCAAATCACCATTACCCGTCCATGTCTTCTAATGACACGGCACTTTTCACACATTTTTTTGACTGAGGCACGCACCTTCATAGGTTGTTTCTCGTCAATTTTTTAAAGATCAATACTACTACACCGATCAACTCAAAACATCCTCTATATGGGTTTGAATCTCTTCGATAGCTCCGCTTGCAGGCACTCTAAGAAGCAACCCCTGGTTTAAATAGTAATCAACAAGAGGTTCAGTCTGTTCGGCATAAACCTCAAGGCGATGCCGAATCACATCTTCATTGTCATCAGTACGCCCCCTTGAAAGCAATCGTTGAACCAAAGCCACTTCATCCAGCTCTAGCAAAACAACACCTTGAATTTGCTGATCAAGCTCTTCAAGAAGGATTTGAAGAGCTTTCGCTTGATTCACATTTCTTGGAAAACCATCTAGGACCCATCCCCCAGATTGACTTTTCATTCTTGATTTAACTATTGCCAAAACCAATGAGTCACTAACCAACTCACCCTTATTCATTAATTCAGCAGCCTCCGTGCCCAGGGCACTCTTAGCATCAACTTCAGCACGCAAAAGATCACCTGTGGATAAGTGATTCAAGCCATGAGCGTTACAAAGTCGTTCTGCCTGAGTTCCTTTTCCAGCACCTGGAGGTCCTAAAAAGAGAAGTCGGTCTTTCATGAAACGAGAAAAGAGTTTTAGTCAGCTTTACAAATGAAGGCCTATTGACGTACTAGGCCTTCATAGCGCTGAGAAATCACATAAGTTTGAACTTGCTTTGCGGTATCTATCGCCACACCAACAAGGATAAGCAAAGAGGTCGCGCCTAAACCCTGAAAAGTCTGAACATTGGTTGCTCGCTCCACAGCTGCAGGAATTATTGCAACCGATCCAAGGAACAGACCCCCAAGCAAAGTAAGACGATTTTGCACACCAGAAAGGTAGTTTGCAGTAGCACTACCAGGCCTCACACCTGGGATTGCCACACCTCCACGTTTCAGATTAGAAGCTATATCTATAGGGTTAATAGTTAAAGAAGCATAAAAATATGCAAAGCCAAGAATTAAAGCAAAAAAAGCTATCGCATATGGCCAAGGATTTGCAGCACTTGGGTTCAAGTAACCGGCAGCCCTAATTAAGAACTGATTTTTAGTAAAATTGGCAATTGTTATAGGCAGGAATATAAGGGCAGAAGCAAAGATAATCGGCATTACTCCACCTGCATTTAATTTTAAAGGAAGATAACTTTGGCGATTAGGAAGAAGATTGCTGCCACCTATCTGCCTTTTGGCGCTGACAATTGGAATTCTTCGAGAGCCTTCTTGAACGAAGATAATTCCCACAATTGTAAATAGAAAAACTAGTAAAAGAACAATTATTCCAACGACATCACTCCTATCTCCAGTCTGTGCTTTTTCAATTGTTGAACTTAATGCCTTAGGCAAAGTAGCGACAATATTCAAGAAGATAACCAACGAAGCACCTTGACCTATTCCTTTCTCCGTAATTATCTCGCTAAGCCACATAACCACCATTGACCCTGTGACCAACGCCAAGGCAGTTTGAATAATAAATGCGGCTTCACTAAGCCCTTCTACTGAATATTGACGAAGAATTGAAGCAAAAACTAAACTTTGAACTAAGCCCCATCCCAACGCTACATATCTAGTGATTTGTGCAATTTTTCTTCTTCCTGCTTCTCCCTCATTTTTTTGAAGATCTTCTAACTGCGGTACCGCCGCCGTTAACAACTGCAGGATAATAGAAGCATTAATAAACGGGAGAATCCCTAACGCAAAAACTCCTAGAGTAGAGATGCCTCCACCCGTAAAAATATCTAAAAAGCCAATTAACTGGCCACCTTGTTCTAAGAACCCTTGAAACGCCTCTCTATCTATTCCTGGCATTGGGATATAGATCCCTAGCCTGATAAGCAACAACAACCCCAAAGTGGTCAAGACTCGGCCACGAAGCTCTTGATTTATGACCAACTGGGTGATTACTTCAGAGGCGCTGGGATTACGGCCTCGACTGACGAGCATGAAAACTACAAAATAATTTTTAGAGAATATTCTCTAGCAACTAGAGAATAATAGATTGCTAGTCATTTCTTGTACAAGAGTCAGTAACTTCAACTCCCAAGATCAAGGACTTCACATGTTCCACCAGCCTCTTCTATCTTGCTGCGAGCTGTAGAGGTGAATGCAGCTGCCTGAACATTCAACTTCACTTTCAAAGAACCATTACCCAACACTTTCAAAGGACTTTTAGGGTTGGTAACGATGCCTGACTTGACTAAGGAATCAAGGTTAATTGTGCTTCCAGCCTTCAAGTCATTCAAAGCTGATACATTGACAACAGTAAAAGACTTTGAATTCACTAAAGGAAAGTGCTTTAACTTTGGGACTCGCCTATAGAGAGGCATTTGTCCACCTTCAAAACCAGGCCTTGTAGGCCTACCTGAACGTGACTTTTGTCCACGCATTCCAAAACCACAACTAGCACCTTGGCCAGCAGCAATACCTCTTCCTTTGCGTAATTTTTGACGCCTAGCGCCTTTATTTGGTTTTAGAGAGTCAAGTTGAAGTGTCATTTGAAATCCAATCAGGAGAAAATCTGTTCAAGAGAGATTCCACGTTCTTTAGCGGTCTCCTTATGAGTACGTAGGCCTGCTAGAGCCACCATTGCAGCCCGAGCATTATTTAAGGGGGTTTTGCTACCCAACCTCTTAGCCAAAACGTTCTTAATACCTGCTAATTCAAGCACTGTACGTATCGAACCCCCTGCGATTACACCTGTTCCTGGTGCAGCAGGACGAATAAGTACACTTGCTGCGCCATCTCTGCCATTTGAGAGTGTAGGAATAGAACTATGGCGGGTCAAAGGCACCTTGACGAGATGCTTCTTACCGTCTGCGACTCCCTTGCGAACTGCTCCAATAACATCCCCAGCCTTACCAACACCCACACCTACCTGACCCTTTTCATTCCCGACAACAACTATTGCCCTAAAACTCATCTTCTTACCACCTTTAACAGTTTTAGAGACACGTCTTATCTGAACGACTCTTTCTTGCCATTCAGAATCACGCTCATGGCCACGTCGATCCCCCCGTCGTCCACCACGGCGCTCACGATTGCCACCACCACGGCGTTGTTCCTGCTGTTGCCCATCTGCAGCAGCAGGAACATCAGCTGCCGCTGGAATGTCTTTTGATTTGTTTTTAGAATTTGATTCGGTCATAGTCAGAGAAGGAGTCAGAATTTAAGGCCCGCTTCCCGGGCTGCATCGGCTAGGGCTTTAACCCGACCGTGATAAAGGTTGCCACCTCGGTCGAAGACAACCTGTTGAATACCTTTTTCAAGAGCACGTTTAGCAACCAACTCGCCGACAGCGATCGATGCATCACAACTGCTCCCATCAGCTTTGAGCGTAGTGCGCAATGCCTTGTCCAAGGTTGAAGCAGCACATAAAGTGCTTTGAGCTTCATCATCAATAACCTGGGCATAAATATGATTGTTTGAACGAAAAACTGCCAAACGAGGGCGGCTTGGAGTCCCATTCAAATGACGACGAAGACGCTTGTGGCGCTTCTGTGTCTGCTGTTTTCGAGAAAGAGTTGACATGATGATAATTAAAAAAGTTGAGAGAAAACTCTTATTTCTTGCCAGATTTACCGGCCTTCCTTCTTATGCGTTCTCCTTGGTATTTAATCCCCTTCCCCTTGTAAGGTTCAGGTGGACGAATTGCACGAATTTTCGCAGCTTCGTTCCCTACCAACTCCTTATCAGCCCCAGAAACAGTCACATTAGTGTTGTTCTCGACAGCAAAAGTTATGCCTGAGGGAGGAACAACTTCTACAGGATGACTAAAGCCAGCACTCACAACCAAGGTCTTACCCTTCACCTGAGCACGAGAACCAACTCCAACGATTTCCAATCTGCGGGAATAACCCTTACTAACCCCCTCGACCATATTTGCGATCAAAGTCCTGCATAGTCCATGACGTTCCCTGGACTTACGTTTCTCACTGGTTGGTGCCACCACTATGGTGTTTTCAACCTGACTAATACTCACACCATCCGGCAGAGTTCGGCTCAACTCACCTTTAGGCCCTTTTACCGTCACAGAAAGGCCATCAAGTGTAACGGCAACTTTCTCTGGCAACTGAATTGGTGTTTTCCCTATACGAGACATAGTTTTAACTCCTAATCAATACACGTAGCAGAGGACTTCTCCGCCAACGCCTTGTTTACGGGCGTCACGGTCACTCATCACACCCTTAGAGGTGGAAATGATGGCAACTCCCAAACCGCCAAGAACTTTTGGAAGTCCACGAGTGTTTTTATAAATGCGCAATCCTGGCTTGCTAACTCTCTGCATTGAGCGAATTGTTGGATGCCGATGTTTTCCGCTGTACTTCAATTGAAGCACTAGCTGTGATCGGACTCCCTCTCCTTCCTCACTAATGTCAGCAATGAAACCTTCTTGCTGAAGAACTTTCGCAATGCTGCGAGACATGCGTGAAGCTGGAACCTTAGTGGTTTCATGACGCTTCTCACTAGCATTGCGAATGCGAGTCAGCATGTCTGAAATTGGATCGTGATTAGCCATAGTCGTTTGCGAAGAAAAGCTCAGTTATTGCGAAAAGGCATTCCCATCTCACGAAGCAGGGCACGGCCCTCTTCATCCGAACGGGCTGAAGTCACAATGGTGATGTCCATTCCCCTGATTGCATCAATTTTGTCGAAAGAAATCTCAGGGAAAATAATTTGCTCCCTCACACCCAGGGTGTAATTACCACGCCCATCAAAACTCTTAGGGCTTACGCCTCGGAAGTCACGAATCCTTGGGAGCGCTAAATTAATCAATCTCTCTAAAAAGGCATACATCCTTTCCCCTCTAAGAGTTACGGCACAGCCAATTGGCATTCCTTGCCGAATTTTAAATCCAGCGATTGCTTTCTTGGCTCTAGTCACCAATACTTTCTGACCAGTAATTGTTGCTAATTCATTTATGGATGCTTCCAGAGACTTAGCATTTTGGGCAGCTTCTCCAAGTCCACGATTTACCGTGACTTTTACCACCCTTGGAACTTGATGGATATTTGAGAGATTTAAATCTTTCAGCAACTTTGGCTGAATTTTCTCTCTATAGCGTTTTTTAAGTGACATAGATTGGAGTTTGAGTACTTCTGGACGTGGTCAGAAGATTGTGTTGGGAAAGCAAGAACTTGAATTAGAGAGGTTTTAAAGAGAACCGGTGATTAATCAATTAATTCACCAGTTTTCTTTAATCGACGCTTCTTCGTTCCATCTTTATCTACAAAAAGTTCAACCCGACTTGCAACCTTTTTAGAAGTTGAATACAGCATTACATTCGATGCATGGAGAGATGCCTCTTCAGTAACTATTCGACCAGTTTCCCCCTCTTGAGTTGGCTTAACGTGCTTGGTACGAAGATTGATACCTTGCACTATCACACGATTTTGAAGAGGAATTGTTCGTATAACTTCTCCTGTTTTCCCTTTATCTTTTCCAGTAATCACCTGCACAGTGTCACCCTTCCGAATACGCATCTTGACGTGCTTAGAAGGTGTCGGTTTTTGAGTCGAATTTGTCATTTCAGATCACCTCCGGAGCAAGAGAAACTATTTTAGTGAAATTACGCTCTCGTAATTCACGCGCGACAGGTCCAAAAACCCTTGTACCACGAGGGTTTTTATCGTCATTAATAAGTACTGCCGCATTATCATCAAAACGAATCGAATTGCCTGTATCCCGCCGCATAGTTGCCTTAGTACGAACAACAACTGCTTTGACAACCTCAGACTTTTTGACGCCCATATTTGGCATCGCATCCTTTACTGCGGCAACTATTACGTCCCCGACATGGGCATAACGTCTATTCGACCCCAAAACTCGGATACATTGAATTCGTTTGGCTCCACTGTTATCAGCAACAGTTAAGAATGTTTCTTGTTGAATCATTTTGAGGCCTCCTCCTCAGCTTTAAAGCTGTGGCTAAGAACTTCTGCTACAGACCATCGTTTTGACCTGCTTACTGGTCGAGTCTCCGTAATACGAACTCGATCCCCTACACGACAAGTGTTCTCCTCATCGTGAGCCTTATATCGAGTAGTTCTGCTAACCGTTTTCTGATAGATGGGATGTGGGAAACGGTTAACGACTGCCACGACAACCGTTTTATCCATTTTGTCGCTGACGACAGTACCGAGCCTTTCCTTAAGTGCCATGAGATCTAATAAGGGAATCAGGAGGGAGAGCTGGAGCGACTCCGCTCCTTCTGCACCGTCAAAAGTTGGGCAAGTTTGATGCGTGCCTCTTTGAAACGATGGGTGTTAGTGAGCTGCCTAGTAGCTTGCTGAAAGCGCAGATCAAACAATTCACGGCGAAGACCGTCAATCTGTTCTGTGATGTCGGCATCAGTGAGCTTCCTCACCTCAGCTGTGTCGGATCGAGCCATGAGTTAAGACTCCGCGGGGGTAAGGGTTGAGCTTTCAGAAGACTGAGAGTCAACTGAAGAATTGTTTTCTTCTTCCTCCAAGGACAAAAACTTTGTTTTGACCGGAAGCTTGTACTGAGCGAGACGCATAGCCTCTTTAGCTATGGCTTCAGTAATTTCCTCACTGCCCCCCATCTCAAAAAGTATTCGACCAGGCTTGACAACAGCAACCCAAAACTCTGGATTACCTTTACCAGAACCCATACGAGTCTCAGCAGGCCTCATAGTGACAGGCTTATCTGGAAAGATTCTGATCCAAATCTTCCCTCCCCGTTTTACATAACGGGTCATTGCTCGTCGACTCGCCTCAATTTGGCGAGATGTGATCCAACCACACTCTTGAGCTTGCAGGGCAAACTTACCAAAGGCAATTGTGTTGCCCCTAGTAGCAACACCGCGCATACGGCCCCTTTGTTGCTTACGGAATTTGACGCGTTTCGGACTTAACATAATTTAGGCCTCTGGATCATCCCTCGTTAGAACGGTCTTCAAACTGTTGGGGTCTCCTGTTACCCCTCCGCCGTGGGTTTGCACCCACAGGCACTGGTTGGTCTTCTTTAGCTAGTACTTCACCTTTAAAGACCCATACTTTGATTCCTAAAACCCCGTAGGTAGTAGTGGCGACCTTTGTCGCATAATCAATCTCAGCACGAAGAGTGTGCAACGGTACTCGACCTTCACGAGTCCACTCTGTGCGAGCTATTTCAGCGCCATTAAGCCTTCCACCAACTTGAATCTTTAGGCCCAAGACTCCTGCACGCTGAGCACGTTGAACGGCCATTCGTATTGTTCTTCTAAAAGCGACCCTCTTTTCAAGCTGCTGAGCAATGTATTCAGCAAGCAAAAAAGCATCTGCGTCTACTCTTTCAACCTCAACCACATTGATCCTGACCTGTCGGCTCCGATCACCAATAGTTTTTTGGATGCCTGTACGGAGTTCTTCTATACCGCTTCCCTGGCGCCCCACCAAAACGCCTGGCCTGGCAGTCTTGAGTTCAACTTCAAGTTGATCTGCTTTACGAGCAATCAATACATCACTAATACCAGCAGCACCATACTTCTTATGGATGAACGTTCGGATTCTGTCATCCTCTTGAAGAAGAATCGGATAAGTCTTACTGGGGGCATACCAACGGGATCGGTGCTCCTGGGTGATCCCCAGTCGTAAGCCAGTTGGATGGATTTTGTGTCCCATCTGTTCGAAATCTTAGGGGGGTCAGGAATCGGTTGTGGTCACAGCAATGCTGATGTGACAGGTCTGCTTCTTAATCGCAAATGCGCGACCTTGAGCACGAGGTCTATAGCGCTTCATGGGTGGGCCCATATCAGCACTAGCTCGAGAAATCACAAGAGAAGCTGGATCTAATCCAAGGTTGTGTTCCGCGTTCGCGACAGCTGAACGAAGAACCTTGGTAATAGGCCCAGTTGAGCGATATGGCATGAACTCAAGCATGATTAATGCCTCGCGATATGTCCGCCCACGTATTTGATCAAGTACGCGTCGAACCTTTGATACTGAGCCACGAATAAAGCGGCCATGTGCTTGGGCAATCTGTGCCGTTGAAGTTGACATTGTCATTGACTCAGCGACCTCCTTTCTTGTCTTTAATGTGGCCTTTAAAAGTTCTGGTTGGAGCAAACTCCCCCAATTTGTGGCCAACCATCTGCTCTGTAACGAAGACAGGCACATGGGCTCTGCCGTTGTGAACAGCAATGGTGTGGCCAATCATCATCGGAAGGATGGTGGAAGCCCTAGACCAAGTTTTAATGACTGACTTGTCATCATCAGCATTCTGCTTCTCAATCTTCCTAAGAAGACTGTCAGAGATAAATGGTCCTTTTTTAAGTGATCGTCCCATGGCGAATTATGTGAGAGTAAAAAATAAAGGTGACATCAAGAATCTCTTCCGCCACGACTACGTTTAGAGGTTCGACGACGTTTTCGAAGGACAAGCTTGTTACTAGGCTTATTCTTCTTGCGAGTCTTAAGTCCTAATGCAGGCTTGCCCCAAGGAGTAACAGGACCGGCACGCCCAATAGGGGCTCGACCCTCACCACCTCCATGAGGGTGATCACAAGGGTTCATCACACTGCCACGAACCTGAGGGCGCCGTCCAAGCCACCGACGCCTTCCAGCCTTGCCAAGACTGGTATTTCTGACTTCAGAGTTCCCTACCTCACCAAGAGTCGCATAACACTCACGGCGAACCAGGCGAACCTCAGTGGAGGGCAACTTAAGAGCTACATAATCTCCCTCTTTAGCCATAACCTGAGCGCTTGCTCCTGCTGTGCGAGCCATTTGCCCTCCACGACCCGCATACAACTCAACGTTATGAACACTTGAACCTAATGGTATTGAGGACAAGGGAAGTGCATTCCCAACCTCTATTGGAGAGTCAGGTCCGGAAACAACCTCTTGACCAATAGCAATCCCTGCAGGAGCAAGGATATAGCGCTTCTCCCCATCGGAATAAAAAAGAAGAGCTAAGCGTGCATTCCTATGAGGGTCGTAATGGATTGCCGCAACCTTGGCCGTAACTCCATGCTTATTACGGCGAAAATCAATGACCCTATATAGACGCTTATGGCCTCCGCCTCTATGGCGACAGGTAATAACCCCGCGATTATTACGCCCCTTTCGGCGATGCTTTGCTACCACAAGGGAGCGTTCAGGCTTGCGAGCAGTAACCTCGCTGAAGTCAGTAACTACCCTGGTACGAGTTCCTGGGGTGTAAGGACGATAAGAACGAATTGCCATTTCTTTTAGCTAAACCTCATGACTCAGGGAAGAGTTGAATCGAATTGCCCTCAGCAAGACGAACCACAGCTTTCTTAACCTGGGCTCGTTTACCAGCGAAACGCCCTATGCGTCTAGTGCGCCTTGGAGGATTCATAGTGCTGATACCAACAACGCGAACATCAAACATTTGTTCGACTGCTGCCTTGATATCAGGCTTGGCTGCTCGATGGTCTACCTCAAAGGTGTACTGATTCATTTCTAAGGCAGTGGTTGCCTTCTCTGTGATAAGGGGACGCCTAATCACATCTGCAAGCCTGCCAGTAAACCGCTCAGTCATCACCATAAACCTCCTGTATCTGTGACAAGGCCTTTTCACCTACAACCAGTGAGTTGGCATGAAGTAGATCAAAGACATTCAACTGATCTGCAGCAATCAATTTGACCTTCTCGAGATTGCGCACAGAGCGACTAATGATCTCAGAGGGATCAGAAAGAATAATCAGGACTTTGGAATCGGAACTGATACCCAACCGCTGCAGTGCGGCAGTGATCTCTTTTGTTTTAGGAGCTTTGAGATCGACCCCAAAACCCTTAACAACTACAAGATCAGAAACACGAGCCATAAGCGCGGTTCTTAACGCCAAGCGACGTTCTTTGCGATTCATCGCCAATGAATAACTACGAGGCTTGGGCCCAAAAATAATTCCTCCCCCAGGTCGAAGAGGGGTTCTAATAGAGCCCTGCCGAGCTCTACCAGTCCCTTTTTGCTTATAGGGCTTTCGTCCACCTCCACGAACCTCTGATCTCGTAAGGGTGCTTGCAGTCCCTTGACGCATATGAGCCTGCTGCCGCAGAACAGCTCTATGCATTAGATCAACAGCTGTGGTCTCTTTGGCGACCTTTAAATCTAGGCTTGCCTCACCGGCATCCTTACCTTTCCAGTCTTTTAAAACACAATTAACCATCACTTACCTCCCCCTTGAGGAATGTGAACACCAACACGCTTAGCGGGTTTGATATTAAGTAGTGAACCTGGCTTGCCAGGGACAGAACCCTTAACAACCAACAAATTCCTTTCACTATCAACTTTCAGAATCTTTAACCCACGTGTAGTTATTTGTTTCCCGCCATAACGACCTGCCATCCTCTTGCCTGGGTAAATTCTTCCAGGGGTGGTACCTGCACCAGTTGATCCAGGTTCGCGGTGGTTTTTTGAACCATGACTCATAGGACCACGACTAAAGCCATGACGCTTTTGATAACCAGCGAAACCACGTCCCATCGTGTCTCCGCTTACATCGACTTTCTGACCTGCCTCAAAATCACCAACCGTAATTGCGCTACCCAGTTCAAAACCTTCGAGAGCTTCGACACGATATTCCTTTAAATATCGCAATAAGGCATCGCCAGACTTTGATAGATGTCCTTTGGCGGGTTTATTAATTAGCTTCTCGCGAATATTGCAGAAGCCAATCTGCACTGCGGAATAACCATCAGTGTCGATGCTCTTTAGTTGGGTAATTCGACAAGGTCCTGCCTCGATCAAAGTGACCGGAACAGCTCTGCCATTTTCATCGAAGAACTGGGACATACCCAATTTCTTCCCGAGGATGCCTATAGACATTGGAGAAATTAACGCCAGCGTGGAAACCCCTTAAAAAGGGCTAAAAGGTTTTTGCTGATCTTTGCAGAGCTGTCATGACCGAAAACTTAATTAGCACTGCTAAAAGCAGACTTTGTTTAGAGATCTCGGATTTAGCTAGCGAGTGAATCAGCTGGCTGAGACTTTTCCAACATTCGAAAATGTTGGTCAGTTTCCCGACGAATTTAAAGAACAGGGCCCTTAATTTCGTTGTGACCATTGGATCCGGTGCTATCACCGAATCTGCTTGAATTCCTGGAGGCCCGGCTAGCGGACGGGCACAGAAAGGCAAGCAAACTAAAACCCTACACCACCGCTGATCGTTTTCTGATGATTTACCAAAAACCTGCCAGACTTAGTTTCGAATTAAATTACTAACCATGCCGCTGTTGCTCTCTGGTAGAGGGTTTCGCGATGACCTAGAAGCCTTTGGCTGTGTTGCTATTCACGTACCACTTGAGGGTGGTGCCGAAACAAGATTGCTCCGTCGATTAAGGAAGATGGGATATCGCACACAAATTCTTACGGCAAGAGGTTTAGGCGACCCAGAAGAATTCCTCCTAAAGCTTCATGGCATTCGACCACCACACCTAGGGCATCAAAATGTTGCTAGAAACGCTGCCGTTGGAGAGGTTCAACAAGTCATACCTCAACTAAACCAATTCATGGATGCAAGCAGTCCATTAATACTTTGGCTCCTCGAAGGTCAAGTTCTATCGCGCTCAGAACTACTCGCTTTAAAGGATTTATGTAGTCGTGAAAAACGTTTGAAGATAGTGGTTGAAATGGGGGGCTCTAGAAACCTTCGCTGGGAACCAATGCAAGCTTTGCTAAAAAAATAAGTTCCAAATTGGGCGTTAACAATCAACACAAAGTACTTTCTGGAAATAATGCCCTAGCCCATGGGGCATGGGTGAAATTAATTTGCGGAGCAAGCAATCAAGATCTTTTATCTATAAGTGATTTATGTGCTGTATATGCTGTTGCTGGAGTCCATTGCGTAGATGTAGCCGCAGATATAGCAGTTGTCCGAGCAGCTAGAAAAGGATTGGATTGGGCAAAAAATAATTATGGCAATCGACCTTGGTTAATGATCAGCATTAGCGATGGGAAAGATGTACATTTTCGCAAAGCCTCATTTAATCCAAAGCTTTGTCCAAAGGAATGTCCTCGTCCATGTGAAAAGATTTGTCCCGCGGAAGCAATCGAAGAAAATCAAGGGGTCAACGCAAATAAATGCTATGGATGTGGTCGCTGTTTAACAGCATGTCCACTGGGACTAATCCGTGAAAAAGAAACAAATCTAGTAATTGGTGATTACAAACATCTCATTTCTAACATCAAGCCAGATGCGGTTGAAATCCACACATCTTCTGGAAGAAGTAAAAACTTTGAAGCAATAATTGCAGAATTAATATCAGCTGAAGTGCCTTTCAGGCGGTTAGCAGTTAGTTGTGGGTTAGAAGGTCACAACCTCACAGTAAATTCTCTAGCCAGAGAACTTTGGCAAAGGCACTCTTCCATAACCAGATTTGGACTAAATCCACTTTGGCAATTAGATGGTCGTCCAATGAGTGGTGATTTAGGCAAAGGAACATCCAGAGTTTCCATTGCGCTTTGGGAAAAAATGAAACATCTATTGCCCCCAGGCCCAATACAAATAGCAGGGGGAACAAACTCTCACACAATTGAGCACATAAACAACAATGTTGGCCCTTCGGGCATCGCTTTTGGCGGCATGGCACGTGCACTCATACAACCGTATTTGTCACAAGCCCAGGAAAAAAAAATGAACTTGAGAGATTGGCCAGAAGGGTTAGAACTAGCAGTTAAAACAGCCAAAGACTTAATTAATCCATGGGCAACCCGACGAGTCTCTCTCTAAATTTGCTAAAACTAACTCAAGATCTACACCACTTATCTATGTTGGGGTTTCGACAATGAAACCAAAACGCATTACAGATGACCTTGACAAAATGTTGGGGCTATTGCCTCCTGGAGTTCAAAAATCTCTATCAAACTCCGGTCAACAAGATGAACTGTTAGAAGTAGTGCTAGATCTTGGCCGGATTCCCGAGGCCCGTTATCCAGACAAAGTCTTAGCTTTAGGCGATAAATATATAACAAAATATGATCTACAAGCGATAGTAAATCGCCTAGGAAAGTTTGGAACAGACAATCGAGCAGGGATCGAACGTACACTGCACCGCATCAGTGCAATTCGCAATCGTCAGCAAGAAATTATTGGCCTTACTTGCCGAGTAGGAAGAGCAATATTTGGGACAGTGGAATTAGTTAGAGATTTACTAAATAGCGGACAATCTCTTTTACTAATGGGACCTCCAGGCATCGGCAAAACCACTGTGCTTAGAGAAATTGCAAGAGTTCTTGCTGAAGACCTGCAAAAAAGAGTTGTAGTTATTGACACAAGTAATGAGATTGCTGGAGATGGTGATATTCCACATCCTGCAATTGGAAGAGCAAGACGCATGCAGGTGGCCAAACCAGAATATCAACATCAAACAATGATTGAAGCTGTGGAGAATCATATGCCGCAAGTAATAGTAATTGACGAAATCGGAACAGAGCTTGAAGCCAATGCAGCACGAACAATTGCAGAAAGAGGAGTACAACTAGTTGCTACAGCCCATGGGAACTCACTTTCAAATTTAATCAAAAATCCAACCCTAAGTGACCTTGTTGGAGGCATCCAATCTGTGACACTAAGCGATGAAGAGGCCAGACGTCGCCGCACTCAAAAAAGCGTCCTTGAAAGAGCTGCTGATCCAACTTTCCCAGTAGCAGTAGAAATAGCTAATAGGAACTCTTGGTTTATTCATACCAACGTAGCGGCAACAATAGATTTAATACTGAGAGGGGAAATTCCTCAGCCGCAAAAACGAAAAATCGACAAGGATGGCCGAATAAAATTAATAGATATGTCCCCTATGGTAAAACATCCAGGGATAAAAAATATAGAAGTCAAAAAACCATCTCCAGTCAAAGAGTCTATTAATTCATCTAACGTCAGCAATGAACCCAAAAAATCACTTAATGGTCAAATCAATTCCAATGGACTTTCTACAGCAATGAAAATACTAAGTTGTGGTATATCCAAACATTTATTAGAGGAAGTAATTAATCAACATGATTGGCCAATAATCTGTGTCAACAAATTAGAAGAAGCAGACGTGTTACTCAGCGCCAAAAACAACCTGGCTGCAGAGAATACACTTAGGAAACAAGCCCGCGAAGAACATATACCTATCTTAGTAATCAAATCAAACACACCTACTCAAGTAGAGAGAGCTCTAGGGAAGCTCTTAGAAAAACATAAATTAAAGGTTGATTAAATTGGATTAAGACTTTCGCTGAAATGATCACAATGCATCGACCTTCATCTAACAAAGTAAATACTTTTCTAGCGCAAAGGCATCGCAAGCTTTGATCTTCTTTTAGGGGTAGAGCCGCAAAGTCAAAAAAACAGCTAAGACCAATTTCATTTTAATCACCATGATGGCCTAAGAACCAACATGGCAAGGGATCAAGCCAAGAGCTCGTATTCCGATAACTTCATAACCTCATACAAAATTCATAGTCATGAATGAATTGACTAATCTGGACAAGCGATGTGTAACTATTGGATACTGGTGAAGACACCTTTATGCAGGTGTTTCTCTAGCTCATTGGGGCGTCGCCAAGCGGTAAGGCAGCGGGTTTTGGTCTCGCCATTCCTAGGTTCGAATCCTAGCGCCCCAGTTTTTCAAATCAGCATGTGGCTTCTCCCTCACCACTCTTAGTCTTTGACTTCGATGGTGTCATTGTCGATGGAATGTTGGAATATTGGTGGAGTGCAAGAAAAGCCTGCATTGACTTATTAGGTGCTGAAGTCAAACAGGCGTCTGCTACTTCTGTACCAAAGTCATTTCGACAGTTAAGGCCTTGGGTTAATCATGGCTGGGAGATGGTTCTTATCGCTACTGAGATATTGCGACCTGAAAGTTCACTGGCTCGCAAAGGAATCAAAGATTTTGCAAACAACTACAAACTGAGATGTAAACAAGCACTAGAGGCACAAGGGTGGACTGCCAATCAACTGCAAGCAGCCCTTGAGAATGTTCGCCAACAAGCATTGACTGAAGATAAAGCCCATTGGCTTGATCTTCATAAACCCTTCCCTATCGTTGTGAAACACCTGCAGAGCCTTAGGGATGAAGGCATCGAGTTAGTTGTCCTAACCACTAAAGGCACCGATTTCACCCATCAGCTACTACAAAGCTTCCACCTCAAGACTTCCATGCTCTTCGGTCATGAAGCCGGAAGCAAAGCTGAAGTCCTTTTGCAATTATCTCTTCAAAGATCATTGCTTGGCTTTGTAGAAGACCGTCGAGAGACACTCGAAAAAATACTCCAAACTCCTGGCCTAACCTCTCTTGCTTGCTATTTAGCTAATTGGGGATATCTAAAGCCAGAAGATTGTCAAGCACTACCAGACGGCATTCAATTACTTAAACAAGAAACACTAACGACCCCCTTGGCGACATGGACTTAATTAGCTAGGGTACGCTTGTACTACTAAAGAAGCCTGCTGCTTGCTGAAGCGCAATTTCAGCCACTCAAGACAGACAGTGCACTTTTGGCTCCTTCCTTAACACCTCTACCATGCCAGTCGACACAAAAAACGTGAACCCAAATACGAACGGTTCCAAAGCAGGCGCACGTTCAGGAGAACGAGACAAGGCTCTTAATCTTGTGCTTGGCCAAATCGAACGCAACTTCGGAAAAGGCTCGATCATGCGACTGGGAGATGCATCCCGCATGCGTGTAGAAACCATATCTACAGGAGCCCTCACACTGGATCTTGCCTTAGGGGGTGGGTATCCAAAAGGCAGAGTTGTAGAAGTCTATGGACCAGAAAGTTCTGGCAAAACCACTCTTACCTTGCATGCAATCGCCGAAGTCCAACGCAAGGGGGGTGTGGCAGCTTTTGTGGACGCCGAACATGCACTCGATCCCGTTTACGCAGCCTCATTAGGAGTAGATATTGAAAACCTGCTGGTTTCTCAACCCGATACAGGGGAAATGGCCCTTGAAATAGTTGACCAACTCGTTCGATCTGCCGCTGTCGACATAGTTGTTGTTGACTCAGTTGCCGCACTAACTCCCAGAGCAGAGATAGAAGGAGAAATGGGCGACCTGGCTGTGGGAAGTCAAGCGCGCCTGATGAGCCAAGCCATGAGGAAAATTACCGGCAACATAGGCAAATCAGGCTGCACGGTGATTTTCCTCAATCAACTAAGACTCAAAATTGGGGTGACTTACGGCAACCCGGAAACAACAACCGGTGGTAATGCACTGAAGTTCTATGCCTCTGTTCGACTCGACATTCGGCGAATTCAAACCCTGAAAAGGGGCACAGAAGAATTTGGTATTAGAGCCAAAGTAAAAGTTGCCAAAAACAAAGTGGCCCCTCCTTTCCGAATAGCCGAATTCGACATTCTTTTTGGCCGTGGCATCAGCACCTTGGGTTGTTTATTGGATCTAGCTGAAGAAACTTCTGTCGTTACCCGCAAAGGTGCTTGGTACAGCTACGAGGGAGATAACATTGGGCAAGGACGCGATAACACGATCACCTGGTTAGAACAAAACTCTGCGGCCTGTGATCAAATTGAAGTCCTTGTCAGAAAAAAACTGACCGAAGGTTCTGAAGTTACCGCAAATTCCATGCGGCCTCTTGCGGCAGCTGCACGAACAGCTGCAACAAAGCCAGTAGTAAATGCTGTAGCCACAGCCGCTTGATACTTGAAAACAAGAAATATTGGATTCAATTAGGTCATCTATGGCCTATTAATAATTATCTAGCATCAGCCGGAGTCCACCAACCAGCTGCGGGACCGACAAAACGCACTACAACCCAAACAGCGACAAGGAGGCCAATACCAATCCAGCCACCACGAATAGTGACTGCATAAAACTGATTTTTTTGATTCTCAGTAATAGGTAACCAAGGAAAAATCCTTGGAGAGGTGTCCTGCTTAGATCTAGTTGCTTTGCTCTGTCTTGGAGGAAGGCCTTGATCGGCGCGGCGTTTGGCTTCTCCCATTGAATTATTGAGCGATTAGAAACTCACAAAGATTAGAACGCTTAATGAGGCAGAAGACGTTGAAGCGGAATCCAGGGCTCCAACGTACTCAAAACTTGCTTACCCCAACTACGTAAACGAACACGTCCGTCCAATATCGCTAATCTTCCTTGATTTACTCGAAGTGACGCAATCGAAGGGGTCAACAAAGCCAAGGCTTCAGGCAACAAAAGACTACGGAACCAATCGCGACCATCACGTTTAAAAGCGTCAACGCGTGCAGCAGTAATAGGTGACTCTAAGCTTGGCAAAGGCAGCAAAGCAACAATAATTTGTTTAGGAAAAGGCAATTGCTCACAATGACTTAACCACCAAGAACAGCGACAACAAATAACACTATTTTCTTGAATACATATCGTCTCATGAACTACTCTTTTCCCAAATACTGCAGCTAACTCACTAGTCAATTTTCTACAAAGAGCAAGATCGTCTAATAAAATAATTGTTATCCCTAATTGTCCAAGAATGAGGCGTCTAGACTGTTCTAGAATATGTTGAGGGTAAACAGGAGAATTTGGTACAGGCTGCACCTGAGGTGCATATAAAGGTATGGCCTTCAAAGAATCAGACTTTTGAAGTTTAACCTGCACTTTTGGAGAAAAATTTATGGCATTTAATTCTTCAAATAAAATCCCAGACCTTCCAGTCTCAGAAATTAATAGGCTAGGGTTTTCATTCAAGAGACCTGGAAGATTTTGCAATGGCTCTAAAGGCTGAATATTCAAATCCCAACTCAAAGAATGACGGTCAACGACAACCCAACTTACCCAGTTGTCGTTGTCGACCTTTAAAACCTCTTCCCAAGGGACTGGCAAAAAAGAAGAATTACTAAGAGCTTTTTGCAATAAATGTATTTCACTTAAATCGACTCTTATTTTGCGATCATAAAGACCAACCTGTGCAAAAATCCTACGGCTCATTCTCTCATATAAAGATAATATTAAAGGTCCAATTTGATAATTACTTAGTAGCAACTGATCCCAGTCATCCGAACTAACTGATATAGTCATTGCATCGCGGAGCCTTTGTGTTAAATAATGTGCCTCAGGAATAATAATTTGCTTAGAATTAAGAAAATTATTTTGATAGGCGTTAATTAATTCTGTTGAATTTAATAACCAAATTTGATCATTAGGAGCAGGGTTTTTATCTTCCCAAACCTGCAAAATAAATCCTTTTCTCTGAAGTCTTAACAGCTGATGTCCCAAAAGATTCCTTCTTTGTTCATCACTAATAACCAATACAGCACCACAATCCTCTAGAGACAGTGGGAGCAAAAGACCTAACCACCAAAAGTCGTAACTCAAAGGACCAATTTGAATAAGGGTATGGTCCTTCCTCCTAAGGCTCCTGGCGATTAAGCGGCCCAAGGTCAAATCATGAGGCCATGAAGAGGTCTCCCCATCTAATAGATGCTTAAGTTGACAGTGAACACGAGCTTCCAACATTGGGGAAACCTATTAATCCCAATCAAGTAGTTCTCCATGTTGGTCAAGAAGCTCAACATAAAACCCCATTTTTAGCGTTTAATTAATGAAGGAACCACAAAAGTCAGTTGGCATTGTTGGGCTAGGACTAATTGGCGGGTCTATAGGCCTTGATCTGCAAGCCAATGGATGGCTAGTCAAAGGACTCACTCATCGAGCAAGCACAGCTGAAAAAGCAAAGAGCAGGAAACTTGCGACTGTCATTAGTACAGACCCAAAAGTCCTTTCAGATTGCAGTCTTGTCATACTTGCTCAACCATTAGCCACTCTATTGAAGCCAGAAGATGCTCTTATTCAGGCATTACCCCCTGAGGGGGTTATTACCGATGTTGGTTCTGTCAAAGTACCGGTTCTTAAGGTTTGGAGGGACTTACATCCCAATTTTGTTGCCAGTCATCCAATGGCTGGAACAAATAATGCGGGAGTCGAAGCAGGCCAAAAGGGATTGTTCAAAGGTCGACCTTGGGTCACAACTCCCGAGAAATCTACCAATCAAGAATCATTGGAAGTTGTATGTCAACTAGCCAATAGTTTAGGAAGCGAGTGGATAATTACCAAAGCAGAAAAACATGATCAGGCGGCCGCACTTATTTCTCATCTTCCAGTATTAGTTAGTGCCGCTTTACTACGTACACTTGAAGAAGTAGCTGACGCAGAAGTGCGAGAGTTAGCCGAGCGACTTGCCTCCAGTGGATTTGCAGATACAACAAGAGTAGGGGGTGGTAATCCGGTTTTGGGGACTTCAATGGCTATGAACAATACAAAAGCAATATTGGAGTATCTAAATGAATATAAATTCAATTTAAGGGCTATTGAAGAAGAAATATCAAAAGAACAATGGGGAGTATTAGAGAATGAATTAAAGCAAACTCAAAGATCCCGTAAATCTTTTCTTAAAAGGCAAAAAAATGATTTTCAAGGAAAAGATAATTGAGAGCCACGCTTAGCAAGTAACTGACGAATAGCCATCAAAGCAGATTGACTAACTCCAGCAGTGCCCTCTCCAGGATGAATAGAATCTCCACACAACCAAAGTCCATCTATAGGGCTTCTACTGGCCAATCCAAAAGGACCAAAATTGTTTGGAGTTTGTCCCAATCCACCTACAATCCCTTTTGGTCTTCCTGTCCATTTGGCAAAACTTTTCGGTGTAGCTAACTCTTGGTGCAACCAGTGATCAGATGGAATTCCCAACCAACATTCCACTGCCCCTCTAATAGCAAAGAGTGAATCTTTTTTCCGGGCCTGGTAATCAGACTCTGACAGTTCAGACCATTCCGAAACCTTAGTGAAAATGCTTGCAGTAATCGTTGCATAACCTATAGGTGCCCTGCCATCACCATCACGGCTTATTGAAATAAAAATAGAGCCCAGATCTTCATTACTTAGTTGAATGTGAGAAGAAGAGAGTTGAGGCAGTGAGTGACGTTCAACCGCACCATATAAAACAAGAGCTCCACTAGGACAAGGTAATTCTAAAAGGCAATTGAAATATGCTGGATATTTCCTTAATAAATGTTGCGGAGCCAAACTTAAAAGGCACTGGGGAGGCAAGCTAAATACAACATCACGTGCATTAATAGTAACAGCATTTCGTCTAAATCTGATTACATTTAACTCCCAATCAAAGCCTTTAGACATAATATCTAGAGACACTACTCGGTGATTTAAAAGTAATTCACCTCCATCTCTCTTAAAGCTCTCCAATAACAATTCACTCAGTACCTGCATAGAGCCTTCAAGGTGCCATAGTCCAAGAGGGGCCTGAGCCATTTGCAATACAGTTGCTCCATAAAGAGCTGCTGTGCGATTCGCTGGCTCTTGAGAATAAAGACGAAGTTGTAAGTCCAAAAATCTCCTGAGTCGATCATCTTGGGCGCAACCGGCCAAACTCATCAGATCTCCAACAGAAAGCCGACTAAACAATGCAGAAGGCAAATTTTCTATCCGCAGTGCTTGCAAAAGCTGTACAAAATCCCAACTATCACGCACAGGGAGAACAGGATCCCTACTAACAAAACCCCAATTACTTTTATGTAAACCAGCACACAACTTCCAAAAGGATTGCGCTCCAGGAAAATGCAATTCTTGTTCTTCTTTCCATTGCTTAGGGTCATACCAAAGCCTTATGAGCTCTGACCCGTCACCCAAGTCAACTAAACAAGCTGGATCTAAAACCTCAGCATTAGGCAAAGGTAAGTTCAAAAAGTTAAAGATTCTGCTGTGGATACCCCCTGGCTCAAAACCAGCAACCTGAGTTGCACCTACATCAAAAACATAAGGCCCCCGCTGAAAAGTACCTGCACAACCACCTACCTGATGATGACTTTCCAACAGAGTTACTTGAATACCTTTATGCGCTAACAAAGCTGCTGCAGTGAGTCCAGCAACCCCTCCACCTATAACTACGACAGGTTCCTCAAGCATGAACCAACGGAGAAAAAACCTAAAGAGATGATCTTATGAACAAAGTAATTTGGGAAGAACTATTTGCCAACACTAAAGCTTTGGCAAATAAAAAAATTAAAGTAACTGAAGCTATATCAGGAGGATCATTTCATCAGGCGTGGAAGCTGACCCTTGAAAAAGATGAAAAACTGTTCGTGAAGTGTGGTCCAAAATCTGCTCTACCAATGTTCTTAGTAGAAGCAGAGGGCCTGAACATTCTCAAACGCTTTGCTGATCCAGTCTTAATGCATATTCCGCAGCCAATATGTGTTCAGCAAATCTCGAACTCAGCAGTGTTAGTTCTACCTTGGCTGAAGTTAGAAAACAAAAGTCAAAGAACTCTAGGGAGTGGCCTTGCCAAATTACACCAATCTTCTGCGTTACAAAACCCTGGCAACTATGGCTGGAATGAAGACGGATTTATTGGTGCAGGGCCACAGCCAGGAGGCTGGGAAAAATGTTGGGGAGACTGTTTTGTCAAACTAAGATTAAATCCACAATTAAGTCTTGCAAGATCTTGGGGATTAGAGCTGTCAGGTATCAAGCAGACACTTGAAGGTCTAACAAATTTCCTTAATGATCACCAACCAAAACCATCATTAGTTCATGGTGATTTATGGAGTGGTAATGCCTTTTCATTAGAAGATGGCAGAGGTGTGCTCATAGATCCAGCATCATGGTGGGCTGATAGAGAGGTAGATATTGCAATGACCAAATTATTCGGAGGATTCTCACAGGATTTTTATCTTGCATATGAAAAAGTCTGGCCTTTACCTAAATCTGCCGAAACAAGAATTGAGCTATACAATTTCTATCATCTGTTGAATCATGCAAATCTTTTTGGTGGTTCATATCAAAAACAATGCTATTCCAGACTAAAAAGTTTGGAACGGCTAATCGCAAAACTTTAAATTGAAAGCAAAGCCTAAATAATTAACCCAAATACTCCTTACGGAGATTTTGAACCCTCTCAAAGACAGCGTTGCGCTTTTCACTAGTAGTCAAATTCTGCCAACTCCACTGCCCAAGAACCACAACTCCCAGCAACTCAAGAAGCCCTGGGACTACAGGCAGGAGATTAATGGTGTCAATTACACCTTTAATAATCACCTGTGCAATGACTACAACAGCAATAATTCCAACCGCTTTTCCGTATTTACCCATTTGCCCCCAATCAACTTGATTAAGGGTCTGATTGACTGATCCCATTACCTGGCTGTATCGCTCTGAGAAACTGTTCTCATCGCCGTTGCTAGTTTCATTGCCCATACTGGAAGTGTCGTTAGTCGAGGCATTGCTTGCCTCAGGACTTGAGTCGCTCATGAACACAACACTGAATGCAAATATGTGTTGAGAATATCGAATACATCTATGTAATGCCAGGGGTTCTGAAATTCGATGGCGATTGCCTGATAGTTCTCCGTGAAAGTCTGCTTGCAGTAGCACCGCAAGAAGGCTGCGCACTATTAGTAGGAGACCACGAAAAATCTGATATATCAGGGTCAAAGAAGATCTGGAATGTTCGACTTATCTGGCCATGCTGCAATATTTGGGGAGACAACTCATTCGCCCTAATTGAACGGCTCAATCCTCAAAGATTTAACCGCGATGACCATTTTTCCAAAGCCAACCATTTTTTAATTGACCCAAGAGAACAATTACACGCACAACGTTGGGCTCGGAAGCACAATTGGGAAGTTTTAGGGTCAGCACACTCTCACCCATTGGGAGAAGCTATACCTTCACGTACAGATCGTTTCTGGGCATCTTCTCCAAGGCTTATGGTGATTCTTTCAAAAACTGGACTAATTCAATCCTGGTGGCTCCCAGGAGGCCAGTCCTCTGCACCTAAGCGAGTGGCGCATTTTGAGAACTAGTAAGAGCATAGTGAAAGCAAGGACAAAATAAATGGCCCATGACATTGCCGACGAAACTTCTTTAAGTAATAAAGAGCTGCTGCGATACGCAAGGCACCTCTCACTTGCAGAGATTGGGATTGAAGGACAAAAGAAACTCAAAGCCTCTTCAGTTCTTTGCGTAGGAAGTGGCGGACTTGGCTCACCTCTTTTGCTTTATCTAGCTTCTGCAGGAGTCGGCAAAATAGGAATAGTAGATTTTGATATTGTTGAAGAATCCAATCTTCAGAGGCAAATAATCCATTCAACCGAGTGGATAGGGGAAAACAAAACTGCATCTGCCAAAGCACGCTTACTTGAAATCAACCCTTTTTGCCAGATAAACTTATACAATGAAAAGATCTCGCCAACAAATGCTCTAGAAATAATTAAACCCTATGATATTGTTTGCGATTGTACAGACAATTTCCCATCACGTTATTTATTAAATGATGCATGTGTGATCCTAGAGAAGCCAAATGTCTATGGCTCAGTCCAGCAGTTTGAAGGGCAAGTTTCAGTATTTAATCTTACGAAAAATAGCCCAAACTATAGGGATCTACTGCCTGTGCCTCCCCCAGAAGAACTGATTCCTTCATGTGCACAGGCTGGTGTTATAGGAGTAGTGCCTGGATTAATTGGTGTTATACAGGCCTCTGAAGTTATCAAAATAATTACAGAGATTGGATCCATTTTAAACGGAAGATTGCTGGTTTTTAATGCACTAAATATGCATTTTAGAGAACTAAAGCTCAAGAAAAATCCCAATAGTGCAAAAATAACTAATTTAATCGACTACAAGAAATTTTGCCAATCAAAGGATACAAGCAAAGATCTTGAAATCACTAATCAGATTGAAACCATATCAGCTGGAAAGTTAAAAATTATGATGTCGGAAAACCCAGACTCAATAATTCTTATAGATGTAAGAATGCCTCATGAAAATCAAATATCTTCCATCAAAGGGGCTAAACTATACCCTCTTTCACAAATAGAGAATGGGGAATTAGTAGAAGAAATCAAAGCAATGGCTAAAGGGCGAAAACTCTTTATCCATTGCAAAAGTGGTCATAGGTCCCTTAAAGCCATTCGAGAGCTTTCTCGCCATGGCATTAAAGGAATTAATGTAATTGGAGGGATAGATGCATGGAATGCAGAAACTAATAATCCACACCCCGCTTAAGGTCAACTCCTTGTTCTGCATAGTGCTTATGACAAACCATTTCGGAATGGACACTTGCTAAATCAAAATAAGCGGGGGGATTTTTACATCTTCCAGTAATTACCACTTCAGTTTCGGCTGGCTTACGCAGCAAAGTTTGAACAATTGGTTCAACAGGTAGTAATTCTAAATCAACACTTGGGTTCAATTCATCAAGTATAACTGTTTTATAGAGTCCGCTAGTTATTGCAGCCCTAGCTATCTCCCAAGCTCTTTCAGCTTCAACATAATCAATCGGTTTTTGTTGCCCTCTCCAAACAATCGCATCCCTCCCAGAGCGAAGATGATCAACTAAATGCGGGTAACTCTCGCGGAGAGCCTCAATTGCTGCATCCTCGGTATAACCAGTTCCGCCTTTCAACCATTGCAAAATCAATACTCGATGACTTTTATCCTGGCTAATTCCTTTACCTATGGCCTGCAAAGCCTTACCTAATGCACTGGTAGATTTCCCCTTTCCTTCTCCTGTATAAACCTCAATTCCTCCATTCATATGTAGATTTGAAATGTTAATTTCACTATTTTCAGGCCGCCTATGTGCACGCATTTCTGAATGCAAATCAGCGACTTGAATTAAATCCTTTGGCGCAGCTCTACCAGTAATAATTATTTCCATGCCTGCAGGTCTACTTTTAAGTGTTTGGACAACATCTTCTACAGGTAACAAGTCAAGGTCCAAAACAGGGTTTAACTCATCAAGTACAACGACCGAATAAAGAGCACTTGCGATAGCTCCCTTTGCGATATCCCAACCTCGACGAGCCTCCTGAAGATCAAATTTGGTTACCTCTTCAGCAGTAAAAAAATCTCCCCGTCCAGTACGGACCTGATCAATTAAATGAGGGAAGCCCTGCTGCAGAGCCTCAATCGCAGCATCCTCGTCGTAAGAGCGCCCAGGCCCCTTCAAAAACCTTAATAACAAAACTCTTGTACGCCTTTTTTCACATATGCCCAATCCAATCGTGCGTAAAACAACACCTAAGGCAGCCTGACTTTTCCCCTTCCCATCACCGTCATAAACGTGAAGCTGGCCCTGTAATCGCTCCTGACTATCAGAAGCCGTTACAATCCCAATCCCTCTAGCCCTTTTGGCTCGAGAAGATTGACTAGTTGTTGAATTGCTTCCTTTGTCCGTTGATGACTCCATCTAAGGATCGATTTACTTTTGGAGCTTAACCAGAACAAGACGAGAGAAATGATGGTTGAACGAAATGCAAAAGGTAGCTTGTTTCGCCAATTGGAGGCTCTACCGAAATTCGAACAAGACCAACTGAATCTCTTACGAAAGAATATTGCACAACTGAAGCATGTTTGTGTTGCCTATTCAGGAGGCGTGGATAGCACTCTTGTCACAGCCATAGCGCAAGAACAACTAGGCACAGATGCTTTAGCCATTACAGGTGTATCTCCAGCCTTGGCACCCCATCTTCTAGTTGAAGCAAGAAAACAAGCCTTATGGATAGGCATTCGTCATATTGAGTGTGAAACCAATGAACTAAAAGATCCTGGGTATAACGAGAACCCAGAAGATCGTTGTTTTGCATGCAAAAAGGAACTGCATACACATTTGAAGGTCATTGCACAAGCCTCCCAAGGCTCACAGGTTATTGATGGAGTCAACCATGATGACCTTGCCGATTATCGTCCAGGGATCGAAGCAGCAAAAAAAGCAGGCGTAATTTCACCATTAGCAGATTTAGGCATCTCGAAGATTGGTGTTCGCAAAATTTCAAAAGCACTTGGATTCCCCTGGTGGGAAAAACCAGCACAACCATGTTTATCGTCACGCTTTCCATATGGGCAAATGATCAGCTCTGAACTTTTATCTCAAGTGAATAAAGCAGAAAGCTGGCTAAGAAACAATGGATTCCCTATATCAAGAGTAAGAGTTCAAGGCTTAAGCGCATCTATTGAATTACCTTCGGAGCGCATTGGCGACTTCCTATATAACATAAATAGAAAAGAAATTGTAGACTATTTCCTTAAACTAGGATTCAATACAGTAACTTTAGATCTTGAAGGATTAATCAGTGGAAAGTTAAACCGCTCAATCAAAATAAGATCTAAAAAATAATAAATTTTCAGATCTTAGCTGTTGCGATATCTGCCAGAAGTTTCTATTGGAGTTCTAATTTCCTTTGTTAAGGATTCAGGCGTTTCTCTCTTAAAGCTTTTTAGAGAGAAACTTTTAGCAGAAAACTCTCGCCTTAAAAACTCGCATGCCAGTTCTGGCATTGTGTGATCTCCACAAGTAAATACATCGACTGCTGCATAACCACTTTCTGGCCATGTATGAATGGAAATATGGGATTCAGCTAAAAGAGCCAAACCAGTGACCCCTTGGGGCTCAAATCGATGAGTAATTAAATTTAAAAGTGTTGCCCCAGCCCCCTTTGCAGCTGATGTTATAGAAGTCCTCAAAAACGCTTCGTCATTCAGTTTTGCTTTATCGCATTCATACAATTCGAGGATGCAATGCTTGCCAACCATATCTGTCGAACCATCAGCAGCTGAGCAAGAAAACTCCTGACAGTCAGCATGGTCCCATCCTGGATTCGGATGCAGGCAAGACAAAATGTGCTCCATCTGGCCAAGGGGAAAGGCTGACTACCTTAACTGACGCCTCAAATTGAATTAAGCGACTCAGCTCGAAGCACTTGAGAATGCTTTTGCCAATCACCCTCAAACAATTGCAGGTGGGTGGCACTTACTAAACATTGATGAGTCTCCCCTACAGCCTTAAGCAAGAGCATCTGTCTCATCGGATCTAATTCAGCCAACACATCATCAAGCAACAATAAAGGGGGCTCTCCAAAGACCTGCCCAACCAATTCAAGTTCTGCAAGTTTCAATGCAAGAACAACAGTGCGTTGTTGCCCGGAAGAAGCAAAGCGCCTAGCGACAACTCCATTGAGTAAAAGGCCCACTTCATCCCGATGAGGACCAACGCGACAAGCGCCTAATCTCTCCTCATCTGCGCGCTGAGCTAATAGCTGCTTTTCAATGGAAAATCTCCAAGGCTGCTCAGCCTCTTCCCCCTCTAAACAACTTCCAGGCATATAAACCAACTCCAAACTTTCTTGACCTTTACTAAGTGTCTGTTGCCAAGTTGCAGCCAATGGCTGTAAATGTGCCAAAGCTCTAGCCCGCCGACGATGTATACGAGTACTTACTAAGGCCAATTGAACATCGAAAGCATCAAGCATCGAGTCCCTCTCATGGATTGATGACCATTGCTGCCAATTTCGCCATAGTTGAGATCTTTGTCTTAAAAGCTTGGTATATCTCGTAATCAAGTCTGAATAAATTGGTTCCAGTTGCTGTACAACTCGATCCAACCAATTTCTTCTAAGGCTAGGTTCACCCCTTACCAATTCAAGATCAAGAGAACTAAAACCAACACACCTCAAGGGGCCAATTAAATCCAGTTGCCTGCCAAGGAGCTTTTCGTTTCTTCTTGCTTGGCGCCCACCCTTTCGTTTCAGTTCCAGCTCAAGGCTTTCATTATCATTTGCAATCGCACGAATTATCGCCTTATTTGAATCCCAATTAATAAGATCTTGATCTCTGCTACAACGGTGAGAGCGCAAACTACCAACGAGCTCTACAGCCTCTAAGAGATTTGATTTTCCAGTTCCATTAGGTCCAGTGATCAATAGCCTGCGTTCAGTCAAATCCAACTGAAGGCTCTCATAGTTTCGAAACCCACTTAGTTCTAGCCGTTGAAGCCGCATGGAAGTGTTAGCAGCTTGTGATTAAGGTAACTTGATATATGCCACTGATGAGTCTTGCTCTATTAGTGGTACGAGGCCTTATCAAGGGCATGTAGCTCAGTTGGATAGAGCATCAGATTCCGGTTCTGAGGGTCGGGGGTTCGAGTCCCTCCATGCTCGTAAATCTTTGAAATTCAACAAGGCTTATTTGAGCCTTAACCCCATAGCTCTAATTCCCCCTGGGTCCACTAAAAAACCATAATCCTTCAAAGCTCCTAACGCCATAGAGGAACCAGAAACAGAAATGCTACATCCAGGCATCTGACGCTTCAAAGTTCCAAGCATTTGAAAAATTAACACCGAAAAGAAATGATGTTGCTGTTGACCAGGAAGAGCTACAAGATTCCAAAGATTTGCATTTAACCCCATGTCACTAGTAGCTCTCACGAAGCCAACAAGCTTGAATGTCTTTTCTTCTAATATACTCAAATGGCAAAAACTCCTTTGTAAAGCTAAAGTCAATTTCTCATTAGGATGTGTTGATTCATGGCACAAAGAAAGTAATCGATTCAAATCATCAGGATTGGGTACTTTTTCCCAATCCAAGCTAAAGCCAATAGGGAGTTCTGGCGAAGAAGAATTAGGTGTCAAACGAAACAAAGTTTTATCAACCCGTATTACGCATTCCCGCAGCAATTCCATTAATAGTTAGTAATGCACCCCTAAGAAGCTCACTACGGCTATAGGTTCTTCCATCTGACATTGAGGAAGGAGATTCACTTATAGGGGGCTGACGATTCTGATCACGCAATCTCTTAAGTAATGCCACTTGGAGAAAACCAAGAGGAACAATAGTGCGATTACGGAGGTCAACCGATAACTGAAGCGCAGGATCTGCTCCAAGTAGTCTTTTGTGACCAGTAATATCAAGAATCAATTTCCTAGTAAGGCCATATTCCTTAGCAATAATTTCGAAGATCCCATTAAAGGCCTCTCGATTATCTGCACTCCCTAAACTCGCCATATAATGATGAGCAAGTTCCAAGTCAACTTTGGAAAGAGTCATCTCAACTTTAGAAATCAACATTCGAAAAAAAGGCCAGCGTTGATTAAGTGTGCGCAATAGAATTAATTGATCAGAATCTGCTTCAACTTCAGCTGCCAAGGCTGTTCCTACGCCAAACCAACTAGGCAAAAGAAAACGACTTTGCGTCCATCCAAATACCCATGGGATAGCTCTTAAACTAGAAAGATCTTTAGCTCCACTCTTTCTCCTCGCGGGTCGGCTAGAAATCTGTAACTTACTGATTTCTTCAATAGGAGTGACCTCCTGGAAAAAAGCTACCAAGTCAGGATTATCATGAACTAACGCACGATAATGTTCACGAGAACGTGCGGCCAATCTGGTCATAAGGTCATTCCAACTTGGAGTTGCATCAAGTTGGTTCTTTACAAGGCTATTTTGTAAAACAGCAGTAGTCACAGTTTCCAAATTATATAAAGCCAACTCCGGCAAACTATATTTAGAAGCAAGCACTTCACCCTGCTCAGTGATTTTTATTCGACCTTGCAATGTCCCACTTGGTTGAGCCAAAATTGCTTGATATGCTGGTCCACCACCTCTACCCACAGAGCCACCTCTACCATGAAAAAGTCTAAGAACCACACCTTGTCGAGAAGCAAGATCTTGTAAAGCAATTTGTGCTTGATGAATCTCCCAGTTACTAGAAAGAAAACCAGAATCTTTATTACTATCTGAATACCCAAGCATTAATTCCTGAAGGGGTTGTACTTGCTGACCAACTCGAGGGAGCAAATTTCGATATATATCAGTCTTAAAGAGCTCTTCCATCACTGAAGGAGCTCTTTGAAGGTCTTCAACAGTTTCGAACAGAGGAACAACTAATAAATCAGCATTTCCTGCTGAAGGGTCCACCAAGCCTGCCTCTTTAGCCAATAAAAGAACTTCCAAAAGATCTGAAACTGTGTGACTCATTGAAATCACATAAGTTCCGCAAATCCGACTCCCAAATTCCTCCTGCAATCGATGCAACATTCTAAAAACTGCAACTGTCTCAGAAGTACTTGGAGACCAATCAACAGCTGAAGGTATTAATGGCCTTCGAGTTTGCAGCTCCTCCATCAACCAACTAACTTTCTCATCCTCAGACATGTTTCCATATGATTTAGTCAAATTTAGATAACGCGTGAGCTCGTCTAAGGCATCACTATGTCTGGTACTTTCTTGACGTATATCCAAACTTGCTAGAGAAAAGCCGAAGATATTAACTTGAGTCAAAAGAGTGTCTAATGATTCACAACTTAAAGCCGTACTTACAAGGCTATTACGTATCAATTCCAGATCACTACGGAATTCAGCAACAGATCCATAATGAAAAGACTCGCCTGCCGAGTTCGTAGCAGTTAGAGGGCTAATTACTTCTGGAGGTGTCTGCCAACCTGCCTCTGCTAATTGTTGGTTACGAAGCTGTGTAAGTCTTAACCTTTCAAGCGTATAGCTGAGTTTCAAGCGATAAGGTTCCAATCTATAACGTGCGGCACGTTCCTCGTAGACTTCCGGGAAACGAAGCCTATCCATCTCTAAAGATTCAAGCAAAGGAGAACTCACTTGACTCCATTGCATAGAAATACTTAATTGATCTCTAAGGCATTTAACAGCTGTTACATATCTCTCAAGCATCAATTGACGCTGATAGCAAGCTGTACGCCAAGTAATCGCAGGAGTAACTGAAGGATTCCCATCTCGATCAGAGCCCACCCATGATCCAAAGGTACAAAAGCCCGCCTGAGGTATATCTACATCTGGATAACTAGCACGCAAAGCAGAACTAATTCGTCTACTAAGTTGAGGCATTGCATCAAACAAAACCTGCTGAAAATAATGAAGTGCGTAATCAACCTCATCCAACACAGAAGGCTTAAACTGATGCAACTCATCTGTTCTCCACCAAAGCCTTATCTCTTCCTCTAACTGGAGCCTAAGACTTCCTTTTTCAGAGTCAGAGTAAACTTTATCAGATTGCAATTGCTGCAAAAGGCTTGCCACCTTTCGCTGCTTATGTCGCACAGTATGTCGCACAATTTCTGTAGGGTGAGCAGTAAAGACCAAACGAATATCCAGTTCGGAAAGAAGAGTCTCCAATTGGGCAGGAGGAACATTTAATCTCCGAAGCCTTTCAAACAATTCACGGAAAGTGGCTGGATCAGTCTGACTGGCTAATGGAGGCGCAAATGGATCAAAAAGCTCTTCATCTTCATTAGTATTTATCTTATTAATACTTTCTAAATAACTATCCTCTTCAATCCGTTGCTCGAGAATATTAACTAACTGGAAATAAAGAGAAAAAGCCCTTGCAGCTGAAATTGCCTCTGCCAGATCCATCTCTCGAATCAAAAGCACAATCGCAACGCTCGTACTATTCGAGTTTCCTTCCTCTAGACCAATGGGATCACTAAGCTTTTTCAACCTCAATAATCGCTCTGCTTGTTCAGGTGGACATTCACTTCTAAGAACCGTCTGCCAAAGATCTTCAACCAACTCTAAGCGTTGCTTCAAAAGCCGACCTGAAGTCTCCTCACTCAATACCTGACCTCTATCGCGATCTTGCTGACAAGATTGAGGTGAGGAGTGCTTCATGGAAGCATTATCAGATTCTGGCTGCAGCATGATCATCCCAACATCACCCCTCCCCTGCCTGTAAACGTTTCTTCTGCCTGCATAGCAACAATGCTTTTCTGGAGCACTGCTTCTACCGATTGACCTGTTGAATAAGCTTCTAGCCATTGCATGGCCTGATTACCGTGAGTGATAACCGAATACAAAGGCTTTAATTGATCACTTAACCCCATCTCAACAGCAAGTGGCGTGACCTCCTCCAGGATTTGATCAAGCCATTCTCTGCACACGATTGAACTTCCATCGCGCCAATGATGCAATGTTGAATTTAAACTCGCTTCAGCGGCAGCAACATCGTTCTTATTGCTCAATTCTGCAAGCTCATATTTATCCAATTGACTAGCTAGAAATGGATCGTTGAGATTTGGACTCCGAACAATGCTCAAAACTCGCAGCTCCAACAATGCAGTCACAGCCAAGAGCACATTTGTATCAGTAATTAAGTCACAAATCCGAAGTTCTAACCGATTTAACTGATAGGGACGTTTAGGTCCATTAGGTCTTACCGAAGTCCAAAAATGCCGCTCATTAGTCATATTCCCAGTTTCAAGCTGCTCTTCAACCCAACTAACATAGTGACCATGGTTTGCAAATAGTGGGACATTTAATGGAGTCAAAGGGAACTGAACCCATCTTTGTGAATGCATCCCTGTACTTAAGCCATTTAAAAAAGGCGAGCTAGCTGAAAGAGCAAGAAATAAAGCAGCTTCACAACGAACTAATCGCAATGCTGCAAACAAGACAGACAAATCTTCTATGCCAAGATTTATATGAATACTGGCTGTGACTACACGCGTTCCATAAGTGGCTTCAATCAAATCATGATATGGGTTAACCGGGTCGGAACGCTCGAACCTTTCACTATCACCCAAACTCAAGGTACTGCCAGGAAGAATCGTTAAATTTTTCAAAGAAAGCCATTCTCTCAATCTCCTTCGTGGGGCAAGAAGAGCCTCACTCAAAAGAGCATAATCTTTTATTGGACTAGTGATGTATTCAATATTGCGATGATCAGGCTCTTTTACAAAATCATGGAGGTCACGTGTAACTTCTACAGCCACTCCAACATTTTGACCGTTAGGACTTCCAGTAAAGAGTTCTACTTCAAACCCTTTCAATAACAACTGATTCATCACTATCATTTTTCAAGGCAAGCCAAAGCAGTTAACATTCCCTTGGCTTTGTTGAGAGTTTCTTCGTATTCAGAGGTAGGGATAGAGTCTGCCACAACCCCTGCTCCAGCCTGGACTCTGACTATAAAGCCCTCTTCAGGACTAGGTGTGACAACCATAGTTCTAATCGTGATAGCAGTATTTAATGCACCTACCAAATCAACTGAACCATAAACTCCAGAATACGCCCCTCTAGCATCCGGTTCTAACTCATTAATAAGTTGCATTGCTCTTATTTTTGGCGCACCACTAACAGTTCCTGCAGGGAAGGAAGCTGTTAATAAATCCCAAACATCTTTCCCCTCTTGGAGAAAGCCTTCAACCTGACTAACGATATGCATTACGTGAGAGTATTTTTCTATAACCATCAATTCCTTGACTTCAACACTCCCTGCACTACATACACGACCCAAATCATTTCTCCCTAAATCCACAAGCATCACATGTTCAGCCAATTCTTTGGGGTCAGATAGAAGATCCTTTTGTAATTGCAGGTCCTCTATTTTATTCGAGCCTCTAGGACGTGTCCCCGCGATTGGTCTCAAACTTGCCCTAATTCCATCTTGACAAGGCTCAGCTTTAACCATCACTTCTGGACTAGAGCCAATAAGTTGCCAATCACCAAAATCAAAAAAGGCCATATATGGAGAGGGATTTACCATACGAAGACTCCGATACAACTCAATTGGTTTTTGCGATACTTTTGCTTCCAGGCGCTGACTAAGAACAAGCTGAAAGACATCGCCTGCTGCAATATGCTCCTTCGCAATTTGTACGGATGATTCAAATCGCTTCTGACCAAAATTACTTTTAGTAGGGGTAGGCTTCTTCCCCGCTGCCTTCCAATTCAATGGACTAACGGCAGGTAAAGGGGCAGCCATAAGAGATTTCAATTCCTTTATTCGCCCTTGAGCCTTTCTCAAAGCCTCTTCAACGGATTGCCCGCTCGTCAAATCTCCATAAGCAACAGCAGTGATCACCCTTTTAACTTGATCAAATATGAGGATGCCATCCATCAGCATCCATATTCCATCTGGTTGTGAATCCTTTCCTCTCGGATGGACTGGCACAGAGGGTTCCACCCATTCAATCAATTCAAATCCCCACATCCCAAACAACTGGCCTAAGGGAGGCAAGCCTGGTAATGGCTCAGTCTTGTAGAGAGACAACCATTTGCGCAGGATCTCAAGGGGATTACCTATTGACTCATCAATTGTTCCATCTCTCCAGTTACGTATTGATTTTTCTCCCCGAAATGTTGCTTGCCATAAAGGGTTACAAGCAATAACGCTCCATCTTCCTAAAGACTCTCCGCCTTCCACAGATTCAAGCAAAACCCCTGGGGGCTTGTCTGCTCCCACCTTTAACCAGGTTGTCAATGGTGTCTCAAGATCTGCTGGCCAACTTTCAGCCAACGGTACAAAAGTGGAGCCACCTGAAGCAGCATCCATGAAATCTGCAGTATTAGATCTGATCATTGGGGAATCCTCGCAGCCCGTGCTGTGAACTTAAGGACCCCCTACTCAAAATTAAGGGAATATCTTCAGGCGTCGTGGGTATTCTTACCAGTGAACTTAATACTGGCAGGGTTAGGGTTTTCACCAATGCGACGAGCATTGTGATTCACGATAGGCCTTCCCTCATTAACTTTTTCAGGGAACACACCATCTTTGGGGTGAAGAAACTCTGTGTCACCACCAGGGAAAATGCGGTAAATCTTGTAATCGTCAATCCTTGGCTTAAAGGTACGTAGTTGAGTACCTAAAGCAAGGCATTGCTCTTTACGAGCAAAATACATGAGGTTGTCACCCTCATTCATGATTGCCGCGCCCCCGGTAGGCAGTTCAAAAGCCTGAGCTTTTGAACTGGACCAGGTGATTGCGTATTTCTCTTCAGTCTCAGCGGAGTTTAGAAGTCCTCCTGTACTGCCGATGCACTGTGGGAGATTTCCTTTTAGTGCTTCTGTCATAACTGTTCTCTAGAAACCGGCATGGCGTTACATGTGAAAAGTAGCACCGTGCTTTATGACCTAGGACACATGTGGGTGTCAACCTTCACACCCGTCAACATTGCGACATTCCAAAAAGAGATCAATTCTCATGTTCTATTGGAAAGAAAATCGTCAAATCCCTGTCTCTGCGATGTGTCAGCCTTCCTCCCAAGCTCGCAAGCATTCTTTGAGTAGCTGCTTGACTCAATTGCAAGCTTCCTGTATTTGGATTCCAACTTAAAACTGGACCAAGTTCAGAATTGGAAAAATTGTCGGAAGAACTGTTCTTGCTTGCATTAGGGACATGAGTCAGAATTTGAAGCTTCAAACGATGACCAGCGGCTCTTAGAAGCAAAGAAAGACTGCTACCAGAAGGAAGACCTCGACTACAGCGATCAATCAAACCACCTAACATCGGCTCCAATCTTTCAGAGTCACTAAGAACCTGAGGCAAATCTGGAGTGATATCAAGTAAAAGAGTCTGTCCACGGCTTTCTAGCTGCTGGCTCCAAACCGGATTGAGCATCACAAGCATTTCCCCTAAATCAGTGCGAGCTAAAAGAGATTTCTCGGAAGACGGCTGTCTTTGCAACTCCGCAGCATTAAAAATGAGACCAAACCTATCGATTTGCTGGGTACATTCAACGTCAATCTGCTTAAGTCGAGTGAAAACCACCTCAGGAAGATCTTTCCTTCTAAGCAAAGACCTTATAAGAGTCCTAATAGTCGAAAGAGGAGTTCGGACTTCATGTGTAAGAGCCTCCAAAAGTGTTAATTCAGAGCTGATTTCTTCATTTGATGGATTCGAGGAAGAAGTCTCTTGAAGAGGCTGCAAAGTCAAGCTGGGAGCCATGCCTGCCAATCGCTCAGACACTAATGGCCAAAAGATCTTTTCTAAATCCAAGTTGCTTTTCAAGCGACCTAAGCTGGAAAGTTTGTCCCTCAATGCCAATGCTTCTTGTGGGTCCTCCTGATTCAGTCGCTTATCAAGCATGGCAAGCAAATCACTCAAAGTTTCTGGGTCACTCCGCATAAGCAACTGCCTTTTGCCAGGTTCACCTTTTATTGCAAGGGCTACTTGCAGCTCAGAGGTAATAATCAATAAAAGTGGATCTTGGCCATCATCCTCTCGAAGAGGGAAACATTTATAAGAACCAAAGCCCAAATGAGTTTCTTCCTTCACAGTCCGCACTTGCGCAGGGGGCAACAAACCCCCTTGCGGCAAAAGGAAGCCCTCTAATTGATCAGGCGCCCACACCCATCCTTGTAATTGCTCTAGGAGTCTGGAGTCATATAGCGCAGGCAAAGGCGAAGCCACCCATAACCCTGCACTTAGCTCCATAGGAAGCAATATGTCTTCCTGCAAGGTTTCAAGAGCTGCCCACCAAAGCCTCCGGACAATGGAATCATCTACGCGACCCTGGAGGACACCATCTGACATTCTTTCGCGAATGGCACTATGAGTAATGAAATCGTTCACCAGTTTCTACTGATAGTGCGTGAACTACGAGAAACGGAAAGGCAAAAACCAAGCGCTAAAAAATTTGTCAACAAAGCTGAGCGCCCATAACTCAAAAACGGAAGCGGTATACCAGTCACAGGGCCAAGACCTATTGTCATAGATATATTCACTATTACCTGAAACATCAACATTGTTCCAATCCCAACTACTACGAGAGATTCAAAATCAGTCCGAGCTTGCCTCGCAATTTTCAAGAGACGCCAAATAAAAAGTAGAAATACCACTAAAACAAAAATAGTTCCAACAAAACCAGTTTCTTCTCCTAGAGCACTAAAAATAAAGTCGGTGTGTTGTTCAGGAATAAACCTCAACTTTGTAAGTTGACCCTGCAATAAGCCTGTACCAAATATACCGCCAGAACCAATTCCAACTGAGCTTTGCAATAAGTGATATCCACCCCCTAACGGGTCCTTCGAAGGATCCAAAAAAAGAATTAAGCGATCACGTTGATAATCCTTCAGAAGGTTATTCCAAATCCAGGGCGTACTAAAAGCAACAACTATCTGCAATAAAATAGTGATCCAACTTGCCGCAAGTCTATTAAAGAAAGATCTATAGGCAAGAAAAACGATCAAAGGTATCCAAACCAACAAAGCCCATGGAAATATCCCTGAAAAAACTGCCGTTATCAATGGAGAAAAAGAAAGGAAAACCCATTCCAATGGCATTCCTGCCCAATAAAGCATTGCAATTAGAACAGCACCAAACACAAGAGAAGTCCCCAAGTCAGGCTGAATAAATACCAGCAGCCAAGGCATCGAAATCACACTAATAGGCCTTAAAAGATCTATAGCCTTCCCAATAGGAAAACGTTCTAAAACTGCTGCAAGTAACAGAATTGCAGCTAATTTTGCGAATTCAGAAGGTTGAACATTAAAACCTCCTATGTTTATCCAACGTTGAGCTCCAAGAGCTGATGAGCCAATGATTCTGACAGCTATCAAGCTAAAGCTTGTTAAGCAATAAATTGGAATTAATAATGGGCGAATAAGA
This sequence comes from Prochlorococcus sp. MIT 1300, assembly GCF_034092375.1. Lineage (NCBI taxonomy): Bacteria > Bacillati > Cyanobacteriota > Cyanophyceae > Synechococcales > Prochlorococcaceae > Prochlorococcus > Prochlorococcus sp. MIT 1300. Next base: position 1,439,360 of record NZ_CP139302.1, on the reverse strand, counting down.
TGCAAAGGAATTCTCTGAAGTTGGATAGCTAAAAAGACTCCTACTCCAGCAGTTATCCAGTGTTGATACCAATCAGCATAGTTAGCCTGTCTTTGAGTACTAGCAATCAAGATACCGGCTAAGGCAACAAGAAATATCGAGCATCCCCATAGAATTAAATCGTTTTCTTCCAACTTTTTTGTAAAGCCGCTTCGCCGGTAGAAATATGCTTTAGTTCGTCTTTCAAGCCTGGCAAACATAATAAAAATGGTCAGACAACTTTCTGCACAACAAAACTAGCCAACTCTTCAAAAGCTTTAGCGCTAAAGGAGTCTGGTCGTGATTGAACGACCGGTGCACCTTCATCGCTACCTGCCTGAAGAAACATTTCTAAAGGCACCTTTGCCAATAAGGGAACATTATTTTCTTGGGCCAGTTGCTCACCCCCACCAGAACCAAAAAGTGCATAGCTACGTTCTGGTTGATCAGGAGGAATAAAAGCAGTCATGTTTTCAACCACACCCAGTACTGTTACACCTATCTGCTTAAACATTGATAAGCCCCTTCGCGCATCTTGTAGCGAAACCTTTTGAGGTGTAGTAACAATAATTACTCCAGCCATAGGCACCGCTTGCGCCAAAGAGAGCTGAGCATCTCCTGTGCCTGGGGGGAGATCTACTACCAATACATCACGTTCACCCCAATCAGCTTGATAAAGAAACTGACGAATAATTCCATTAAGCATTGGCCCTCGCCAAATAACTGGCTGACTCTCCTCAATTAATAGCCCCATCGAAACCATTCCAACCCCACAAGTTTCTATAGGGACAATTCTTTGATCAGAGCCTGTTCCTTGGACCTCTGGAGTCTGGTCTGCAACACCAAGCATGATGGGAGTATTAGGTCCATAGATATCAGCATCAAGCAAACCAACTTTGAGCCCTTGATTAACTAAGGCACAAGCAAGATTTACAGCAACAGTGCTCTTACCAACTCCACCTTTCCCACTGCTAATAGCAATTACATTTTTTACACCCTTAATAGCTTGTCTTTCAGCAACTTGCCCATGGCCTGCACTTCCTATTTGACCCTCACTTGGAGTACTTGAATCACCCAGCTCAATTTGAACTTCACTAATGCCGTCCAAATCAGCCAAAAAGGTTCTTACTTCCCTAGCAAGACGATCTCTTTGACTTAGTGCAAAATTTGGCAGAGTTAGCCGAACTATTGCTCGTGGGGGGTCCACTCTGATCTGATCAACCCATCCCAGTTCAAGCACTGATCTACCGCTACCGGAGTCTTTAATACGATCTAGGCCTACTTTCGCCTGGTCGGCAAGGGTCATAACTGGCATTAAATACGAGTTAGATCCTACGAGGCTGGTCCAATTAATTGAACATAATTCAGAGCGTAACTACTTCCAGAGTTTTAAAAAAGCAAAAGCGCATCCCTATAAAGTTTATAAAAGGTGGTTTGTTTTTGGGCCTGTTAACGGACACTCCTAGCCACCTCACTGGTGAAAAGACTTCAGCCAAGACCGCCAAAAATGACTTCAATGCCACCCTCAGATTCACGAGAAAAAGCGCGCTCACTAGTCCTAAACCTCCAGGATGAGATCTGTGAAGGACTAGAAAAAATTGATGGTCTAGGAAAGTTTCAGGAGGAATCTTGGGAACGCCCTGAAGGAGGTGGTGGTAGATCTCGAGTAATGACTGAAGGGAAAATCTTTGAACAAGGTGGAGTCAACTTTTCTGAGGTACATGGGAAAGAGTTGCCACCATCAATCATTAATCAAAGACCAGAAGCTAAAGGCCATCCATGGTTCGCTACGGGTACATCAATGGTTTTGCATCCCCGCAACCCTTATATACCAACCGTCCACCTCAATTACCGTTATTTCGAAGCTGGTCCTGTTTGGTGGTTTGGAGGGGGCGCAGACCTCACTCCTTATTACCCCTATTTAGAAGACGCTCGCCATTTTCATAGAGAACATCAAAAAGCTTGCAACTCTGTAAGCCCAGAACTTCATAAAGTTTTTAAGCTCTGGTGCGATGAATACTTTTTCTTAAAACACCGACAAGAAACTAGAGGAATTGGAGGGATCTTTTACGACTATCAAGATGGCTCTGGGGGTTTATATAAAGGCCAAAGTCCCAATGGGCCTGCCTCAAAAGCCTCTCAGGAAATAGGTACATCAACTAAAACTTGGGATCAGTTATTTCAATTAGCAGAAGCCTGTGGGAAAGCCTTTCTTCCTGCATATCTACCAATTATTGAAAAACGTCAAAATAAAAATTTTGGGAATAGAGAACGCGAATTCCAGCTTTACCGAAGAGGACGTTACGTGGAGTTCAATCTCGTATGGGATAGGGGCACTATTTTTGGGTTGCAAACCAACGGAAGAACGGAATCAATTCTGATGTCCTTACCCCCACTTGCAAGATGGGAATATGGCTACCAACCACCTGAAGGTTCCCGAGAAGAATTACTTACAAAACTATTCACCAAACCTCAAGACTGGCTGGGGGACACTTCTCTTGCTGAGCATTGTCGGCCTTTTGAAGCTATTGACTAGAAACTTCTTCTACAGGCAATCCTTCCATCACAGCAATCAAAATACGCATTGCAATAGCATTTAGCGTGATTTCTCTTGAGCTTGGGTTACGGAGACTTCTTTCCAACACCCCCTCAAGCTTCCCAACTTCAAGAATTCCAATATTGCGCTTAGGCCCACCAAGACCTCCTCGAAATAATTTCGGATAGCGACCAAAGCTTCTTGCAAGACTCTCATCGATTCTATTTAGAGGTCTTGATATAGCTGGAATCAAACCAGATCCATAACCATGATGCCGATAAGCATCAAAATGTATTTCAAAAACATATCCACCTTTTTGTGCAAATTTTGAACCTACTGACCAATTAGTTCGAGGATCATTTTCATCAACAATTTGCCGGGATTTAGGGTCATAAAAACTTATATTTAATCCTTTTTTGCGTCCCAACTTCACTAAAGCTTCGCAAACTCTCAAATTCCAATAAAGCTCATCTCGCATTGTGGAATCCATGGGAGAGGCATTAAACAAATCAACTGCCTCTCCTGGAGTACCAGCGCCATCTATTCCCTGTGAATCTGCATGACCTGCCAAACACAATATTGAGGTTGACCTGGGAAGCTCAATATTGCCAATCCATTCTGCTTTTAAATTAACAAATGAACCTGTTAAAGGATGTTTACTCTCTGGGGGCTTAGGGCCTTTAGCAGGTAAAACAAACGCACAGGTACTTAATCCAATAAAAAACGCGCCCAAAAAAAGCTTAGGAGTCCTATATAAAAACCCACAATGCGCCATCTAATTACTCAGATAGGCGAAGACAGTAGTGAACCATCACTAGCCAATTCCAACTTGTCTGCAAGCTCGAGCTCCATAGCAATCAACTCATCTCGATGGGCTCTTAACCGCAAGGTACTGCTTCCATTATCTAAACCCTTCATTAATCTCAACTCAACAATCTCTTCACGACTAGCACGAGTCCTATAAATAAAGCCTGCCAATGGTGCACCAAAAGCAGCAAGCAAGAGAGGCCACCAACCCAACCATGGATACAACTGCCTAAGAACTAAACCAAGACAAGCAGCTCCAAGGCCTCCTAGTAATGACAAAAAGAATGCCAAAGGCCTACTCGAATCGACATTGCCCTTAAAACGCAACAACTGCCGCTCTAAATCTCCGCCGTCTCTCTGCCACCCTCGTTCTTCCAACCAAAGGCTTACCCCTTTTAAAACTTCTAGAGGAGGCCTAGGAGAATGCACATCAACAACAGTGGTTCTATCTTTACTTGCCGCACGCAAGAAAAAAACCAGTCCTATAGCAAGCAAGACTGTGAGCAAAAGCGTTGAAGTAAAAACTTTGGACATTCCCAATAATGAAAATGATATGCATCCAGATGCTCCAACGGTTTATCAACCCTTGAAAAATAAACCTGAACGCAGAAGGATTTTTGAGGGCCTTACGCTATTTGCTTGAGCAAAGTTACCCAAGCTAAACAAAGCTCACCCAACAACTAGCTTAAACAAAACACAAAGCGAAAGGTTCATTTACAAGGAATAATCAAAACTGGTTTCAATATGAATAGTATTCTTTCTAAAGCATTACCTGGTTCATCCAGGACTAGACAATTATTGGCTTGTCAAGGCAAACTTCTCCGCGGAACCTCTTTGAAAAATGAAGAATCCCCCTACTAGGCCTAAGGAATTTGCAATCTTTGATGGGGACCTTGATGATACTTGGCTTGAAAACTATCGCAAAGCCTCCGCACTAGCTATAGACACCGAAGCCATGGGGCTGATTCACGGAAGAGATAGAATCTGCTTAGTTCAGATTTGCGACCCATCAGATCAAGTTGCATGTGTCAGAATTGCCATTGGGCAAAAATCTGCGCCTAAGCTGAAAGAGCTTTTAGAGAGTCAATCTATTGAGAAGGTTTTCCACTTCGCTCGATTTGATTTTGCCGCAATACTTAATGGTCTAAATATTAAAACAAGTCCTCTCTTCTGCACTAAAATAGCCAGCAAACTTGCAAGAACCTATACGCCTCGGCATGGCCTTAAGGATTTAATACTAGAACTTGTTGGCATTGAACTTGACAAACAAGCCCAAAGTAGCGACTGGGGCAACCATGGTGGTCTTACGGACAAACAACTTTTATATGCAGCCAATGACACAAGATATCTACTTAAAGCAAAAGAACGGCTTGAATCAATGCTCCTTAGGGAAGGTCGCTACGAGCTTGCAAAACGATGTTTTAAGTGTATCCCAGTAATAGCAGAGCTCGATATATTACGCTTTACAAATACATTTGAGCACTAGCAGTTGTCAGTCTTCAATCATAAAGTTCTCGTCCTCAGCCAATGCCTCCAATAAACGGTCTAATGATTTGGATGGTGAATTGGACTGCTCTAAAGATAAGGTTTTAGCATGATTTAAAAGGTCTTCGGCAATCTTTTTACGAGAAGCTAAATCTCGGACACCAGCTTTAGCAGAGGCAAGCTCTACTTTTTTTCTTGCTGCAGCCAAGCTAATACTTAAGCAACTCGCTAACGAGGCACAAATTTTTAAATAAGCATGATCTTCAATAATAGCCATGAATAAAAACCTTTAGTTCTTTAGCATTAATCTGATAGGAGCAAAGCACCTAATGTTCAGTCTCACAACTTAGTAGCAATTGAGAAATTAAACCTGCCAAGGCAGCACTTGCGCCTGATGCACCCATGCGTCGCATACCCAAAATACTTAATCGAGTACGTAGTGACTGATCTGCGAGCAATCTTTTTAGGGCCCTCGCCATCAAACCTTTAGTAGTACAAGGAGTCACGGCTCCACCAAGAAGCCGACTTTGGCGACGAGCAAAACCCATCTTGAACTGAGGGCCTTCCCCTGGCAAGGAGAGTGCAGGCACCCCTAAACCAACGAGTTGCTCTGTAGCTGTTCCTGCATTTGCAAGACCAATTTCTGCCCAAGACGCCCAACGCGCAAATTTTCCTTGAGCCAAGAAAAGAAAATTCTTATCTTTAACCCAACAAGCCTGCGCTTCTAAGCCATGGTCGTCAAAATCTGAAGGACTAAAACCAGCCGAAATCAAAGATGGTGCTAATTGATCTACTGAAGGCTGGGAGCTAAGAGGAATAAAGACTGCAAGAGGGGTCTCGAAATTCAGTCGCCCTATCACGTCAAGTAAACATTCAAAATTCCTTGATGCTTCTGGCATTCGACTTCCACAAAGCAAAATTAAGCGCCTAAACCCTGCCAAAGATTCAGGCGTGGGAGTGACATCTAACCCATCCATCATTGGATTCCCTGGCGCCCTCGCTGATACCCCATGCCTTCTCAAGCCACGTGCAGTCAAAGGATCTCTAACCGCGACCATCTTGCACCGGGCTGAGCGCAACAAACTCCACTCCCAAGGATCCCATTCACTTCCCTTCCAAAAATGATATAAATCGCTCAGAGCATGACCAGGTCCACTGCGCCATGTGTAATCGCTTTTAGGTGTACCAATAAAACCAAAGTGAGCTCCACTACTCCAAGCAAAAAAAAGTGGGAGCAAATCACCCACTGCAAGCACATGATGTCCTTCTTTTGCCGCAAATCGAACTGATTTCCACTGTCGCCAGGTAGTTCCTATTAATCCAGCCGCCAAATCAGAAACCAATCCTCTTAAACTCTGATTACTAAAGCCTCCACTAGGCAAATTGCGAGCAGCACCTAAAACCTTTAACCAACCTTCTGCTACAGCCTTATCAAAAGCTTTCCCTTCCCCAACCAGAGGCAAAGCCTTTAGAGATAGCCAGGGATGAATACTGTGAAGAGCCTCTAAAACTCTTAAAGAGATCAAATCTTCACCATGGCCATTGCTGACAACTAACAGTTGTGGCATACCTTCACTGATACGATCCGCAGAGGGGAATTCAAAATCCCGAGCGGCGGCATGGCCAAGTGGTAAGGCAGAGGATTGCAAATCCTTTATCCCCAGTTCGAATCTGGGTGCCGCCTTCTTACCTTTCCATACGGACCACATTAGAGAAATAAGAGGCGTGACTCGATTGGTCTAAGCAACTTAAATAAAGAAGAATGAAAAAAGGGGCTTATAGACATTCATTACTTAAAGGCAAAATATTCTAAATATGAGCACAATAGCAAGTAATTATTACGAGAAAGGTTTCCTCAAGGTCAAAACAAGATGTCCTGTATATTCATATAAGTGCTTTTTCCTTCCCTTAATTTCTATATTATAAGGGTTAAAGAAGATGGAAAGTAGAACTCTAAAGAATCTAAAGCGATTTTTCCTTGGAACAACAGGCAGGTTTTCCTCGGCACGAAACAGGTTAATAGTATCTTGATCAAAAAGATCTCTCTCTGAGAACCGTTTTAACAACCTCTCTCTCTCCTCAAAAGTTATACTTCCAAGAAGAATTTTCATGCCCTTAATTGAAGACAAATCACCTTTCAAGACCTCCCTTGCAATGCACTGATATAAATTTTCCCACTTATAAGGCTCTTCTTGAAAAAGATAAGCAGCGGGAGACTTTGTATTAGACTTTAACAACCGTTTTTTCTCATCGTTTGCATCCTGAGCAGAACACCAGTAATCGTACAGAGGAGAAGTCTGAGAGATAAAGTCTTGTATTGCTTTAATTTTAGTCAATTTAGTTACCGATAATTGTTCATTTGAAAGTTAGCAAAGAAATAAACACCAAACGGCTTTAAGACAATCTTATAGTCCATGAGTATTACTCTAAATTTATATCCATTTAGCTTTCAGCCCTCCCAGGGATCCATAGGGGTCCCAACCGAGAAGACCTCAATAGAAGGCAAATTAGTCTCCGTCATAGCCTTTATCTCCTTCCATTCACACCACATGCTGTTCAAAAGCCAAGCCTGGGAAAGGCTAGTTGCGCCTTCCTCAAGCAACTTTATTTGGTAAGGCCTAAGAGATTTAAGTTTTTTGTACTCTTCTTTCCAGTTTTCATCATTCATAACCAAAGCCTAACTACTCACAATGATCCTGCGGATTGTCGATAGAGCAAGGCCGGTTTGCTCTCTTATTGATCTATAGGAACATCCCTCACCTCTTAGTCGCAAGACCAACGCTTCCTTTATTGCACTTGTCTTTGGTCGACCTCCCATATTTATATTTCCCCCTTGAATCCGTCGAAGATGAATATTCTCAATTGCTTGTTCTTTATTTAAAGACTGTTCTAAATCACTACATCCAATCAATAAACCAAGCATGGGGACAGCGAATCCCTCTAAAAGCTTTGTATCAAGAAATCCATCCAGTGTTTTGAGATGCTTGCCTTGACTTTCAAGATCCCTAAGGAACCAAAGAAGTTCGATCTTCTTCAAGCCTAATCGACTTATTTTCGTCACAACCAGCTGATCGGCCTGGCCCAAGGAACAGACTACTTCTTCTAAACGAATTCCTGGGAGACCATCCTCTCTGCTACTCAATTCTTGGACTACATATTTGCAACCGGCAGCCCTCAACTCAGCAACTTGCAGCTGGGCGTCAACATCATCGATCCCAATACGGGCATAACCCACAGACCGTTTCCTCGCTCTCGCCATAAAGGAATGGCTGGCTGCAAAAAAGTTTTTAGAACTCCTGAAACGCTTCTCCATATCCTAAAATCAAACACTAGCTTAAACTACCTCTTTTTACTATGAAAAAAAACAGTTAATGGAACGCAGAGACGTTGTCAATAAAGGACTCACTGAGGAAATCGTAATGTTTTAAAACCTAGTATTTTCGAACTAAATCCATATACCTAAATAGGGATTTTTACTTACTCACAACACCGCCACTTGCGAATAGAAAAGTATTGAGTGTGCATATTGAAATACATGTCCTTTCATCTTCCTCGCTGCTCAAACTGCAAAAATTTCACTGGCTGCCCTTTGGATGGAGGGTTTTGCAGAGTGTGGTGTGTCGCAGTACCTGCAGAAGTACTAAAAGGGATCAAATGCGAACATTGGACCCCCAAACAAACCTGAAATATGAATGGCCAACAATTAGATGCCAAATAATTTAATTAATTATATTTTAGCCCATTAATACAGCCTATAAATGAAGTTAATTCGCCTCTTTCATGAAACAATTAACAAACTAATATCCACTTTCCTCAACACAAATCCCTAGACAATGGATATTATTATATGCCGTACGCTTACAATATTTACATAATAGTTTTTCTTTTATAATTAATGGTTCTATATATTGATTGGACTTATCTTCTATTTTTTTTGACATAAGGCCAAAGCTTTGCAAGTCTTTTTGCATTAAATAGTCCAAAACATACTAACTACTCCAAATTAACCTTGGGATACCAAACAATTCCCAATTCAAGCACTTGTTGAATCCTTGAGGTTTGGATCAGGGCTAACCACAACTGGCATACTATTTGCTGCTGCAGAGGAAGAGCGTATTGGTACAACCTTGACTGGAGGCACAGGCTGTTTGTTGGTTGGCTGCGGTGGCTGTGTTGATGCCTCTGGAGGTTCTTCTGGAGAACATGCTGCCAATGCCTCTCTCAAAAGGGAATCAAATGTAGCTCCTGGGAGTCGGTGTCTTGCAACTTCAAGAAAAGTCCTTGGCAATGATTCAGTAGCGGCATCTCTTAATGCCGGATTATTCCTGCGATGTTCCTGTTCATCCTGAATAGCTCGAATGAACCGCCTAGTTACGTCGCGTTTTGTAGAAGCCTTAATAAAAGTGTCACTATCTCCAAGACCATTACCTAATTCTCTTTCTAGATCAGTAATACGCCTTTCTAGGCTTTCCAAAACTTCCTGCGCTTCCTTCCCAACATGGGCCAACTGCCCATCAGACAAATTGGGCATATCAGCGACGTAAACCTTTCCATGATCTCGAAGAGTCAGAAAAGTTGGTCGAGGTCCTTGGCGATGAGACAAGCTTGGATCGCTTGAATTGCCAAGGGGTCTGCGTGGGGGCACTGGTCCTGCAGAACTACGCCTACGCGTTAAACGCTGTGGAGTATCAAAAGGCATCGAATCGAATTAATCGAGATCTAACTACGCAGCTACCGAAAAATTTCGGTTTGCATATCTCAATGATAAAGGCATCGAAGGAAGAATGTAAAACGAATTACCACGTCGTACTACTCCGAAGTAATCCACCCAAGCAAACCACTAATGAAACGTTTAATTAGGAAGACCCCTCAAAAGTCTGGGTTCTGAAGCATTCAGAGATTCCACTTCACCTATGAGTCGAGCAGCTAGTCCGTTACTACTGCAAAGGTGAATGACATCTTCAGCAAGCTCTGGGGCTACAACCAAACACAAGCCAACTCCAAGGTTAAAGGTATGGCACATGTCCCTCTCAGGAATTTCCCCTGTGTCTTGAAGCCACTGAAACAGCTCTGGTCTCGGCCAACTGCTCAAATCCACAAAGGGGACCAAATGATCAGGTAAACACCTAGGAAGATTTTCAGGCAAACCTCCTCCGGTTATATGTGCAATTGCCTTCAGTGGAATTTTGTTATCTAAAAAGGATCTAACCAACTCAAAATAAATTGTTGTGGGCTCCAGCAAAGTCTCAATTAAAGGACTGTTATGAGTTCCAAAACAAGTTTTTTCATTCGCATGAGCGATCTCCAAGACTTTTCTAACTAAACTAAATCCATTGCTATGCACCCCACTACTAGCGACACCAACTATTTGATCTCCAGTTTTCACAGTTCGACCATCAATAATCTCTTCTTCTTCAACCACTCCGACACAAAAACCCGCTAAATCATATCTACCAGCAGGATAAAACCCTGGCATCTCGGCTGTTTCGCCCCCCAAAAGAGCACATCTGCTCAACCTGCATCCTTCAGCAATCCCATCCACAACTTCGGCCATCTCAAGAGGGCCAAGCTTGCCAGTAGCAATGTAATCAAGAAAGAACAGAGGCTGAGCCCCTGTTGTTATCACATCATTCACACACATCGCCACCAAATCGATCCCAACCCCTTGATGAAATTTATGTTCCTGAGCGAGCTCAAGTTTGGTACCAACACCATCTGTTCCTGCGACCAATAATGGATTCTTTACCCCACTTGGCAATCTGATCAAGCCACCAAAACCTCCAAGCCCCCCAATCACTTCAGAGCGATGCGTGCTCTCAACACTTGAACGTATTCGTTCAATAAACTCCCTTCCACCTTCTACATCAACCCCAGAGGTCTTGTAGTCCATAGGTTCTACCGACCCCAAAACTTGCATATCACCTAAAGGTATTTGCTTATTGGATAAAAAGCACTAGTTCCTGAATCTCATAGACAACCTCGCGATCTATAAAGACATAGACGGCTGTCATACTAAAAAATTATGATGGGCTATCCGATCCTCAAAACCCAAGAAGAATTAAGGCTCTGGCAAAAACAACAAGGTAGTCCAATTAACTTTGTCCCCACAATGGGAGGCCTACACAAGGGGCATGCATCATTAATTGCAACTGCCAAAGCACTTACCCAAAAAAGACCAGGCAATGTTTTAGTAAGCATTTTTGTCAATCCTCTGCAGTTTGGCCCTAATGAAGATTTTGAAAGATACCCACGTGACTTGGCAAATGACTATGAATTAGCTGTCTCTTCAGGAGCCTCTGCGATATGGGCTCCAACAGTCAAAGAGATCTTTTCTGAAGACCCCGAAAGCTATATTATTAAAGCCGACGAAGAACTTCAAAAAGAGCTGTGTGGCAGAACTCGCCCAGGACATTTTGATGGTGTAGTTACAATAATAAATCGCCTACTAATGCTGATCAAACCAAAGACTTTAATACTTGGCGAAAAAGACTGGCAACAATTAATGATAATAAAAAGTCTCATTAAAAGACTAAGTCTATCTGTTCGTGTAATCAGTGTCTCCACAGTTCGTGACCAAGATGGACTTGCATTTAGCTCGAGGAACCGGCAATTAACTACATTCCAAAGAAGCCAAGCAAGAAAATTGCCTAAATTGCTTAAAAAAGCTTCAGATCTTTATCAGAAAACTAAAGAGATTAACCTGATTGACATAAACTTCATGTTGCAAGAAAGTGGCCTTGAGGTCGAATATTTGCAAACAGTTGATCCATACCTCCTTAAACCAACCAACCCCTCTGGAGAGCTCTCTCTTTTAGCAGCAGCAGTCCGCTGCGGAGAAACCCGTCTTATCGATCACGCATTCCTAATGACACGCAAGCCAATTATTGCCATTGACGGTCCTGCAGGCGCTGGCAAAAGCACAGTCACACGTGCTTTAGCAAAGAAACTTGGGCTGTTGTACATAGATACTGGTGCAATGTATAGAGCAGTTACTTGGTTAATGTTCAACAAGCAAGTGAATATTGACAATGAGCAAGAAGTAGATAAATTGCTTTCTAAATTAGATCTAGAGCTAGACAACTCCGACTCTTCTCTTACAAGGGTAAGGGTCAACAATCAAGATGTAACTGAGATCATTCGCTCACAAAAAGTAACTGCATTGGTTTCAAAAATAGCCTCCCTAGAATCTGTCAGGAATGCTCTTACAAATCAGCAAAAACAAATGGGTAATAGTGGAGGGCTTATTGCTGAGGGTAGGGATATTGGGACTGCGGTCTTCCCAAAAGCTGAGTTAAAAATATTTCTAACTGCCAGTTCAAAAGAGCGCGCAAAACGAAGAGCATTCGACTTAAAGCAAAAGGGCTTCAAAGTGCCTTCTTTAAGTCAACTCGAGGCACAAATTAAGGAACGTGATCATCTTGATAGTTCCAGAGAAATCGCTCCTCTTATTAAAGCCAAAGATGCAATTGAAATTATTACTGATGGCAAAAATATTGATGAGGTGGTTGAAGACATAACTGATCTATTTCACCAAAGAATTCCTGAGGAAGTTTGGCCTATTAGGAAGAACTAAGTTCTACAATCAACTCCTTACATGCATCCTCCAATAAATCTAAAACTTTTTCAAATCCGTCCTCCCCTCCATAATAAGGATCTGGGACCTCGAGTAATTCACCTTTACTTAAATAACTCAAAATTGGCTTAATTGTTGCGGTTGAAGCGGTCCCAGCCTTTTTGCTTAATGCCTGTACAGCATCGTAATTATCCTGATCCATAGTAAGAATGAGGTCGAACTCTCTGAAATCTTCTACATCAATCCTGCGAGCAAGACTTCTGATTTCAATTCCTCTGCGGTTAGCAGCCATCAACATTCTCGAGTCCGCGGGCCTTCCAACATGCCAGCCACCTGTCCCAGCAGAATCAACTTCGAAATCCTTAGCCAGGCCTTTGCTATTAATCAAATGCAGGAAGACAGCTTCTGCTGCAGGAGACCTGCAAATATTACCCAAACAGACGAAAAGCAGTCTTTTGACCATACCTAGACAAAGTTAAGCAAATAATTTTGCTTAAGGTAGATTTCCCAGATGATAGAGCCTAAAGTGTTTTTTATCCAGAAATCATCATTACTCCGGAGGCTTAAATATTAAATAAAACGTCGTGAATATATTTCTCAGTCCACTCTCTTCCATAAAAACGTGTCAGCATTCCTCTTGCAGGATCATTTATCGCTCGATAGTTGAAGTAATTTTTCTGCCCTATACTAATTTTATTTGACATGCTATTATCAACTTCTAGTGCACCATTAACAAGATCCAAATAAAGGTTCAGGTAATCATGAAAGGCTGGAAGCAAAATATTTTTTATAATCCTATCACTCTCAGAGTCTAGAGGTAAGCGAGACCATAAAAATCCTGGAGAGAAATAAGGCTTAGCAGATTCAGGTATTGCGCCACCTTCTGGTAAGTTTTTTCGCCAAAAATCATAAATAGGAAGCAAACGTTCCCAAACAGCATCAGTATGAAAACATTCATTCCGCAATGCAGGCTGTAGATCAAGTGCCAAAAGATGTCCTGATGGAAGAGTGACAAAATCAGCGCCAAAGAAAGGCAAGTTAAAAGTCGAAAAAGGACTAGCAACCAAGTTAAGAACTGAAGTTGAGTTCCCAGCATTCAAGCAAGCTGCGCGAACCAGACGTAATTTCCTGGTTTGGCAACCCCAAGTAGACATATGTACTTGTGAAGGCTTTGCCCTTGAACCATAAGAACTTGTCTTTTCAAGAAAATCTTCTTCTATTAGATATGGTTTAACTTCCAAAGAAGTGAATTCCTTTATAGCCAAATCTAGAAATGGAGCCCACTTCCAATTGGAAATTTTTACTGGGTCTAAACTATTTTGGCGCTTTAAGTTCATTCAGAGGGAAAGTCTAAGGCTGTAGTTACATTTTGGGTTATTGAGCTATAGGGAAATAAAAACTCACTCACAAAACGATTGGCCCAAGCCTGTCCAAAATAACCAGCAAACAAGTGATGAGCAGGGTCTCGTTCAGCACTATAAATGTCATATGCGATATGAAGGTTCTTTACTTCTTCCGGAGAAAACCCCGAAGGCTTCCTCAACGTTAGTTGGTTCAACATCCAATAACAATCAAGAAAGGCGGTAAAAGCACTCTTCAAAGAATTGATGGCTGACTGACTATTCCCCCTATAAAAAAGCAACCAGGGGGAAAAGTATTGATGAGGGTCAAAAGAACGCATTATTTCATTCCCGCCCAACTCCGGGAAACGTCCATGAATAGACTTGAGACCATCATAGTAACGATCCAAATAATCCTTATCTTGGGTTAATGGTTGAAAATCAAGCACTGCTACCAACTTGCGCTTTGTACCAAACCACAAAAGATCTATGCCTAAAAGAGGTTGATCACATTTGTACTCAGGGTAAGCAACCGAATTAAGTACTTGGAGGTTCTCTCCAGCGTCCATTCTCGTTACGCGCCACCTTCGAAACCCTGGGGCTTGCCACAGCCAACTCTTTATAAAAGCCTTACCTTTAACGGAGAAGCCTTCAGCAAGGTCAGAGGGAATTTTCGCCTCTATTCCTCCTCTAGAAAGGATGCTTTCATTTAATTCCTCTAGTAAAGGGTCGAACATCAATCACTCTCTACTTAGCAAGGGGTAACCTCAAGTAAAGGCTATATAACAAGAATCTGTAAAACTTAGCCACAAGATTTGCAAAAAATAGTCCCAAAATTACTAATTGTTAGTGATTTCAGTACTCCCAAGGCGTTTGTTACGTGTAAGGAAGCCATACAAAACTTTTCCAATTGCTGCAATCAGACTGCCTTCTAGCTCTTGGAACATAGCCATATTGCATTGGAAAGCCTTGTTTGCCTCTTCAACGATTGAATCAGCCATTTGTTGATCAATAGGCAGGTTATTCAAAGTTGCACTGTATTTAAGTTTAAATGCTTTTTCATCTTCTATCAGATCAAACTCATAAAAACGCAAACCATCATGCTCATCAAGATTCATTGCCTTTTGAGCAATCTTCTTAAGTATCTGCCCCCCAGACAGATCCCCGATATACCTGGTGTAGTGATGTCCAACTAACAACTCAGGACACTCACTTGCAATTTGATGTATTCGATCTACATATGACTGAGCGGCGCTTGTTGGCCTGACAGCCTCTAGCCAATGACTTCCAAAATAAAAAGCCAAATCCAATTCCAAAGATTCACGACGATTGAGCTCAGGAAAACTAATGGAGCTAATTACAGGATGATCAGCTGCTGTCAATCGCCCAATTTCTTCCTCCATTGCTGAATAAACGAAAAACAAATCTGCAACCAAATTGCGATAACTGGTCTTATCGACCACCCCTTTAAGGAAGCAGCTCACAAAGCCTGTATTTTCAGCCATCGTGTGGGCTTTCTTCGTACCTTCTCTCAGTTGCCTGGCTAGGGCTAAAGACATTTAAAAGAATGCGATAGGAAAAATGGAGAGAGAAAAACCAAATACGTCTGAACTAGAAAGCTTAAGAAGCTTCCAAGCATGAATCACGGTAGGGGAATAAGGAGAACAAGTCACGACAAATCTCATGTAAATGATCTATTTGTTCAATCTGAGGCAAATGAGAGCCCCTAGGGCACCAGTCACCAGCAGTAATTAAACGCCATCGCTCTCCTTCATATGTCATACCTCTGATCACAACACCTACAAGATGAGGAGGCAGTTCAGACTCATCACTACTCATTCTGAGTTGTAATAAGAGACTGCGACACTGCAATCTTGGAGTCCACCCTGGGAAATGAAAGGCCAAATCCAATGTCTCGCTCTCAGACCACCTACGAGTTTCAGGATCATCTCGCCAAGGCTTCAGATTCGCTGACGCGGCAGGGAAATGTTGCCTAACCAGTGTGCCTACCGAGGCAATCGCATTAGCAAAATCAAAACTATGAGCTTGATCAGCAGCGTTCAACTCAACCTCCTAGTAACACCATTACTGGATGAAGATGACATGCAATTAGCTTTAAAGGGCATTTACAACCACCTTTTTACGCACACCTAGTGATCTCTTTAACCACCTGCAACTTAGATGTCAATCTTTCAGAAAACAAGAATTTCTTAGAAGAATGAAAATCACCAATCTCTCGAAACGTTTAAGACGCTATGCAGTAGTAGGGCTAGGGGCAGCAACAACTCATGCAATTTGCCTAGAGTTTCTAACTCACTTCCTACCATTCTGGGCAAGTAATCTAACTGCATTTGTAGCTGCTTCTGTCACCAGCTACATAGGTCATGCGATCTACACATATCAAGAGGAGACATCTGGGAGACAATTCGCACGTAGGTGGTTAATTTTTCAATTTTGTATCAATTCGACGGTAAGTGCATTGCTCCCAATCGCACTAAGTCATTGGCAAGACTTGCCAATGACAAAAGTAATTCTTGTATTAACCCCAACAGTTTTAAATGCATTAATATGGAATAAAGCCGCAAATTTTAGTAAAAGGCGCAGAAGGATTAGCGATGTCTCACCAAGAATACATGCTGACGATCTTGGGCTAAATACTGCTACAAATGAAGCAATATTTTCCCTTGCAAAATCTGGGCACCTAGATAGTGCCAGCTTACTTGTAAATGGACCTTCGGTTAAAGATGCTATTGAACAATTCAATTATGACACTCGGCTTGAGCTCCATCTGCACATATGCCTAACAGAAGGTCCAACAATATCTGCTAAAGAAGAAATCTTAGATTTAATAAATAAAGAAGGTTATCTAAATACATCTTTTGCTAAATTGATGTGGTTATCAATATTGCCTAAGCAGTCAAAAAAACGACAAGCAATAGAACTTCAGCTAACCCAGGAACTTAAAGCTCAAATCAATACTTTCAAGCAACTAACTCATCAGAAACAGATAAAATTAGATGGTCATCAACACATTCATCTGACACCAATTGTTCTAAATATTCTTCTACAAAATGCACATGAGTTAGGCATACATTGGATACGCACAACATCAGAGCCATGGCCTCAGGGAATTCCCTTAAAAGACTTAGCGTTTATATTTGCCAATGGTGGATGGTTGAAATGGATAATACTCCAAGCACTTACGATACTTGCTAAGTCAAAGATAAAAAAAGCAGAGTTAGAGACAAATATTGCCTTCGCCGGAGTTCTTTGCACTGGAAGAATGGCCGATAAGACTCTAAGTAGAGCCTGGAGAGAACTCAGGTTTTTCTCTCAGGGGAAACAACTAACTGCTCCGTTGTTGCTGGCTCACCCATCCACTAATTTAAACAGAAAAGAAAATGATTTGAAAACAAAAGGATTCTATCTTTCCCAAGATTTCTTTTCATCTGAATGGAGAAGGAAGGAGTGGTTATCACTAAAAGAATTTAATAGAAGCTAGATCATTCTTGAACATGAATTGACCTAATAAAATAATGAGGTCTAGCCTTTGCATCTAGATAAATACGGCCTATATAATCTCCTAAAACACCTATCCCTATGAGCTGAACCCCACCTAAAAATAAAATCGCAACTATTAAAGAAGCATAACCGGGAGCTCCCTGATCTGGCCCATCAGATAGGGTTCTTATAATAATCAGTCCAGCATAAAATAGACTACACATTGAAACAGTTATTCCAAGCAAACTCCATACCTTAAGTGGGATATCAGAAAACGAAAATATGCCATCAAGAGCGTAGCTCCACAGTTTCAAAGGACTCCAAGAAGTATGTCCTCCCATCCTAGATTCTCTCATATAACTAAGCTGAACACTTTTATATCCAGTCCAAGGAACTAGTCCCTTAGAGAAACGACTAAACTCTCTCATTTGAATAAGGGCCTTAATCACTGGGGCACTCAACAACCTGTAATCCCCTGCACCCTCAATTAATTGAATTGAATCAACAAGCCTGTTAAATACTTTATAGAACCAAGATGCTGTAGCGACTTTAAATGGTGACTCTTTATCTCTATCATCTCTAACTGCAGTAACAATTTCAGCACCCTTTTGCCATTCTTCAACCATATCAAAAATCAACTCTGGAGGATGCTGCAAGTCAGAGTCAATTATTACCACTGCCTCGCAATTATCCTGCGCATAATCTAAACCAGCAAGCATTGCAGCCTCTTTCCCAAAATTTCTAGTCAACTCAATCAAGGTGATTTTTCCAAAAGCCTCTGGCTGCTCTGATTTCTCCTGCCAAAGTTGAATCTGATTAACAGTATTATCAGACGAACCGTCGTCTACTAAAACTAAACGACTAACACAATTTAAAGCAACTACACGTTCAATAAAGCGAACGATCGCCGCTTCTTCATTGAAACAAGCCGCAATCACCCAAACCTTAGGCGGCTCAACAGTTGGCTTATTCAAGGGATCTGTCATTAGATTTTAGGCAGAGAAAGCATCATCCGAAAGCAAAACATTCTTACCAATTCAAATTGAGAGAGCAAATTCCTAGAGGAAACCTACCTCTGAGTCATAAGCTCAACTTGATGCAACTCAGAAGTCTCAGAATTTCATGGCCCAATTCCAAAAGTTAACTGCCCCAACAGAAGGTGAGCAGATCCGATTTGAAAAAGGACAGCCAGTTGTCCCAAACAATCCCATTATTCCCTTTATTAGAGGAGATGGAACAGGTGTTGACATCTGGCCTGCAACAAAAAGCGTATTAAATGCAGCAGTGGCTAAGGCTTATGGAAAACACAGACAAATCAAATGGTTCAAGGTTTACGCAGGGGATGAAGCCTGTGACCTTTATGGAACCTATCAATATCTCCCTGAAGATACATTGCAAGCAATTAGAACTTATGGCGTCGCCATTAAAGGACCTTTAACCACTCCAGTTGGTGGAGGCATTCGCTCACTCAATGTTGCCTTGCGACAAATCTTTGACCTTTACTCTTGCGTGCGACCTTGCCGTTATTACAACGGCACTCCTAGTCCGCACAAACGCCCTCAAGATCTAGATGTAGTTGTCTACAGAGAAAACACTGAGGACATATATATGGGAATTGAGTGGGAAGCCACTGATCCGGTAGGACAAAAGCTTTGCAACCTTCTTAATTCTGAAATTATTCCAGCGAATGGAAAGCTCGGCAAACGACAAATCCCAATGGAAGCAGGAATTGGCATCAAACCAGTCAGTAAACATGGCAGTCAACGACACATCAAAAAGGCTATTCAACATGCATTGCGACTCAAAGGGCATAAACGCCATGTGACACTTGTTCACAAAGGCAATATTATGAAATATACAGAGGGCGCATTTCGTGACTGGGGTTACCAATTAGCCACTAGCGAATTTAGGGAGTTTTGCATTACAGAACGAGAGAGTTGGATACTAAATAATGTCGAGAAGAATCCAAGCATTAGCCTTGAGAATAACGGACAGATGATTGAACCTGGATACGAATCCCTAACACAAGAAAAAAAAGAAGCAATATGCTTAGAAGTTAAAAGTGTAATTAAATCCATAGGAAACACACATGGAAATGGGAAATGGCGTGAAATGGTAATGGTGGATGATCGTATAGCTGATAGCATTTTTCAACAAATACAAACTCGTCCACAGGAATATTCAATACTGGCAACTTTGAATCTTAATGGTGACTATATTTCTGATGCTGCTGCTGCAATTGTGGGAGGGTTGGGAATGGCACCAGGGGCCAATATTGGTGACAATGCTGCCATATTTGAGGCAACCCATGGAACTGCTCCTAAACATGCTGGGCTGGATCGCATTAACCCTGGCTCAGTCATCCTTAGTGGAGTAATGATGCTCGAATTCCTTGGATGGAAAGAAGCTGCTGACCTGATTACTAAAGGACTTAGTCAATCCATCTCAGATCAAAAAGTGACCTACGATCTAGCTCGATTAATGGAACCTAAAGTTGAGCCTTTGAGATGCAGCGAATTCGCAAAAGCGGTTATAGATCGTTTTTGAGAATCAAAATCTTTGGCAAAATCAAAAAAGCGTGGACCCAACAAATAAATCCGTGAGTCCTATGAGTCAAAAGTCACGCCTTGGTGAAGGCCAAACTTTAAAAACTGTTGGGAATGCGACAGACCCTTGTGTCCACTGTGGCTTCTGCCTGCCCACGTGTGCAAGCTACAGAGTATTAGGTACCGAAATGGATTCACCAAGAGGCAGAATCCACATGCTCAAAGCGATTCAAAACGAGGAGCTCAAACTAGACCCAACAATCGCTAGTCACTTTGACACTTGCCTGGGGTGCTTCGCATGTGTCACTGCATGTCCCTCTGGCGTGCGATATGACGAACTAATTGAAAAAACTCGACCAAAACTAAATAAAGCAGGACTTCGTAGCCCTTGCGACAACTTTCTTCGGAAACTCCTTCTAAACATATTGCCCTACCCCAAAAGGCTCAGAAAGCTTCTTAATGTGATTCGCCTGTATTCAGGAAAACCAATACAAAAAATATTTCAAAAATCTGGTTTCACAAATTTACTTGGGCCCCAAATAGCCTCAATGGAAGCTCTTCTTCCTGAGCTAAAGAAAAACAACTTTATAGATAACTTTCAAGTAATCAATCCTGCCCAAGGTGATTACAGAGGACGTGTTGGACTAGTTCTAGGTTGTGTCCAAAGATGTTTTGATCCTGAGGTCAACCAAGCGACATTAGAAGTGCTGCAAGCTAATGGGTTCGAAGTTCTTATTCCACATAACCAAGGCTGTTGTGGTGCAGTTACTCATCACCAGGGAGATTTACAACAGACCAAAGAATTAGCCTCAAAGCTAGTTCAAAGCTTCACCTCTAGCATTGAACCTGAGCTAGCTAAAGGTGATAAATCAATAGATGCAATTTTAATTGCAGCTTCAGGGTGTGGCCATACGATGAAGGCTTATGGTGCACTATTTAACAACGAAATCGATTTCAAAGTGCCAGTAATGGACGTTCATGAATTTCTATTTAGCAAAGGTTTATCACACAGTTTTCTTGCAAGTTTAAAACCTCTTAGACATAAGGGTGGGGAGGAATCTAGTGAACAAAATCCATGCGAGGTTGTCTATCACGATGCCTGTCATATGATTCATGGCCAAGGGATAAGCTATCAACCACGTGATCTATTAAAAAACATCCCTTACCTACTTTTGAAGGAAGCGACAGAAGCCGGTGTTTGCTGCGGAAGTGCAGGCATCTATAACATTGTAAGACCAGAAGAAGCCGCCGATTTGGGCAAGATAAAAGCTGCCGACCTCTCTAAAACTGGTGCCGAGATTGTGGCTAGTGCAAATATAGGCTGCACACTGCAACTTAGGTGTCATTTAGATAGTAAATTAACAGTAAAGCATCCTATGGAGCTACTAAAAGATTCACAGGGAATCAATTAGAAGCCAAGCCTCAAAAAGTGTCTCAGGGCCTCCCAAGTTGCCAGGAAATGTAACCACTGGCAAGTTATGAAGCTTGTCTTCAGAAGGCATTACCAACGAAAGACCTGGCAGGATTTGCCCTTCTAAATATACCGAGCTAAGTTCCAGGCCTTGTGAAAGTAATGTTAATGTCGTAATGCCACCTTTACTAATTAAGTAACCAATTTTTGGAGCCAATATTCCTGCCAAGTGTCCCATAAATTCAGCAATTTTTTGACCAAATACCATCCTTAATTCCATAGAACTAAACACAACTTCTCCACGAGTTGTATAAAGGACAGGTGTTTTCCCCATGTCCAATATCTTGATCACTTGGTCAAGATATTGTTTTTTCAAGTCAGAAAGAAGTTGATCTCTAGCGCAAGCTTGATCTAAGCACCTTGCGATATCACGAACTGAAAGCTCAAGGCCTTCACAATTAGGTGTTTCAAGCAAGCGCCGAATCTGAGCATCAGCAAGAGACACATGAGAACCCACCATGATAATCCCAGGCAAGGGATGTCCAGATGAATCTCTAGCCCGCAATTCTCGCAAATATTCCTTACTCAATAGTCGAGATCTTTTCTTCGAAAGACCATTAAGCAAACTCGCAGCCGAACGAAATAAAAACTTCTTATGTCCCATCAATTTCCTTACTGCTGTACCTAAGGCATCCAATTGATGCGAATATTCAGCATCTACTATTACATGCTTATTATCTCTCAGTTTACTCAACCACTCTTCCAACCTCTTCTGCCCTGCTGAACTAGTAGAAGCATCATCTAACTGTTCAAGAGATATTCGAACCACGGATTGTTGAGGAATTGCACCATTACTCTTCTCCTCTAACCAAGCCGCTAAATCACTAGTCGAGTAGCCAAAGAGACGATCACGAGCAAAAACTGTGTTATGTACTGGCTGACCATTTAATAAATGAACACCATCGATAGTAGTTCGACCACCTTCTAAAAAAGCAGGCACATGGATAGTCGCATCGAATGGCCCCAATTCTTCTGCTATGACCTTGGGCTCCAAAAAACCATGGCCTCTAAGCGTTGAATCGCCTCGACTTACAAAAATCAAATCCCTTTGCTTAATCCCCTCCGCAGCCATAGCCTTTTTAAGTGAATTACAAATCAAACGATTTCTGCTCAAAGCCTCCTCAGGCATCAGAGCCCGTGTATTTGCAATCACAAACAAAAACGGAGAAGGGTCCCTCAAGCCCTTCCTTAGAAGACTCACCTCCCAACTCAACAAGAGCAAACAGCCATGAACAGTCTGAGAGCCTGTGGGGTCATCATCGAGCACAACAATCTTCATAACTTCATTGTGCAGTGAACAACTCTCCTCAACTTCATGCCAGAGCACTGGCACCAAAGAATGTAAAAGACATTGCAACTCTTTTAAAAGATTTTCATGAAGAAGGTCAATCCTGGTTCCCATGTGGTCGAACAAGTCGTCTCAACTGGGGGGCCCCTCTTCAAGCTACATCTCACCCCATAAGCGTTAGAAAACTAAATCACATAATTGATTTTGCAAAAAATGATTTCACAATTACAGTTCAAGCTGGAATGTCTTTAGCAGAGCTTCAGGCTGAACTATCCGAAGAATCTCAATGGCTTCCAGTTGACTGGCCATGGGGCACTGAGGCTGACCAAAAAACATCTACTGCAGGAACTATTGGAGGGTTAGTCGCCCGAGGATTATCTAGTAGTTTGCGTCAAAGATATTTAGGCGTCCGTGATCAAATAATTGGCATAGGGATGCTTCGAAGTGATGGCATTGAAGCTCATGCAGGAGGACGTGTTGTAAAAAATGTTGCGGGCTATGACTTGATGCGATTGCTATGTGGGAGCTGGGGGAGTTTAGGTATGATTACTGAAATCACGTTAAGAACGCAACCCATAAGACAAGCACGTTGCTGCCTCAAGGCGAAAGGAGAACTTAACTCACTGGAAACTTGGAGACGTTTACTTCTTCGTTCATCATTCTCTCCTGAATATATTGATTGGGTTAAAAGTAGATCGAATGAAATTGGGCTAGAAATAGGTATAGCAAGTGTAAATATGAATTCATTAAAAGAACAATCCAACAGACTAATTAGACTTGCAGAAGAAACGAAAATATCTATAAATATGCTTGAATGGAATGAACCACAACCAGAACATATTCCAAATAAAAATTCACTTCAAGAAGTTACTTGGTTAGCCAGAATAATGATGCCTCCGTCAGAAGTTCATAAGCTACTAAAAAGTCAAGAGCTATCTGCAATTAAAGACTGGCGGTTGCGTTTCGCGGCAGGAGTTGGGATAGGAGATACATGGCAAAGCAATTCAGAAAGTCAAACAAGTGTAGAAACAATAAAGCTACTTAGGGATAAAGTTCATGAGCTTGGAGGGTTGCTAACAATATTTGTTCAACCTAAAAATATAGAAGGCGGCCCTTTGTTGTGCTGGTTAGATGCAGAATCAAAGCAGCTGATTCAAGCACTCAAAATTCAATTTGACCCTAAGGAACTCATAGCCATAGGAAGATTACCTGGCGTCGCTGGCTAAGTTACTTGTAAAAACTTACAGCTAAAGTTTACATCTTCACCAGGAGCTAGGGCTAACTTCCTATCTCCAGAAATCATAGAATTCCTAGGACTAGTCCATGGTTCTATACAGACCATTTTACGCGGTGGATCTGTCCAAATAACTGTTAAGTCCATAGGCTCTTTGTTATGTACTTCTAAAGCAGTGCCAGCTGCATCATCAAAGAGAGTGACTCGACTTGATGAACGAGTTAAGAAATCTACACCTGAAGAAAGGTTAGACAATTGATTATTAGTTAAATCTTCAGCCGAGCGAATATGATCAAAACATTTATTCGAAAGCCCTTCGATCCGAGTCCTTGAAAGATCATCTACTAAAAAATATGGATGTAATCCGAAATTAAAAGGCATATCCGAATCGCCGGTATTTCTTAATAAAATAGATACTTCTAACGAGTTCTTTAAAAGATAAAAGCTAATCTCTAATGTAAAAAGGAAGGGGTATACTGCAAGCGAATGACTATTCTGTTCAAGCAATAACTGAATACCATTGCCCTGATCACACTGAGATAAATCCCATTTCAAATCTCTTGCAAATCCATGTTGTGGAAGAGTTGTGTTGCCCTCAGCCAAAGGCAAAGTATTGCCAGGGAGATTGCCACATATTGGAAAAAGTATTGGGATGCCCCCACGAATACTCTGCCAGGGCTCTAAAAATCTACTTCGATCAAAGTACAACATTTCTCGATCATTACAACGCCATTCACTAACGAGGCCCCCTCGTTCAGGGACTACACGCAATCTGTCACCGTTGTCTGGATATACATACTCCCAATGTGGATAGGGTTCAGATTTTCTTGTTAATGCCATGAATGATTTTTTTTTTTAAGAACCAGAGAAAATATTGCCGCTTCTAGCAAACAACCTTAATGGTTATTCAACCAATCTAGTAAGGCATTGTTTACCTGCTCAGGCACTTCATCGTGTGGGCAATGTCCTGCATCAAGAACGACTTCCGTCGTGTCAGTTGGTGCATGACGAAGAAAACTTGCTCGCTTACCTGCAGCATTCATCCAAGGGTCTCTACTCCCCCAAAGCAAGAGCAGAGGAGCCTTTAGTTCAATAAATAAT
This sequence comes from Prochlorococcus sp. MIT 1300, assembly GCF_034092375.1. Classification (NCBI taxonomy): domain Bacteria; kingdom Bacillati; phylum Cyanobacteriota; class Cyanophyceae; order Synechococcales; family Prochlorococcaceae; genus Prochlorococcus; species Prochlorococcus sp. MIT 1300. Next base: position 1,414,460 of record NZ_CP139302.1, on the reverse strand, counting down.
TCATCTAAAGGTTGACCTTGTGGACCTCTCGAATCGAAAACACTTCGAAAAACTTGAAAAGCGCCTGGATCCAGGGAGGGCTTACGAATAGCTTCTACTAAATCATCATCAACATTAGTTTGATCGATATAAACCTGATTCAGAGTGCGTCTAATAGTGGAAGGCTTTCGTAAATTCTCAAAGATCAATCTTTGTACTAATGGATCTTTTAATAAGCCCGTTCCTAGAAATTGACGAGCTTTCGAGAAAAGAGTCTTTGGGGGTTTTTTCTCATCACTGAAATATCCAGCAGCATTTAATAAAACAACCCCTGCAGCATCAACTCCGAGGTCAGCCCCTGCTGCAAGTGCTGCATAACCACCTAAAGAATTTCCAACAATGACTGTGGGCCTTCTGATTACCTCCTTGACATATGCAACTACTTGTTCCCGCCAAAGAGAACCTCCGTAATCAAGTTCACTCGGTTTCGCACTTCTACCAAAACCCAAAAGGTCTAAGGCATGCACCTCATGAGTCTGCGAAAGAACTGGAATGTTATGGCGCCAATGTTGAGTTGATGCTCCAAAACCATGTACCAACAAGAGGGCAGGACCACAAGCCTGAGCAACTTCCGTTCCGTGAGCTATCGGACTGCTAGATAAGCAATGAACTTCATGCCCTCGATAACTCCAAGGAGAATTAGATGCGGCAACTTGAGCAGACATCACCAAGGCAACTAAAGAGAATAAGAAAAGAGATGCTAAGCAAATAGGTCTGAATCTGTCGAAATCAAACCTGAAAAGGCAAAATTTCTACTTACTAGTTTGCTTGCTCATCTCAAATGAGAAGAGGCTTTTAAAGAAGCCCAACGGGGTTTGCAGCAACTTCATCAGGGATGGTATTACCCCCACTAGGTGTTTTATCCTTAAGCACAAGCCTTAGGAGAACAGGGGCCAAAAAGGTTGTACCAATAACCATTAACAAAATTGCAGCCTCAAGTGAGGGAGTAAGAAGTCCTGCACTGGTTCCCAATCCAAGGAAAATGAGACCTACCTCACCCCTAGGCATCATTCCAAGTCCAACCACCAAACGGTTAGTTGGCTTATCGATCAAGAATGACCAGCCTGCGGCAATCTTTCCAATAATTGCCACCACTAAAAGGAAACCAGCCACAACAAGTGCTGATCGACTAGATGGATCTAAAGGATTAATTACCGAAAGGTCCATGCCTGCTCCAACAATTACGAAGAAGATTGTTGCGAACAGAGAAACAAGAGGCAGGACAGATTGTTGAATTGCATGATTATTTTTTGAGCTACTAAGAATCAAACCAGCTGCAAATGCTCCCAAAGCAGCTTCCAACCCAATTGCGGTAGCTACAAAACAACTCAATACAAGTATCACGAAAGAAGCTACCACCACTGCCCCAGGAGCCTTAAGTCTCTCTAATAACCAATCAAAAGCAGGTGCAGCAGTTCTACTAAGGGCTATAGCTCCAACAACAAAAACTGTCGCTGCAAGAACAAGTTTGACAATTGGAGCAATCTCTAAGGAGCCTCCAGTAGCAAGTGCAACAACAACAGCCAAAATCACGATCCCAAGAATGTCATCCAAAACTGCTGCCCCGATAACAATTTGTCCTTCTCGAGTTTTCAAATAACCAAGTTCACCAAAGACACTTGCCGTTATTCCAATACTGGTAGCTGTCATAGAAGCACCAGCAAAAATTGCAGGAATCAAATCAACATTGAAGAGGAACATTAAGCCAAAGGTTCCAAACGCGAAAGGCAAAATGACACCTGCAAGGGCCACAGTAAAAGCCTGTGCGCCAACTGCCACTAGTTCCTCTAGTTCACTTTCTAAGCCAGTCAAGAAAAGCAATGCATACAAACCAAGAGTGGCTACTGCCTGAAGTGAGGGGAAAGTCTCAAAATAAAGATCTGGTACGGCTTCAGGGGGCACAGAAGCTAATGCACTAATCAAATGGATAAAGCCGTCATTTAACTGGGCACTAGTAGTTGGGGGCATCAACAAATGAAACCCAGAAGCACCGATAATTACTCCTGCCAGCAATTCCCCTACGATTGTGGGCAAATGAAGGCGAACCAAAACCTCTGCAAGCGTTCTTGCGGCAAGGAAAATTAAAAGGAAATTGATTACGCCAATAAGGGTTTCTGCCACTTCAACATCATGAGTGCTCAGCACGGACAGAATTTGAGGAAGCAACATAAAGCCCAAGTTTTACAAGTCCTTACCCTGGAACATAGTTGACGACGTGCCGAATCTTCTGTGACAGGGGACACGACTAGAAACGGATTTACACGGTGTTGATCTGAAGGTACTACTCATTTGAGCCAAAAAGTGGGACTACGGTCCAGCGGTAGAAGTCTTCTAGTTGCTTTAAAGAACTAAAGAAACTCATCAAAACTCACCTAAAACTCCTAACCACTCTTTAAGAATCTTCTTCTAATCCATGAGCAGTTCCAAGCCCCTAGACCTGAGACTGCCAACCCCAGGCTGTTATGCAGATCCAGAAAGGGCAGGTATAGATGCTGATGCTGTTTTTGATGGGATGACAGAGCATCTCTTCTTCACTCTGGGCAAGCTTGCACCTACAGCCAGTCTTCACGACCTCTATATGGCTCTTAGTTATGCCGTTAGAGACAGGCTGATGACAAGGTACCTTGCAAGCATGGAGGCAATTCGTGCACAGCCTCAAAAAACAGTTGCTTATCTCTCTGCGGAGTTCTTAATTGGCCCTCAACTCAACAATAATCTGCTCAATCTAGGAATACAAAAAGAAGCCGAAGAAGCTCTTCGCCGCTTTGGAATCGAATCGCTGGCTGAAACCCTTGAAGTTGAAGAGGAACCTGGATTAGGTAATGGCGGACTAGGAAGACTAGCTGCTTGCTACATGGAATCTCTTGCAACACTGCAAGTCCCCGCAGTCGGATATGGAATCCGCTATGAATTTGGAATCTTTAATCAAATTATTCGGAATGGTTGGCAAGTAGAAGTCACTGACAAATGGCTAAAAGGTGGCTGGCCATGGGAACTTCCGCAACCAGACGAAGCATGCTTCGTAGGGTTTGGAGGTCGCACAGAAAGTTATATAGACGACAAAGGCAACTATCGTTCGCGCTGGATACCTAATGAGAATGCGATAGGTGTACCACATGATGTCCCATTATTGGGCTATAGAGTCAATAGCTGCAACCGATTAAGACTTTGGAGGGCGGATGCTACTGAAAGTTTTGACTTTTATGCATTCAATATTGGTGACTATTACGGCGCTGTAGAAGAAAAAGTTGGCTCTGAAACCTTATCTAAGGTTCTTTATCCAAACGATGGAACAGATGAAGGGCGACGTTTACGACTGAAGCAACAACACTTTTTTGTGAGCTGTTCTTTACAAGACATGTTGCGAAGTCTTGAAAATCGGAAGATTTCTATCAAAGATTTTCCTAAGCATTGGACAGTTCAATTAAATGACACTCATCCAGCCATTGCAGTCGCAGAATTAATGAGACTGCTAATAGATGATCGATATCTTGATTGGGAAACAGCCTGGGAAATTACTACTCAGTCAGTTGCTTATACAAATCACACTCTTTTACCAGAAGCACTAGAGAAATGGGACCTTGGACTTTTTAAAAGTCTGTTACCACGTCATCTTGAGATTATATATGAAATAAACCGCAGATTTCTTCAACAAGTGCGTCTACGCTATCCAGGTAACGACAATATTCTTAGGAAAGTATCAATCATAGATGAAGAAGGAGGCAAAGCAATTAGAATGGCTCACTTGGCAACTATTGGTGCCCATCATATAAATGGAGTAGCAGCTCTACACTCTGACTTAATTAAACGCCAACTATTACCTGAATTCACAAAAATTTGGCCCGAAAAATTCACAAATGTAACCAATGGTGTAACTCCTCGAAGATGGGTTGCACTAGCGAATCCAAAGCTGGCTGATCTACTCGATAAAGAAATAGGTCCTAGCTGGATAACCAATATGGAGCTGCTGAAAAACTTAGAGAGTCGAGAAAATGACTCTAACTTTCTTGAAGAGTTTGGAAACACAAAATTATCTGGCAAAATAAAATTAGCTTCTTATATACATAGACAAAGTGGTGTTTTAGTCGACCCTAGTAGTATGTTTGATGTACAAGTTAAGAGAATCCATCAGTACAAGCGTCAACATCTAAATGCTTTGCAAGTAATTACCCAATACCTACGCATAAAAAATGGTCAGGATCAGAGCTTAGCTCCTCGCACTGTCATTTTTGGCGGCAAAGCAGCACCAGGTTATTTTATGGCAAAGCTAATTATTAGATTCATAAACGGGATTGCTGAAACTGTCAATGCAGATCCCGATATGGATGGGCGACTTAAAGTTATTTTTCTTGCTGACTACAACGTAAAATTAGGGGAGCAGGTTTATCCTGCGACTGACTTATCTGAACAAATTTCAACTGCAGGTAAGGAAGCCTCTGGGACAGGAAATATGAAATTTGCAATGAATGGAGCCCTAACAATTGGAACCCTTGATGGGGCTAATGTAGAAATACGTGAAAAGGTTGGAGAACAAAACTTCTTTTTATTTGGAAAAACAGAATCAGAAATAATGGATCTACAAAATGCCAATTATATGCCCCAATCATACATAGAAGAATTACCCGAGCTTGAAGAAGCCCTTCACCTCATTGATCTAGGCCACTTTAGCAATGGCGACACAGAGCTTTTTAAGCCATTAACTAATAATTTAAGAACAAGAGATCCATTTTTTGTAATGGCAGATTTTGCAGACTACCTAAGAGCCCAAGATTCTGTAAACCGAGCCTGGATTGATAAAAAAGAATGGAATCGCATGTCATTGATTAACTGTGCAAGATCAGGCTTCTTTTCATCAGATAGATCAATAATGGAATATTGCAATTCAATCTGGAATGTTGAGCCACTTCCTGTTGAAATAACCTGTGATGTAAACTAAACGAATTATACAGAGAGTTTACAAAATATTGACGTCAAACTAAATCATTGTTATTAACTTTCTACTAATAAAGTTCAGCGAGAAATATAAATAAAAATGCTTTTAGCTCCTATCAGGCAAATCTGGTGTTTGGTGCAAAAGTCGATTTAAGCGTAACCGGTCTGCATTCAAAGGATCAGGAGCTAATTCTCCAGCAAATTCTCTAAATTTTGTCTCAACTGAGTCTGGTACACGAACATCAAAAACACGCTCCATCAAAGCTTCTATGGAAAATAAATGTGCATTGATATTTTCTAAATCTGCTATTGCCTGCTGGATAGGATCAACTGCCTCTTCAAGTCCACCAGAAGAAGAAATTTGAGAAGGATTGGGCTCCTCCTCTTTAGATTTATCTGCTTGCTGTTTTTGAAGATCTTCAAGAACTCTTCCAGAAAGGGTTCTAAAAGACTGCAAGGCAGCCCAATTCAGCTCTTGTTGCTGTCGCAATGTTGGGCACTCACGAATAAGTCGATCATGCTCGCGGTAAAACCTTTGACAGTCAGGGCATTGACAGGGCTCTTCTGGCACCGCAGTACCTCAGCTCTGATTCCATCATGCCATCCCGTCATGCTGCAAGGGAAGAATCACCTGAAATCTGATCATCACAATCATCACAATCGACACAATCTGGCAAAGGTATTTCGATTGTCGTAACTACCTGAATAACGTCGCGGAGCCGCATTGAATCCGCAAACCAACCCATTGCCTGCTCTGTATCACCTCTACGTTCAGCATCGCTAGCTTGATCTTCATGAGCATCTGCCAAAAGAGCTAGCCAACACAAACAACGCGCTTGGACCACAGACAAATCAAGGTCAGTCGGTTGAGAGTTGGCAATGTGCTCGCTTTCCTGTTGAACAAGAAGACGAAGACGTAAATCGTGAAGCTGGGTCATAGAGACGGTTTCACTCTGCCAACCATACGCTAGCGACAGTGTCGAGTTTGAACACCCCACCAAATATAGTACCTAACCTTATGTAAAGGATATGAAGAAACGGGGCTGGCGGGACTCGAACCCACGACCTACGGTTTAGGAAACCGTCGCTCTATCCAGCTGAGCTACAGCCCCATTGATAAGAATTATGCCTACCGGGCATTATGGAGTCTGAAAGCAGGAGTGGTGATCGCGATTGATCCTAAGCAGCTGTTCAGCAGCAAAGCTTCAATTGAGGAAAGTCCGGGCTCCTCTATGGCCAGGCTTGCTGGGTAACTCCCAGTACGGGCAACCGTGAGGATAGTGCCACAGAAACACACCGCCAATGGCCCTATGGGCACAGGCAAGGGTGCAAAGGTGCGGTAAGAGCGCACCAGCAGCATCGAGAGGTGCTGGCTCGGTAAACCCCGGCCAGGAGCAAGGCCAAGGAACAAAGGCTGGCCATATGCCTTATTCCGTTGAATGAGCCGCTTGAGGCTGTCGGCAACGGCAGTCCTAGATAGATGATCGCCCACCTCCCCTTATTGGGAGGCGAACAGAACCCGGCTTACACCCTGCTTTCACCTTATTGATCTAATTCCACCAAAAGTTCCCTATAAACTTTAGGTCTTCAAAATGAGCTCCTAGCTTTGCTTAAAGAGACTAGAGATGCCAAAAAAAACGAAAAGGAAAATTGATCCTGAAAGAATCTCTAAGCTGCAAGCTTTTCTTGTAGTAAGCCTTGGTATTGATCCAAATCAAATCGAATTAAGCATTCAGACAAATAACAAAGGCCTTGAATTTGTTGATGAAGCACTTACCCATACCTCTGCACAAGCAGGGAAAAACCACGAGCGTCTTGAATTTCTAGGGGATGCAGTTCTAAGGCTTGCCGCCTCAGAATTCATTGATCGGAACTATCCGAACATGGAAGTCGGGGAACGCTCAGCATTACGAGCCCAAATTGTTTCTGATCGCTGGCTTGCTGAAATAGGAAGCAGAATTGGAATAAAAGATGTTTTGATTTTGGGCCCCAAGGCTGCTCGGGATATTTCTGCACGGTCAACAATAGAAGCTGAAGCTACAGAGGCCCTAATTGGAGCGATCTATCAATGGTTTCAATGTATGGAGCCAGTGCACAAATGGCTTGTTCCATTTTGGAAAGAATCGGCCAAATTAGTCCTGGCTGATCCACATCGACAAAACAGCAAGTCTGCACTTCAAGAATGGACCCAAGCCAGGGGGCTTCAAAAGCCTGTTTACTCAAGCGAAGAAAAAACTAAAGGTCATGGGGATCAATATCGATTCTTTAGTCAGGTTTCACTTGACGAAAAAATTCTAGGAGAAGGTTGGGGTGGATCTAGGCGAGATGCCGAAAAAGATGCCGCCAAACAAGCCTTAGGAAATCTTCTTGAATCTGCCTAATACGCATCCCAACCAAAACAGAATGGTTCCAAAGCTGTTAGTTCATTCCAAAGCCAAATCCTTGATTGGAATAGTGACCAACTTGTCCCAATTTCCCCCCTCAAAAAGCACCGCTGCCATGTCACCACTGATCCTTTGCACAAAACCCTTGTAACCCAGATAGATCGAGTTCATGTCTTTAACGATCACAGTAGAGCCAGGCAAAATTGGTCCAAATTCAGAAGCCATAGAATCGAAGTTGAAAAATTTTTCGCTATCAATGACAGCATGTATTGTCCATAATGACTCCAAATGAACCCTGGCTCACTATCGGCAAATTAGTCGCTCCTCAGGGACTTAAAGGTGAAATACGCATTCACCCAAGTAGTGACTTCCCAGAACGCTTTACAGAACCTGGGAAAAGATGGTTGCAATTAAGAAACGAGGAACCCAAAGAGATTGAATTGACTGCAGGAAGAAAGTTGCCTGGAAAATCCCTTTATATAGTCAGTTTTGGTGGAATAAGTAACCGAAGCAAAGCCGAAGAACTAATTGGATCAAGTTTGCTAGTGCCATCTACTAGCCGGCCCAAACTTGCCAAAGGAGAATTTCACCTTCTAGATCTTGTTGGCCTCGAAGCCAGATTGAATAATCCAGCAGGGCCTGCAATAGGAGAGGTAATCAACCTGACATTTGCAGGGAATGACTTGATTGAGATCAGACTTTTTGAAGGTAGAAATGTTCTCATACCATTTGTCAATGAAATTGTGCCGACAGTTGATCTGGAAGGTGGTTGGTTGCTTATAACCCCTCCTCCTGGTCTGCTAGAGCTATAAACCAACAAAAAGAAAGTTTTTCTAGCAGTTATCACCTAACCAAAGAACACAATCGTGGCATTTACTCCTCTAGTTCCTGTAATTCTCTGCGGAGGTACTGGTACACGCCTGTGGCCTTTATCTCGAGCAAGTTACCCGAAGCAATATTGGCCGTTAGGAGCAGATAATGACAAAACACTATTGCAACAGACTCATCAACGGCTGGAGGGGCTCCGAGGTCTATCTGACCCTTTACTTATATGCCACGAAGATCATCGCTTCATAGTCGCAGAACAAATGCGACAAATTGGCATAGAACCAAATGCAATACTGCTCGAACCCATAGGAAGAAATACTGCCCCTGCAGTTACAGTCGCTGCCCTTCAAGCTACTGAAAGAGGCGAAGATCCTTTGCTGCTAGTACTAGCAGCAGACCATTTAATCAAAGATTCAAAGGAATTTCTTCGAGTAATCGAAGCAGGACGAGTACCGGCTGAAGCCGGAAGACTAGTCACCTTTGGGATAGTTCCCACTGCCCCAGAAACTGGTTACGGATACATCGAAGCATCAAAAGAGCTCGCCAATACCGAGGGCAATGGCGTTCCCATAGCAAGATTCGTAGAAAAACCTGATCTAGCCTCAGCTAAAAAGTTTGTTGCAGATAAACGTTTCACATGGAACAGCGGAATATTTCTCTTCAAAGCAAGTGCCATGCTCAGCGAACTAGAAAGGCTTGCGCCAGAAATAGTTAGCTCTTGTAGAGCAGCACTAGAACAAGATGTCCCAGATCTTGATTTCCTAAGACTCGAAAGAGAAGCATTCGCAAAATGTCCCAATGTTGCAATCGATATAGCAGTAATGGAAAAAACATCTTTAGGAACAGTCTTACCACTTAATGCAGGCTGGAGTGATGTAGGTAGTTGGACAGCACTCTGGGAAACAGCAGAACAAGATCTCAATGGCAATGTCCTCAGAGGTCGAGTTATCTCTAAAGAAAATAAAAATTGCTATCTACGCAGTGAACATCGACTTGTAGTTGGACTAGGCGTAAAAGATTTAGTAGTAATTGAAACTGACGATGCAGTTTTAGTTGCCGATAGAAAACAATCTCAAAATATAAAAAGCATCGTCAAACAACTTGAACTCAATGGGAGTCCTGAAGCAAAAGCACATAGAAAAATATATCGTCCCTGGGGAAATTACACTGGAGTAGTAGAAGGAAACCGTTGGCAAGTTAAACGTATTCTCGTAAAGCCTGGCGCAAGCCTTTCTCTACAGATGCATCACCATAGAGCTGAGCACTGGGTTGTAGTTAAAGGAACTGCATTAGTAGAGAAAGATGGTGATAAACACTTAGTGGGTGAAAACGAAAGCACATACATCCCTTTGGGGTGTAAACACAGACTTAGCAATCCCGGGAGAATGCCCGTTGAGTTAATAGAAGTACAAAGCGGCGCTTATCTAGGGGAAGACGATATAGTCAGATTTGAAGATCGTTATGGACGTATTAATCAAATGATTACCAAGTAAATTACTCAACAGTTACGCTCTTAGCCAAGTTTCTAGGCTGATCAACATCAAGACCTCTATGGGCAGCAATATGATAACTAAGCAATTGCATAGGAATTACAGAAACCAATGGACTTATCCATTCACTGACCTCAGGGACAGTGAGCAAGTGATCAAATAGTTGGGTTTCAGGCCCAATAGGCGCAACCCCAATTAATTGAGCATCTCGAGCCTTCGCTTCTTGTGCATTGCTAATAACTTTCTCAAAAACGACCCCTGGCATTGCAATAGATATGACTGGAACTCTTGGATCAAGAAGTGCAATTGGTCCATGCTTCATTTCCCCAGCAGGATATCCTTCTGCATGGATATAGCTAATTTCCTTAAGCTTTAATGCTCCTTCAAGTGCAATAGGGTAATTAATACCACGGCCCAAAAAAATCACGTCCTGTGTATCCGCAAAGCGAGGTGCTAATTCTTCACAAAGTTTGTCATGTTGATCAACTAAATTCTTAAGTAGAGCAGGAAGAGATCTGATTTCTTGTACTACATTATCAATCTCATCAGGTGACCGGCTATTTCTTCGAGCAGCAAAATTTAAGGCAAGCCCATAGAAAGCAAGCAATTGAGCTAAAAATGTCTTAGTAGCGGCGACTCCAACTTCTATGCCTGCTCCTATATCAAGAATATTTGTAACCTGACGAGCAAGAGAGCTTTCGGGCCTATTAGTTATCCCCAATTGCCTAGAGATATATGCAGGGTTGGCTTGAGATTTGCGTCTCTCAGCCTCCATTGCAAGAGCGGCAAGAGTATCAGCCGTCTCTCCCGATTGGGTAACACCAATAGTGAGAGTATTCGCGGATAATGGTGGGGCAGAGTAACGAAATTCACTGGCATAAAAAACAGTGGTAGAAAGTCCTGCAAATTGCTCTAACAAATAAGCACCAACCATGGCCGCATGACGACTTGTGCCACAAGCAAGGATTTGAATGCGTTCAACATCTTTATAAAAAGAATCATCAAAAGGCAACGCAACTGGCGCATCTAAAGGCAAACCAGAAGGAAGGTGACGGTTAATCCAAAGTTCAGCCGTTTCAGGTTGCTCATGAATCTCTTTAAGCATGAAATGCCTGAAATGACTTTTATCTGCAACATGATCAACCCCACTCAAAAGTGATGGATTTCTCTGTTCTCTTGCCCCCTGCGCGTCGTAAAGCTCAATACCAAGTGGAGTAAGCAATGCAACCTCCCCATCTTCCAACGGCAAAATAGTTCTGGTGAAGCCTGCCAATGCTGGCGTATCACTTGCGCACAAAAATTCCCCTTCACCCAGACCAATCACCAAGGGTGCCTGCCTCCTGGCAACAACCAGTGCATCAGGGCTCTCAGTCCATACGACCGCCAAAGCAAAGGCTCCCTTCAATAAGGCAGTGATCCTTTGCACAGCATGCAAGAGCAATTTTGAGGTCGGGATTTCCGCTCGATTTGAGAGATTCCCGAGCTCGCGGGAGATCAAATGGGGTATTACTTCTGTATCAGTTTCCGAAAGAAATTTAACGCCTTCACTCTCAAGGTCTTCTCTCAACGCCCTGTGATTCTCAATTATTCCATTCTGAACAACAGCTATCTGCCTGGAAGTATCGCAATGTGGATGAGCATTGATCTCATCTGGTTTCCCATGTGTTGCCCATCGTGTGTGTCCAATCCCTAACTGTCCAAGAGCACCAAGTTGTCCAACCTTATTGGAAAGATTGAACAACTTACCTTTAGCGCGCAGGCATGTTAATTGCCCACTCTGCCCTTCAGGGGAAGCCTCAATGGTAGCCAGCCCAGCCGAGTCATAGCCTCGGTATTCGAGCTGCCTTAAGCCAGCAAGTAAGAGGGGGGAAGCCTCTCTTGAACCAATTACTGCAACGATTCCGCACATCTGAAAGCCCGGCAAAAGCCGGGCCAAGCTTATGGGGTTGATACCAAAACCTTACCCCTAAATGCCTTGTGCCTGAAAAATCAGTATGCGAGACCCATGCTTCGGGTGGTTTCATCACCCAGGTATACACGGATACTAAGGAAATCAGTTGGGCATGCAGTCTCACACCGCTTACAACCCACACAGTCCTCTGTGCGAGGGGATGAGGCGATCTGAGCTGCCTTGCAGCCATCCCATGGGACCATCTCAAGGACGTCGAGGGGACATGCCCTGACGCACTGTGTGCAGCCAATGCAAGTGTCGTAGATCTTGACAGCGTGGGACATAAGTCCGTTCCGGAACAAAAGGTGCCTGACACAAAGTTAACCGCGATTGCACCATCTGATACAGGTTGAGCGTTCTGCCGTCACTGTTGTTAACTCCAGACCTCTAGCCCGTAGGATGCGTGGTCCCAACTTCACGGCTATGTCCCAAGAAGCAATTCTCGAGAAAGTCCGCTCCATCGTTGCTGAACAACTCAGTGTCGATGCTGGCGAAGTCAAGCCTGAATCAAATTTTCAAAACGACCTAGGAGCAGACTCGCTTGACACTGTCGAGCTAGTCATGGCACTAGAAGAAGCCTTCGACATCGAAATCCCTGACGAAGCAGCTGAGGGCATTGCCACAGTTGGCGACGCCGTCAAATACATCGAAGACAAGCAAGCTTGAGGAAACACAATGGTGGAGGCTCTCCATCGCGTTGTGGTCACTGGCCTCGGTGCGATTACGCCGATTGGTAACAATGTCGCGGATTACTGGAAAGGGCTTACCGCAGGTCGCAACGGTGTTGCGCCCATATCCCTTTTTGATGCATCTGCCCATGCCTGTCGATTTGCTGCTGAAGTAAAGAACTTTGATACCAAAGGGTTTCTTGAACCAAAAGAATCGAAACGATGGGATCGATTCTCAAAATTTGGTGTCATTGCGGCCAAGCAAGCTCTGGCTGATTCTGGACTTGTAATTGATGAAAACAATGAAACAAACATTGGGATCATCATTGGCTCTGGTGTTGGTGGACTACTCACCATGGAGACCCAAGCACATGTCCTTGCTGACAAGGGACCTGGACGGGTAAGTCCCTTTACAGTTCCAATGATGATCCCGAACATGGCCACTGGCCTAGCGGCAATTGCCCTTGGGACCAAAGGACCTAGTTCCGCAGTTGCAACAGCATGTGCAGCGGGATCCAACGCAATCGGAGACGCTTTTCGCCTTCTTCAACTTGGCAAGGCCGATGCGATGATCTGCGGGGGCGCAGAAGCAAGCATTACTCCTTTAGGAGTTGCAGGTTTTGCAAGTGCCAAAGCACTTTCTTTTCGTAACGACGATCCTTCAACAGCAAGTCGCCCTTTCGACAAAGACAGAGATGGCTTTGTTATTGGCGAAGGCGCTGGTGTCATGGTTCTAGAAACCTTTGACCATGCAATGAGCCGAGGAGCAGAGATCTACGGAGAAGTGATTGGCTATGGGACCACCTGCGATGCTCACCACATCACTTCACCAACTCCAGGAGGTGTAGGGGGTGCAAAAGCAATCCACCTAGCTTTAGATGATGCTCAAATCAATCCAAATCAAGTTGATTACATCAATGCGCATGGCACTAGCACACCAGCCAATGACAGCAATGAAACTGCCGCAATAAAAAGTGTGCTTTGCGACAGAGCAAAAACAATCCCAATTAGTTCCACAAAATCTATGACTGGTCATCTTCTGGGAGGATCAGGAGGGATTGAAGCAGTTGCATGTGCACTTGCCCTAAAGCATGGAGTAGCGCCTCCAACGATTAACTACTCCAATCCTGATCCTGCCTGTGATCTGGACTACGTACCCAACACAGCACGGGAATACCACCTAGGTGTAGTTCTCTCGAATTCCTTTGGTTTTGGCGGCCATAACGTCTGCCTTGCCTTCCGCAAGATGACCTAAGGAACCTTTTTCACTCAATCCTTCAGAATTCTTAAAACCACTTTTCAAACCATGACCGCTGCACAAGCTTCTCTCGACACCCTATGCATCAACAGCATCAGGATGTTAGCCGTCGATGCAGTTAACAAATCCAACAGCGGTCACCCAGGTTTACCAATGGGTTGTGCTCCCATGGGGTACACCCTCTGGGACAAATTTCTTAATCACAACCCCAAAAACCCCAGATGGTTCAATCGTGATCGATTCGTGCTTTCAGCGGGTCATGGCTGCATGCTCATCTATGCGCTGCTTCACCTGACTGGTTATGACTCAGTAACCCTTGACGACATAAAGGCTTTCCGGCAATGGGGGTCAAGAACACCTGGTCACCCTGAAACCTTCGAAACTGCTGGTGTTGAAGTGACTACAGGTCCCCTTGGAGCAGGCATCTCGAACGCTGTCGGACTTGCAATAGCTGAAGCACATCTAGCAGCAAAGTTCAACAAACCTGATGCAAAGATTGTCGACCATTACACATATGTAGTAATGGGTGATGGATGTAATCAAGAAGGGGTTTCATCAGAAGCCTGTTCACTCGCAGGTCATTTAAAGCTTGGGAAATTAATCGCTTTATATGACGACAATAAAATTACAATTGATGGGCGCACTGATGTTTCTTTTACCGAAGACGTTCTCAAGCGCTATGAAGCATATGGGTGGCATGTACAACATGTCCCTGATGGAAATACAAATGTAGAAGCTATTGCAAAAGCAATTGAAACAGCAAAGTCTGTCACTGACAGACCTTCAATCATAAAAGTAACTACTACTATTGGATTTGGTTCACCTAATAAAAGCGATACTGCAGGAGTGCATGGTGCACCCTTAGGCGAAGAGGAAGCAGATCTAACTCGTAAACAACTTAACTGGAACTATTCACCTTTTGAAGTGCCCCAGGAGGCCTATGATCATTACAGAAAAGCAATTACAAAAGGTGCGGACTTAGAGTCTCAATGGAATAATTTACTCAATGATTATCGAAAGAATTACCCTGACGATTCAGCAGAGTTAGAGCGTATGCTCCGAGGTGAATTACCAGATGGTTGGGATAAAGACCTCCCGACCTATACATCAGAAGACAAAGGTCTTGCCACCCGAAAACACTCTCAAATCTGCCTAGGTGCACTTGGACCAAATTTGCCTGAACTAATCGGTGGATCTGCCGACCTTACTCACTCCAACTACACAGATATCAAAGGAGAATCTGGTTCTTTCCAATCTTCCACTCCTGAAAAGCGCTATCTCCACTTTGGCGTCAGAGAACATGCCATGGCCGCCATCCTCAATGGAATTGCCTACCACAACAGTGGGCTAATTCCTTATGGCGGAACCTTTCTTGTATTCGCGGACTATATGAGAGGCTCAATGCGTCTATCAGCATTAAGCGAATTAGGCGTTATTTATGTACTGACCCACGACTCAATTGGTGTAGGAGAAGATGGCCCAACCCATCAACCTATCGAAACTATTCCCTCACTACGAGCAATGCCAAACCTCCTTGTCTTCCGCCCAGGAGATGGAAATGAAACAAGTGGGGCATACAAACTTGCCATATCCAACCGAAAGCGTCCAAGTGCTTTATGCCTAAGCAGGCAAGGTATGGCAAATCAAAAAAACTCATCTATAGACAAAGTTGCTCTAGGTGGATATGTCTTAAATGACTGCGTTGGAACTCCTGATCTAATACTTATAGGCACTGGAAGTGAGCTTGACCTCTGCGTAAAAGCAGCTGAAAAGCTCACATCTGAAGGCCACAAGGTTAGGGTGGTTTCCATGCCTTGTGTTGAACTTTTTGAGGAGCAAAGCCCAAGCTATAAAGAGGATGTACTCCCTTCATCTGTAAGAAGACGAATTGTTGTAGAAGCAGCAGAATCTTTTGGATGGCACAAATACATTGGGCTTGATGGGGATAGCATCACCATGAGTCGTTTTGGCGCATCGGCTCCAGGTGGAACGTGCATGGAGAAATTTGGATTTACGGTTGAAAATGTCATATCAAAGTCGAAAATATTGCTTGGCTAACTAGTCTTATATTATTATTTTTAGGAGATACAATAAAATAAACATCAGCCAACACCTTCATTGGTTTTGGCTGATTCCTAAACCCTAGGAAAGTAACCATAATTCAACCTAACGAATACAACAAAGGCACAAACTTCACCAACCACTCAAGCCGCACCTCTATCTAAAATCATTAACACTAACTATGGGAAACAAAACTTCTTACCGAAATCTAGTGACAGGGGGGGCAGGATTTCTAGGGTCTCATTTAATAGATCAGTTGATGCAAAATGGCGAGGAGGTTATCTGCCTAGACAACTACTTTACAGGTAGAAAAGATAATGTATCGCAATGGATTGGGCACAGAAAATTTGAACTTATCCGCCATGATGTAACTGTCCCCATCCAATTAGAGGTAGATAGAATCTGGCACTTAGCGTGCCCAGCTTCGCCAGTACACTATCAGTTCAACCCAATTAAAACAGCAAAAACAAGTTTCCTAGGAACATATAATATGCTTGGGCTAGCAAGAAGAGTAGGGGCAAGAATACTATTAGCTAGTACCAGCGAGGTTTATGGTGACCCTGAAGTACACCCTCAACCTGAAAGTTATAGAGGTTGCGTTAACACCATTGGAATAAGAAGCTGTTATGACGAAGGCAAACGTATTGCAGAGACCCTTTGCTTTGACTATCAAAGAATGCATGAAACTGAAATCCGAGTAATGAGAATCTTCAACACTTATGGGCCTAGAATGTTACCAAATGATGGGAGAGTAGTAAGTAATTTCATTGTTCAGGCACTCAAAGGCGAACCCCTCACACTTTATGGAGATGGAAGTCAAACAAGATCTTTTTGCTATGTAGATGACCTCATCAATGGAATGATAAAGCTTATGAATGGCAAGCATTCAGGACCTATAAATATAGGGAACCCTGGGGAATTCACTATTCGTGAATTAGCTGAATTAATCCGTAAACGCATACAGCCAAATTTAAAAATTATCGAGAAACCATTACCAGCTGATGACCCATTACAAAGACAGCCAATCATAACTTTAGCGGAAAATGAGTTAAACTGGAAACCTACAATTTCTTTAGAGCAAGGCTTGGATTCAACCATAGAATGGTTCAGAAAAACCATGAATCAAACTACATAATTAGCTTTTTAATTTAAACCAGCTTGCCCTAAATTAAAGCATCAAGTTTTCTTATCTAGCTTCACAGTATTCAGTTCAGATGCCCCTTTTGAATCCAAAGCTTTTTCAAGCTCAGCGATATCTTCATCTGTGATTTTAGTTTGCATAGGACAGTGTTTTGGCCCACACATTGAGCAAAATTCTGCTTGCTTATAAATATCCGCAGGAAGTGTTTCATCATGATATTCACGAGCACGCTCAGGATCTAATGAAAGGTCAAATTGTTTATTCCAATCAAAGGAATAACGTGCACGGCTTAGCTCATCATCTCGTAGGCGAGCACCTGGGCGATGTCTAGCAATGTCGGCTGCATGAGCAGCAATTTTATAAGCTATAAGCCCTTCACGAACATCCTCTGGATTCGGAAGACCTAAATGCTCTTTTGGAGTGACATAACAAAGCATCGCCGTGCCATACCATCCGGCCATTGCAGCACCAATAGCACTGGTTATATGGTCATAGCCTGGCGCAATATCTGTTACCAAAGGTCCAAGCACATAAAAAGGTGCTTCTGAACAATCTTCCATTTGTTTGCGCACATTGAACTCTATTTGATCCATAGGCACATGTCCTGGACCTTCAACCATTACCTGCACATCATGTTGCCAAGCCTTTTTGGTTAACTCCCCAAGGGTTTTTAGCTCTGCCAATTGCGCTTCATCCGAAGCATCATGGACACAGCCAGGGCGCAAAGAGTCTCCTAGAGAAAAAGCGCAATCATATCTTTTGAAGATTTCACAAATATCATCAAAACGAGTGTAAAGAGGGTTCTGCTTGTGGTGATAAAGCATCCATTGGGCCAAAATCCCTCCTCCCCTACTCACTATTCCAGTTAATCTCCCTTTCACCTTTGGAAGATGTTCAATTAAAAGGCCTGCATGAATGGTCTGGTAATCAACTCCCTGCTGGCAATGTTTCTCAATAATGTCTAGGAAGTCATCCTCAGATAACTTTTCTATAGAGCCATGAACACTCTCTAAAGCTTGATAAACAGGAACAGTGCCTATTGGCACTGGAGAAGCATTAATTATTGCTGTTCGAACTTCATCTAAATTTACTCCTCCTGTTGAAAGGTCCATCACAGTATCAGCCCCATATTTCACAGCAAGCTCTAACTTCTTTAGCTCTTCATTCACATCACTTGCATTAGGTGATGCGCCAATATTTGCATTCACCTTGCATTTAGATGCGACCCCTATGGCCATTGGCTCCAAATTAAGGTGATTGATATTTGCAGGAATGATCATCCTGCCCCTAGCCACTTCTTGAAGGACAAGTGACTCAGGCAGGCTTTCCTTGTTCGCCACATAAGCCATTTCTTCAGTAAGCACTTCATTACGAGCAAAGTGCAATTGAGAAACGTTGGCCTTTCCTCTACGAGGAGTCACCCATGAGGCACGCATGATCTAAAAAGCAATTTGGTCAGCCAAGGGTCACTCTTATTCACTTCCCTTCGCCGGTGCTACCCGGATCAGGTTCAGAGGGTGTGATCTCAGCCAGTCGAAAGTTTTTGACTAGCACCCCTAGCGGTATATAAAATTTAGCCCGATTTCAAGAACTAAGCCCTAAATCTACTAAAAATAAGCTATTTCAATTAATACCCTGCAATTTTTCATCCTATTGCTTAGCCAAAAACCAAGAAGAAATTACTATTTTAAAAACCTCAAGACTCTTTCATTCATCTTGGTACCTGCCTATCTCTTAATAATGCCAACAACAACTTTTGGCGTCGACGACGTCTTCCAAGACTCCCACTAATAATTAGTCCAGCCCCAACCAGTAAGGCTGGCAAGCTCTGCAGTTGATCTGTACCCTGGCGCACGATAAGGCCAAAACAAGCCAAAACAATTAAAAAAGGGGCTGCAAGTGAAAGCCAAAGATGTCCGGGTGACTTCATTGGTGTTCTAGCGGTAACTCCGAACGCTTATTGATCCATTCAAGAAGAGTAGCGGTAAAAACCTTGATACCAACAGCTAAACAATCTTCACTTGGACAGAACTTGCCACTATGCAAAGGAGCACATCCATCAGTATCAGCAACACCAAGTCTAAACATGGCTCCTGGTACATCTTGTAAAAACTCAGCAAAATCTTCTGCTCCCAAAGAAGGCTTCGCAAGCCATAAGACTTTTTCGGTTCCTAGCTGTGAACTTGCTGATCTTTTCAACAAATCAATTAGTTCTGGATCGTTAACTACAGGTGGAGCAATAGAACGATACTTAACTAAAGCTTTTGCACCAAAACTACTGCAAATACCCTTTACTGTCTCTTCTATCCAAGCTGGCAAATGTTTATTAAGAGTGTTGTCTAAACATCGAACAGTCCCTATGAGTCTCACACGGTCGGCAATGACATTAAAAGCACTACCACCATCAATCTTGCCAAAGCTAACAACTACAGGCTCAAGAGCATCTAAACGCCGACTAATTGCTTCCTGCAATCCAGTTATTACCCTCGCAGCAATCCAAATTGCATCTACTGAATCATGAGGCCTCGCCCCATGTCCTCCTTCACCAAGAATTTGTATCTCTAGTTCGCCAGCTGCTGCCGTAAGTGTGCCAGAACGGATTCCAATACTGCCAACAGGCAACTCAGGAAAAACATGTACCCCAAAGAGCGCTTCAAGGCCTAGATGAGCGCCCTCATCTCTCATCCAACCAGCTCCTTGAGCAAGCTCCTCAGCGGGTTGAAAAATTATCCGAACTCCTACAGGAAGCTCTTCATCTGCCAAAAGCCTTGCCACTCCAATCCCAATAGTGGTGTGCAAATCATGCCCACATGCATGCATTACACCCTGCCTTTTAGAGGTATAAGCCAAACCAGTTTGTTCTTCTACTGGCAATGCATCCATATCAACTCTTAATCCAATACAAGGCCTATCAGTTCCTAAATCAGCAACAACACCAGTACGACCGACCCCTTCTTTAACCCTCCAACCAATCTTGCGCAGCTCACCTGCAACAAGAGCAGCGGTCTGGTATTCCTCACCACTTAATTCAGGATGAGCATGCAAATGTCTTCGCAGCTCAATCAAATCATCTAAAAAACCTTCAAGACGTTCAGTCCAATTCAAAATCCTTTTCATCGCCTCCGTAGATCAAGAAAAGCCATGAGATCTGCGGTTGGCTCTGATGGCCAACGACGAATTTCTACAAGCCATTCTCTATCCCTATAGCGATTGTCCAATCCAGCGACTGCAGCCCAATGACTCTCAGCCTCTCCAAAAGATCCACTTCGCCATAAAAGTGCAGACAAAGCAGCTCGGGCATCAGCCATCATGGGATAACGCCGAATTATGTTACGTAGTTGGGATTCTGCGTTATCAAAATCACCTAATTGATAGGCCGACAAAGCTTGACTAGAGCGCGCCATTGCAAAACCTGGTCTAGAAATTGAAGCCCTTTTATAAAGGTCTTGGGCCTTTTCCCAATCACCTTGCGATCCCAAAACATTTGCGAGGTTATAAAGCGCTGAAGAATTCTCTGGATCCTGACCAAGAATAAACAAATAATCGCTTGCCGCATCATCCCAAAGGTGCAAAAGCTCCTCTGCAATACCTCTATTCAAATAAGGATCTATCTCCAATGGATCCAGACCTATAGCTATCGATTGATCTGCAATAGCCCCGTCAACATCACCTAAAGCCAAACGTACATTTCCTCTATTGCTCAAAGCTGCAGCATCGTTAGGAGCAATATCTAAAAACTGATCCCAACGAGTTAAAGCAGAACCAAAATCACCTTCTTTACTTTCTGAAAGTGCCTGTTCAAAAAGAACTTGTAATTCAGAATCATCTTGCTGAGCATCAAGCCCTTGAGGAAATACAGTAATGTTAATTATTAAAATAACTATTAAGCATACTCTAAAGAATATTGAGGATGATTCAAAAAGTCTCATTAAGGTTTAGTTGATAAGAGATGGTTTCGCCCTGCTTCTGTCAGAATTCTTCCACGAGGTGTTCGTTGAATAAAACCAATCTGAAGCAAGAAAGGTTCAACTACAGATTCTAATGTAGTGGAATCCTCAGAAAGAGCAGCAGCAAGAGTCTCCAATCCTACAGGCCCACCACCATGATTATTATTTAAAACTTCTAATAAACGCCTATCGCTTTGATCAAGCCCAAGAGTATCTACATGATGGAGCTGAAGAGCTTCATCAACTAGTCTTGGCTCGATCAATAAAACACTTCCACGCACTGCAGCAAAATCTCTAATACGCCTAAGTAAACGATTCGCAATTCGTGGAGTTCCTCTACATCTTCGCGAGACCTCCAAACAAGCCTCCTCTGTTAATGATAAATGCAATAAATCAGAAGTTCTTTGAACAATTAATTTGAGATCATCAAGACCATAAAAGCCAAGTCGCTGAATCAATCCAAATCTATCCCTTAATGGCGAACTCAAGGCTCCTGCTCGAGTAGTTGCTCCCACTAATGTAAAAGGGGGAAGCTCTAAGGCTCTTGTTCTTGCTGTGCCCCCTCTACCAACAGTCAAGTCAATCCTTCTATCCTCCATGGCGGGATACAACAGTTCTTCCGCAACTCTTGTGAGTCGATGGATTTCATCAATAAATAAAACCTCACGAGGCTGCAAATTGACCAATAAACCCACGATGTCTCGAGGACGCTCCAGCGCTGGAGCACTCGTGATTCGACATCTAACACCAAGTTCTTTAGCTAAAACCATTGCCATCGTTGTTTTGCCAAGACCAGGAGGTCCATAAAGCAAAACATGATCAAGTGCTTCAGCTCTCCCTAAAGCCGCCTCCACCGCAATTCCAAGTACCTGCTTTAACGCAGACTGGCCAATATATTCATTAAGAGACTTAGGTCTAAGGCCATCATCTTTTTGAGAACACTCTTCTCCTCGTAAAGCCTCAGCATCCATCAGCCTATCTTTAGGCATTTTCGGATAGGAATCCTCCCGACCCTTTTTCGAAGAAACTATTGCCATGCTGAAAGGGTACCTAGCAATGGATCAGGTCAAGTCATCATGAAGAACAGATGGTGAAATCAAGCAAAAAAAAAGCTTCAGCTGCTGCACGGGCAGCTGCCAACCGCTTATTAGCAGATAATCGTCTGGCAAGGTATCAATATCAAATTCTAGAAACGCTTGAAACCGGAATTGAACTGCTTGGAACAGAGGTGAAATCAATTCGCGCTGGCCAAGCAAATCTTCGAGACGGCTTTTGTCTTATTCGAAAAGGAGAATTGCAACTCCACAATGTTCACATATCCCCTCACAAACAAGCAAGTACCTATTTCAATCATGATCCATTAAGAGTAAGAAAGCTACTTGCACACCGCCGAGAAATTGATAAGTTACGTGGACAAATCGAAAAAAAAGGGCTCACGCTAATTCCACTAAGTATTCACCTGAAAGGTTCTTGGATTAAATTCACTATTGGCCTTGGCAAAGGGCGCAAATTACATGACAAGCGACAAGAGGAAAAACGCAAGGTTTCAGATAAAGAAATTAAATCAGCCCAGTCGAGATATTAAAATTCAAGAATACAAGTTATATTAATGCAAATGAGTATATTCCCGAAGAAAGCCTAGTCTATTCAAACACTCTCTCAATGCTAACAATGTCTAAAAAAGAACAGCGAGAAGTCTTGTTAGCCCAAAGAGAAGCTCTTATAGATGAGCTTGATAGTCTATATAAAAGAACCTTTGATCGAATAAGCACACTTAAAATCTCTGAAAGATCTATTGCGAAGCTTACGCAAATAATTCTTCTATCTCGAGACTCTGCCATAGCCCCGCTAAGAGAAGAAATTGAACAACCTCTAATAACTAGTCCATCAACACAACCATGAGCGATAATTGGCTGCAAGAGTTAGAGCAAAACCTTGATTCCAAGCTGGAGCGCTTCTTACGTTCAAACCCTTACCAAGACTTCTTGCTAAATGAGCAATTTGAAAGAGATCAAGGATACAAGCTAATGCGAAAAGAACTGCAATTAAAAGATGCAGCAAACAAGCTACGAAAAGAGTTAATTGAACTGGTAAAACAAATTAGGTTATGGAAGGAAAGGTCTAAACGAGCCGAGAAATATGGTGCTCATTCTTTAGCAATAAAAGCTGATAAGCATATTCAAAATCTTATTTCTGAAGGAGAAGAAATTTGGTCGAATCTCAAGCAATTAGGTGATAATCTTAGGGACATAGAAAAACAAAGCCTCACTCTCAACGAAGTATCCAGCTCAACAAGCTCGACAATCGAAAAGGAATGGAGAGATTTTGAAGCCCAACAAGAGCTTGATGATCTCAAGCAAAAAAAAGCTAACTAATTAGCTCAATTTTTAGCAGGAGGCTCAAGACTCACATTCTCTGGTGGTGGGGTTGGATCAGGATCAGCAATCAACATGTGCTGAAGCACAATCTCAGGCCGCTCACTATCACGCCAACGTATCCGATACGCAGGCATCTTTGTACCACGACTTGTGGTCTGCTCAACCGGCTCCATGACCCAGCCACGCCTAGAACGACCCTGGGGATTGCGCTTGACCACCGCATCGGTGTGTTTGAAGCGGAAACCTACGCGCTCGCCACTCATACGAAGAGGACCTTGCCACTGTTATTAATTATCCCACTGCGGCGGCCTAAAGCTAGGAACTTTTTGTTGTAACCTCTGGGCGAAGGAGAGGAAACGCAATAACGTCGCGAATTGAAGGGCTATCCGTCAACAACATAACTAGGCGATCTATACCAATCCCAAGCCCTCCAGTAGGAGGCATGCCGACTTCAAGAGCATTCAAAAAATCCTCATCTACCCCATGAGCCTCTAAATCGCCTGCCTGGCGCCTTAGCTGCTGGGCCTCAAGCCTTGCTCGCTGATCGATTGGATCAATCAACTCACTAAATGCATTAGCAGTTTCTCTTCCTGCAATAAACAACTCAAACCTTTCAACCAATCCTTCTTTGGATGGATGCTTACGCGCAAGTGGGGAAATCTCAATCGGATAATCAATGACAAAAGTCGGCTGAATCAAATTACTCTCAACACACTGTTCAAACGCCTCATTTAGTAGGCGCCCTACAGAATCAGAAGTTTCCGATACTTCTAATCCAGCACCAATCATTGCAGTCGTCAGAGCTGAATGATCGTCAAAACTACTGAAATCAATACCAGTTGCTTCCTCAACGAGCTCATGCATAGTGGCTCTTCTCCATGGAGGCTGGAAATCAATTTCTTGTTCTTGATAGGCAACCTTCATAGAGCCACATACCTGCAAACAAACATTGGATATCAACTCTTCAGTCAGATTCATCATGTCGGTGTAATCCGCAAAAGCTTGATATATCTCTACAGAGGTGAACTCAGGGTTATGTCGAGTACTGATGCCTTCATTACGAAAAATCCTGCCTAATTCATAAACCCGTTCAAATCCACCCACAACAAGTCGCTTCAAATGAAGCTCAGTAGCAATACGCAAATACAACGAAAGGTCGAGTGTGTTGTGGTGCGTAACAAACGGTCTTGCATCAGCCCCACCTGCCTGGGCATTCAAAACAGGAGTTTCGATTTCTAAAAAATCTCGTTCATCTAACCAACGACGTATTGCACTGACCATTAAGGCTCTTCTCCGAAAAGTCTTTCTTGAAGAGGGATTAACAATTAAATCCAAATACCTCTGTCTATATCTCTTTTCAACATCTGATAAGCCATGCCATTTATCAGGAAGTGGCTGCAGGGATTTAGACAACATGGTCCATTGTCTAACCTTGATCGATAACTCTCCACGGTCAGTTCGCCGCAATATTCCACTAACGCCAATCCAATCTCCCAGATCGACCAAAGTCGTGATTTGGCTAAAAGGCTTCAACTGATTTTCATCAGAGGAAAGTGAATTCAGTGTTGACTTGTCTAAGAAAAGCTGAATAGTGCCACTCTCATCGGCCAAAGAAAAAAATGCTAACTTTCCCATCACTCGACGAGAGACAATTCTCCCTGCAATAGAAACAACAACATCCCTCTCTTCACCATTAGGCAAGTCAGCATGATCTTCTTGCAAAGATGCAGTCTTGTGGCTTGAATCAAAACGTTGGGCATAAGGACCCTGCCCAATCATTTTTAAAGCATTAGCTTTTTCTAAGCGAGTCTCGCGGAGATCAGACAAAATAATCTTTGCAATCCGCCGTCATCTTGGCGCTAGATCATACATTTGGCCTATCCAAAGAACTTCTTCTTCAACTGGCTAATGCCACAGGGAATTCACCTGAGCGCTGGGATGCATAACCAATCCCTCTCACAGTAAGAATCAACTCAGGATTACGGGGATCAGGTTCCAACTTTCCACGCAAACGAGCGACATAAACATCAACAACTCTAAGATCGGCTGCTCGCCGTGGTGGGTAACCCCACAACTGCTCCAAAATTTCTGCTCTTGGAACAACACGACCGGGTTCACGGAACAACAACTCAAGCAAACTAAATTCGGTATAGGTCAAGCCAATTTTTTCACCCGCCCTACTTACTTGTCTGCGATTAGTGTCCACGACTAGATCACCCAGTCTCATTACTCCTTGACCAACTGGAAGGTCTCGCGGCTCCGCAACAGAAGAGCCAGGGCCAACCCTCCTCAAAATGGTGGCTATGCGTGCCTCCAATTCTTTAGGGCTAAAAGGTTTGGAAAGGTAATCATCAGCGCCAAGATCTAAGCCAGCAACGCGCTCAGAAATAGCTTCTAAAGCAGTAAGAAAAATAATTGGAACACAAGATTCAGCCCTAAGTCTTCTGCATACTGCGAAGCCATCCAACTTTGGCAACATGACATCCAAAACCACAAGATCTGGAGATTCGTTATGGAAGACTTCTAAAGCCTGCTCACCATCTTCAGCTGACATGACTCGATAACCAGCCAGCTGCAATCTGGTGATTAAGACCTTTAGAACAGCTGGTTCATCATCTACAACCAGAATTGAAGCCTTTGGGAATCCTGGAGCTTTCTGCCCAGGCCCATCAATGCTTTGTAGCTTGGATGGGCCTCCCCCTGACATAAGCAATTCCTCATCAAGAAAAGCAACCATAACCTTCCGCCAGTTAAGAAACCCAGCTAAAAGGCCTGATCCAATAGGACTTACTTATTTTCTTAAGATTTAACGAGTACTTACGCTTAGGCAATATTACTCAACCATTCCAAAAAAGAAGGTTAATTATCTTGCTCTCAAAGCTTTTTACCCCCCCAGCTACCAAATTTTCTTTTAAAAGCTCTTTTAAAAATAAGCAAAACTAATCATTTGTTCCTCCTCCACAAAAACCGATAATTCTGCAATAGGTGGATTCAATATTTTAAAACCGCTGCTGACGCCATTGCAACAGTCCCCAGGAAGCAATGAATGGAGCAAAAAGTCCTGTAAGGAAAGCCTCAATCAAGAGATTTTGCCAAATCCAAATAGAAAAAACGGAGCTGGAATCATATTGAGCAATGAAAAATGTCTGCAATGCAATCGTGAGTCCTAGAAAAATTGTTCCTAGCCAAGCTAATAACCCAATATTCAAACTACGTTCAACAGGAGCTCCTGATTTGCCTAATCGTCCCCACCACCAACCAAGAATCACTAATGCCGGAATTTGACTAGGACCTCCAATACTTATTCCATCAAGAATCAAACCCAAGCTCATTCCAGCCAAAACCCCTGACATCGGCCCATCAACGAGAGCCCAAGGCAACAACCAAAAAATCGACCAACAAGGAGCAACTCCAGTAAAGCTCAACCAAGTAGGACTCCACAAAGTGAAAAGTGGGACTAATAAGGCAGAAGCAACACAAGCTGGTCGTTTATAAAGCCTAGACATCAAATAGTTTGAACCTGTACCCAATCAATAGCTTCAGGAGCAGCTATTAGCTGAACGGCCGCTTGAGGTGAAGGCTGGGCCTTTTGATTCAGTGATTGAACAACTCCTATAGGCAAGTTTGGAGGTAGCAACGTACTAGCCGGAGAAGTACTTATTAAATCTCCTGCAGAAACTTTGGGATCCTTGTCTAAGAAAACAAGTTGCGGCCTTCGTGTCCCCACTCCAATTAATAATCCATGACGCTGAGTGCGAGGAACCCAAACCCCAATCCGACTTCCAGGAGCAGTTAACAACCGTACCCGGGAGGTGCTTGGGGTAACACTTTCAACTCTTCCAATCAATCCACCTGGCCCCAATACTGCGGCACCTCTTCGAACGCCATGAGTGCTTCCCTTGGACAGCTCAATTTGCTGCCACCATCCCCTGACAGATCGAGAAATGACTGCCGCTGAAATACGTTTATTTCCTCCTGAGGCTTGCAGAGATAAAAGACCTCTTAGTCTCCGATTATCTTCCTCTAATAATTTCAATTTGGTCTGAGATTCAAGGTCCGCCGCTGATTGAATCCATTCCTTTTGAGCTGGGCCTGGCCAAAGTGGCCTAGTAATGAACGCATAGATATCTACAACGCCTGCTCCTTTAGTCCAACGAACTAAAAACAAAACCCCTAAAAAGAACACCAATCTCCAAACTTGAACCAGTCTGCGTGTTCTGAAGACTATCGCCCAAATGGGAGACACAACAATCAATCCTTAATAGCAGCTCTTGCAAAATCAGGAGTATCAACTACTCGCCTAAACCTCTTGTAATCCTCTAGTACTTGGCCACAACCATTAACAACACAAAGCAATGGTTCTTCTGCCACATGAGTAAAAATCCCAGTTTCATGGCTTATTAAATCGCTAATACCACGAACTAATGCACCTCCTCCAGCCAACATAATTCCTCTATCAACAATATCCGCAGCCAATTCTGGTGGAGTTCGCTCAAGAGTTCTCTTGACTGCCTCAACAATGTTGTTCAAAGGATCGGCCATCGCCTCTCTCAAGTCTCCAGCCTGCAAATTGATAGATCTAGGTAAACCTGAAAGCATATGAAGCCCTCTTACATCTATTGATTGAAGGTCAAATTCATTATCAGGGAAAGCAGAACCTATACGAATCTTGATTTCCTCAGCTGTCCTTTCACCAACTACAAGGTTATGAACCTTTTTTAGATAGGTACCAATTGCATCGTTCAACTCATCACCAGCCACCCGTACTGATTCACTTAAAACCGTTCCGCCAAGACTTAAAACAGCAACTTCAGTAGTGCCCCCACCAATATCCACAATCATTGTGCCAATGGGCTCAGTCACTGGCAGAGAGGCGCCAATAGCCGCAGCAACTGGTTCATCAATCAAATTAACTTCTCTAGCTCCAGCCATACCTGCTTCTCGAACAGCTCTTCTTTCGACACCAGTAACACCACTAGGGATCCCCACCACTAAACGTGGTGCAATGATGCCACGACCTTCATTGCATTTCCGAATGAAGCTCTTAAGCATCTGTTCAGCTGCATCAAAATCAGCAATGACCCCATCTCTCAAGGGCCGCACAGCACGAATGTTTCCTGGAGTCCGTCCAAGCATCAATTTCGCATCATCCCCTACAGCCATAGGCAAGCCCTCTTCTAAATCCATTGCCACCACTGAAGGTTCCTGAAGGACTATCCCCTTCCCTGACACGTAAATCAGTGTGTTAGCGGTGCCAAGATCGATTCCGATATCACGCGAAAGCTTAAAGCGACTAAAAAACACAGTTGGCCGAGACAGATCGGCGAATCATAAGGGCTTTCTGCCGTTGATTAACCTGTTAATGACGGCGACAGGATACAAATACTTCAAACAGTTCTGACTTAAGTGACTCATTATTAGGCGATAACAAATTCTGTTGTGCATTATGAGCGTCAATTCAGTAACGCTAGTTGGACGTGCTGGCAGGGATCCAGAAGTGCGTTACTTCGAATCGGGGAATGTCGTAGCAAACCTCACTCTCGCGGTGAATCGAAGAAAGCGTGATGAGGAGCCTGACTGGTTCAATCTCGAAATCTGGGGGAAGCAAGCTCAAGTCGCCGCTGATTACGTTAAGAAAGGTTCCCTATTGGGTATTACAGGAAGCTTCAAACTAGATAGCTGGACCGATCGAAACACGGGGGAAAGTAGAACCAAGCCTGTTGTTCGCGTAGACCGCCTTGAACTTTTAGGTTCTAAAAGAGATTCAGAGCCCAATGGATTTACTACTAGCAACCAAAACAATCCAACAAATGATGAAATTCCCTTTTAATGCAAAAGGAATCAATTCATAGTTTTTTTTTGCGTTGATAAATTCTTAAAATTCGGATTGCCAGCCAACCAACCGCTGAACAAATAACTAAAACAAGTAACACTTTTATCACTTTAGAAAAAGGTTCCAACCAAATACCAACATTCATATAACTTGCCCCTAGTACATACCCGGCAAATGTCAACAAAAGAGTCCAAATAAGAGTCCCTGCGGTTGTCCATATCAAGAAAGGGGCTAGTGGCATTATCTCAATTCCTGCTGGCACAGAAATCAATGTTCGAATTCCTGGAACCAGTCTCCCCCAGAAAACTAAAGCACTACCATAACGGGCAAACCAGCGGCGACTACGAGCCAATTCATCTGGACTAATACCTATCCATTTACCATTATGAGTCAACCACAACTCCATCCTTTGTTCATTAACAAGTCGGCCTAGTCCATACCAAGGCAAAGCTCCCAGAACAGTGCCTAGCAATCCTGCCAAAACCACTGGAAGAAAATCTAATTGGCCTTGTTGAACATAAAAACCTCCTAAAGGCATAATAAGTTCAGAAGGTATGGGAGGGAAAATATTTTCTAAAAACATTGCCAAGAAAATCGCTAGATATCCAAGGGCTTGATTGGCTTCCACAGCATTTCCTATGAACTGAGGCAAAGCATTAATCAGTTCAATCAAACTCATTGTTCGTAGATACAGTGAAACCTTTTAGAGACTTAAGAAGAGATTTATATGGTTTTATCAATAGCGATAGTGATCACTCTTATAAGGACCTTCAACAGGAACATTAATATATTTGGCCTGCTCAGTAGTTAACGTGGTTAGATTGGCACCTATTTTGCCTAAATGCAATCTGGCAACCATTTCGTCAAGATGCTTGGGCAAAACATAAACCTTATTCTGATAATTTGAACCCTTAACAAATAACTCAATTTGCGCAAGAACTTGATTCGTAAAAGAGTTACTCATCACAAAACTTGGATGTCCAGTTGCACAGCCAAGGTTCACCAATCGGCCTTCTGCTAACAGAATGATCTTATTCCCACTAGGGAGCGTTATGTGGTCTACCTGTGGCTTGATATTCTCCCAAGAGTAGTTTTTCAATGATGCAACATCAATCTCATTATCAAAGTGACCAATGTTGCATACAATTGCCTCATCCTTCATCCTAGTTAAGTGGTCATGCATAATGACCTTATAATTACCGGTTGCTGTGACAAAAATATCAACTTCCTCAACCACATCTTCAAGCCTAACAACCCTATAACCTTCCATTGCAGCTTGCAGAGCACAAATCGGATCTATCTCTGAAATCATCACAGTCGCCCCCAATCCTCTTAATGATTGAGCAGAACCCTTTCCAACGTCGCCATAACCAATAACCAAAGCAACTTTACCAGCCACCATTACATCTGTTGCACGTTTAATACCATCTACAAGTGATTCCCTACACCCATAAAGATTATCGAATTTACTCTTCGTGACAGAGTCATTTACATTGATTGCAGGGAAAGGAAGGTCGCCACTCTTTTGCATCTGATAAAGACGTGCAACTCCAGTGGTAGTCTCTTCAGTTACACCTTTTATCTCTTCTTTAATTCTAGAGTAGAAATTTGAATCCTCCTTCAACTTACTGCGTATAGATGCAAATAATGAAATTTCCTCCTCATTGCTTGGATTTTCCAAGACCGAGATATCCTGCTCAGCCTTATTCCCAAGCATTACTAACCCTGTCGCATCACCTCCATCATCCAAAATCATATTAGGAGAACCACCGTCTCCCCATTCCAATATTCGATGGGTATAAGCCCAATATTCATCTAGGGTCTCGCCTTTAACAGCAAATACAGGGACACCAGTCGCAGCAATAGCTGCAGCAGCATGGTCTTGTGTAGAAAAGATATTGCAAGAAGCCCAACGCACTTCAGCGCCTAAAGAGACCAAAGTTTCAATAAGGACCCCAGTTTGAATAGTCATATGAAGACTCCCCGCAATACGAGCCCCCTTAAGTGGCCTTTCACTGCTGTATTTCTTCCTCAATGCCATCAAACCAGGCATCTCAGTCTCAGCAATCGAAAGTTCTTTCCTCCCAAAGCCTGCTAGACCAATGTCTGCAACTACATAGTCACGAAAATCCTCTACTGCATTAGAGGGCGATGATGTGGACACTGCCACCATAGTTAAAACTCTCAGAGGGAAGCTTGGAAAGGAATTTCTGCGAAATCCATGAGAGATCAAACTCTCACGTGAGGCAATCTACAGATGAACAATGGATCTTAAAGAACCTAGATGAAACTGTTGCGCTGGGGAAAAGCTTGGCCAACAAACTGCCTGATTGCAGCATCCTGCTCCTGGAGGGTCCCTTAGGCGCAGGGAAAACTTCTTTAGTCAAAGGACTTGCTTTAGGGCTAGGTATAGACGAGGCAATTACGAGTCCCACCTTTCCCTTAGCCCAGCATTATCCAATGGGTCAACCACCCCTAATACATATCGACCTATATCGTCTAACGGAAAGACAATCTGCTGATGAGCTTTTTCTCCAAGAAGAGGAAGAAGCCATAACCATTGCTGCTTTAATCGCGGTTGAATGGCCAGAAAGGTTGGGGATTGCCCTTCCTGATGCTTGGAAATTGAAACTGAAATACTTAAATCGAACCGAGCGTTTAGCTCAGCTGATCAAACCTTCGAAACTAGACAAAAAAACTTCCACTTCATGCTTAGAAGGCTGAGGTGAAATAGCTCCTGCGCCACCACAGACCATCGCACCACAAGCTGCCGCGAACCTAACCATGTTGTCTGGATATAGCTCTTGATCAGGAAATACATTTTTCAAGAGATATTGATGAAGTAAACCTGCGGTAAAAGCATCGCCAGCACCAGTGGTATCAACCACTGAACGCACTGGCATCACATCAGTTTCGCCCTGCCTCCCGAACATCCACCATTTCACTTTTTTCGAACCATCAGTAATTACTACATCTGGAGACAGGGGCAAAGACCTCGAAATCAAACAGGGATCTGTCTCATTGAAAAACCAAATCGCCTCTTCTCTGGCAAGCTTTAATAAAGAAGCAGACTCAAATAGTGTAGCTATTAATTCCTTCACATTCTCACTGGGCCCACTGTTTGCCGGCAATTTGGCATCCCAAAATGTTGGCCTCCAGTTCACATCAAATGCGATTCTCAACCCATTCTTTTTAGCCCTATCGATACACCAAAGTAGTGATTCTGCAGAAACAGGAGAAGCAAGTGGGATTGAGCCTATTAACAGCCAACAAGCCTTTTTATGCAAGTAATCCCAAACTTTAGAAATAGATTGGCAATCTATTGCTTGATCAGAAAAACCATCCTTTTGATCACCCGAAAAGCCCTTAAAAGTTCTATCTCCCTTAAGATCTCTTTGCACTAAAACTATTCGAGTGGGTCTTAGAAGATCTATTTGACAACCCTTTAAATTAACGCCTCTATGGGTCATTAATTTGCGGAAATCTCTACCAATTGAATCATTACCAAACCTACCTATAAATGCGACATCATTTCCAAGTTTTGCTAACCCACAGGCCACATTGGCAGGGGCTCCCCCAAGACAGTCATCTACAGGAAGATCACAATCTGGATTACCGCCCAAAGGTCCCAAGCGATCAACTAACCCTTCACCAAAACAAATGAATTTAGGTTGATTTAAAGCAGAGCCATCACTCCCAGGCATCATTTCTCAATTAGATGTCTTGAAAATACTCAGCTCTGGCTTTCTTGTCATAGTTCAAATGATCTCTTAAGGAAGCAATCATGCGAGCATTGGCCGCTGGAAATGGGTATTCAGACAATGCCGAAAGCGTAACCCATTTAACCTTTTGACTTGAAAGAGGTTTTGGCTCTCCATCTATATGTCTACAAAGGAAAACTTCAAATCGAAGTTTCATGTGGCTATAAGCATGCTCGAAAGAAACTAATTTTTCATCAACCTCAACATCAATATCTAATTCCTCTTTAAGTTCTCGAGAAATAGTGAGCTCAATCACCTCCCCTTCCTCCTGCTTACCTCCAGGGAATTCCCATAGACCTCCTAAAAGACCTTCGGCCAGACGCTGAGCAATCAAAACTTGCCCAGATTCATTAACTACTACACCAATTCCTATGACATGGAAGGGGAGCTTCTTTTTCACATCCTTCATTGGCAACATCTTCTGTTGACCAGAAGCGTAAGCAAAACAATGCCTGCGCAATGGACATTTAGAACACAACGGGTTTTTTGGTATACAAATCTTTGCCCCTAGGTCCATGATCGCCTGATTAAAATCTCTTGGCCTTTCATGATCAAGGAGTTGTTCAATTAACGTCCAAAGATCTGACAAATTTTTCTTAGGCTCGCTGTTGCAAGCAAATAATCGAGCCAAAAGCCTTTGAACATTCCCATCCAAAATGGCTTCAGGTAAATCAAATGCAGAAGAAATAATGCTGCCTGCCGTAGTTCGACCAATACCTGGTAAAGCCATCCAAGTATCTAAATCCCTAGGCCAAGCATTAGGGTCTCCAGATTCCTTAGCTCCAATCAGATCCAACAAAATCTTTGAAGCTTTATGAATACGACGTGCTCTTGAGTAATAACCAAGACCCTGCCAAAGCAATAAAACAGTCTGTTCATCAGCAGAAGCCAACTCAATTAGCCCAGGAAAGACATCCATCCACTTATGCCAATAAGGCAAAACCGTCTTGAGCTGTGTCTGCTGAAGCATTATTTCCGCAATCCAGACACCATAAGCTCCAATGATTTCCCCTGATGCAGGCCTACAGCCATCTGCTTTTAGCTTCCAGGGAATTGCATGTCGCCCGTGATCATCAAACCATGTAAAAATAACTCGCTGGAGAGCAAAAGCCTTCCCAGAGTTGATTAATAATGCTTGAGGACACTTTTGACTATTTTTCTTCAATGAAAAGCTTGCACAATAATTCGAAAAAATAAAACCATTTGATCATTCCAAATGATAGAGCTTAATACAATAAAGACGCTCTTAGGTATAGAAATTTAAAGAAAAATCGCATTACTACCACCCTCAAAGCTTCAATTATTAAAAGCTAAAATTTTATATAAGTTACGCTAATTGCTAACGCGCTTTTGAAAAGCATATTAACAACTAATTCTCTTCGGAACAAGCAAAAATAAAAAATTTAGATCAACTCAATGCAGGAAAGCTTAGTTCTTAAAGGTAAGATGATAACTTTAGTCGAGAAATAACCTCTTAAATAGATCTAGAGGAGATCAAATATACAATTGAGAGATTGTCCATTGGAGCAGAGGAAAGTAAGCTTTATTACTAGAATATTTCAAATAAAATCACTCTTAAGCAGTAAACTTGAAACCACCCAAGAGCCAAGCCTGGGAATGGCAAAATTGGAAAGTTGCTTGGAGCCGAGCTGGGATGAATAGCACCTCCCCAGCAGTACTTCTTGTTCATGGGTTTGGAGCTTGCAAAGAACATTGGCGGCATAATCAAAATATATTGTCCGCACATGCTGATTGTTATGCAATTGATTTAATAGGCTTCGGGAATAGCAGTCAGCCGAGGGCATTGCTACAAGGAGAAGAGTTCCAGGAGTCTGGTTTCTACTACAACTTTGATAATTGGGGCTCACAAGTGACTGATTTCTGCAAAGAAGTTATAAAAAAACCAGTCATATTAGTAGGGAATTCTATTGGTGGAATAGTTTCACTAAGAGCAGCTCAAATGTTAAAAGGACTTTGCTGCGGAGTGATTCTTATTGATTGCGCAACTAGAGCAATGGACGACAAGAGGCTTCCAGGGAAACCCCTCTGGATGAGCTGGAGCAGGCCAACTCTAAAGTTTCTTGTAAAGCAAAGGTGGCTGAGTAGTAATTTATTTCGTAATGCAGCACAATCATCTGTAGTCAAAAAAGTACTCAGGCAGGCATACCCAAGTGGAAGGAATGTCAACGAATCACTTGTAAGTATTTTACTGAACCCTAGTAAAAGGCCAGGTGCATCAGAATCTTTTAGGGGATTTATCAACTTATTTGATGATCATTTGGCACCACAATTAATTAAAAATCTAGATATTCCTATAGACCTGATATGGGGCGAAGAAGATCCATGGGAACCAATTCAAGAGGCAAAGAGATGGCACTCATCCATGCAATCTATTAGGTCTTTAGAAATAATACCTAATGCCGGTCATTGCCCCCATGATGAAATGCCTGAAGAGGTAAACCCTCTTCTAGTAAAGATAATTCAAGCAGCTAAATAACCTTCAACATTTTCACTCAATTTACGAAGACCAATCAATCCATCTCTTTCAAGATTACGGACTCTGTCACGACTAATACCAATAACCCTTCCTATAGCAGTTAAATTCATCGGATCTTCTCCATCAACTCCATATCGCATACGTAAAACTCTATTTTGTAAGTCAGGTAACTGTCCTAATAAGTCATTCAGATCGCTTTTCATACAGCGGGAATCAATATCCTGACTCGGGGTCAGATTATCTGTCGGAAGCATATCTAACAAAACTGTTTCTTCTGAATCCCCAACCTTCATCTCCAAACTTAATGGCTGCCTAGCACTGCACATTAAATCTTTGACTTCTTCCTCTGAAATTTCAACAAACTCAGCTAATTCTTTAACTGAAGGAGTCCTACCAAGATTTTGACTAAGGTCCCTTTGTCCTTTTTTTAACTTATTGAGCATCTCAGTAATATGTATTGGTAAGCGAATAGACCTACTTTTTTCCGCAATAGAACGAGTTATGCCCTGACGAATCCACCAATATGCGTATGTAGAAAACTTATATCCACGAGCAGGGTCAAACTTTTCTACTCCTCGAACTAAACCAATCGTTCCCTCCTGAATTAAATCCATAAGCTCCATATTCCGCTTGGTATATTTCTTGGCAACGCTTACTACTAAACGCAAATTCGCAGCAACCATACGCTCCTTAGCGCGATGACCAAGTTTTAACTTCTTTTTAAGCTCCGAAGGCGAAATTCCTGCAGCTTTAGCCCAATCTTCATTATCAACCAACTCTCCATGGTTTTGCTGCAGATCAGAATGCAGCGCCTCCAAATCCATCAAGTTCTGAACCTGACGCCCAAGAGTAATTTCTTGCTCATGGGTCAAAAGTGGAACCCTACCAATATCACGCAAATACGAACTAACTAAATCGACCTCGCCATATACCTTCTTAGTCATAGAAAGGTTTTGGCTAGAAGAATCACGAAGGGCAGTAGAAGAGGCCATCAACCGCTTGCTAAGTTATGTGAACATTACCTTACGCTTTGTAAAGGCGTATTACAAGAGGCTGAATCCACTTATAAAGCTGAACCCCCCACGCCATCAATCTGAGTCAGCAACCATGAAGCAGTTCGCAGATAAATCAACACCCCTGCCACATCTGTAGCAGTAGTAATAAATGGTGCTGACATTAATGCGGGATCAAGGCCCATGCGATCAAACATCAGTGGCAACGCAGCACCAGCAGTTGCAGCCAAGGTTGTTATTGCCATAAGGCTTATGCCCACCGCTGCTCCAACCAATGGGCCTTCACCTCTCCACCAAGCAAAAGGAACAACAAACAACAACATCAGAAGTCCCAATAATGCACCCGCCATAGTTTCTCTAAAAACAGCCTTCAAACGGCCCATGGCCTGAATACTTTGAGTGCTCAGTCCACGAATAACAACTGTTGAACTCTGGGCACCAACATTACCTCCAGTACCTATAAGCAATGGAATAAATGCAGCCAACAAAACAACCTGCTTCAGAACAGCATCATTCATTGCAATTACTTGAGTTGTAAAGCCATTTGCGAAAACTAAAACTGACAACCAAACCACTCGTCTTCGGGCGACAACAAACAAATTACTTTGAAAATAGTCATCTTCATCACCTGCTTGGACAGCACCCGCCGCATATAAATCCCTCGTAGCCTCTTGCTCTATAACGTCAATCACATCATCAACAGTAACTATCCCTACTAAGCGCTGCTCTAAATCAACTACTGGTAATGCCAGAAAGTCATAACGCTGGATTGCCCTAGCCACTTCCTCTTGATCCGTATCAGTTCGAATACTTACAACATCTCTAGTCATTACATCGCCAATCAATGCATCTGGCTCAGCAGTAACAAGATCCCTTAAAGACAGAATCCCTGTGAGGTGTCTCTCTCGATCAGTGACATAAAGGCTATAAATAGTTTCTGTATCAGGCGCCCGACGTCTAACAATGCTTAAAGCCTGGGCTGCGCTATGAAATTCTTTTAAATCTATAAACTCTGTGGTCATCAAGCGACCAGCAGTTTCTTGTTCATAACCAAGCAACTGAGCTGTAACCCTTCGCTCTGCTGGACTTAACTCAGCAATTAATCGACGAACAACCTTTGCAGGCAGTTCATCAAACAACCTCACTCGATCATCAGGGGACATCTCCTCAACAATTTCCAGTACCTCACTTGACCTCAAGCGATCCAGAAGACTTTGTTGAACTGCCGCATCTAAATACTCATAAACTTCTATGGCTTCATCCTTCGAAAGAAGCCTAAAAGCCAAAGCCTGCAAAATTAAAGGCAAGCTACCTATTGCTTCAGCAATATCAACAGGTTGGACTGGCTGGAGCAATAGTTTTACTGCGTCATAGTTGCCAGACGCAAGCATCGATTCCAACTCATTAGCAACCTCATCCACCAAATAAGCTCCAGCGACTGGAGTTTGAGAAGGGATGGGTACCCTATTTGCCTCATTCATAGACGCATAATCAGGGCTCGCTTATTTTATGGCTAATCTTGTCGTGATTAACCATCAAAGCCAATGGGTGTGAATGTAAGCAAAGTTGTAGTCCGTAAAGCCAACGGGACACAAAAATGCCTTGGGGACTACAAAGGCAAAGTCTTGCTAATAGTTAATGTTGCTAGCAAATGCGGCTTCACCAAACAATATTCAGGGCTTCAAGCACTACAAAATACATATGGGTCTAAAGGAATGGAAATTCTTGGGTTCCCTTGCAACGATTTTGGTGGACAAGAGCCAGGCACCCTTGAAGAGATAAAGAACTTTTGCTCTTCAACCTATAACGCAACTTTTGAGCTTTTCGATAAGGTGCACGCTAAAGGGAACACAACAGAGCCCTTCACATCTTTAATCCAATCGGAACCAGCTGGAGAAGTCGCTTGGAACTTTGAAAAATTTCTTGTTGGGAAAGATAGTTCTGTTATCGCAAGATTCAAAAGTGGAGTTGAGCCTGAGAGTCAAGAATTAAAAATGGCTATCGAGAAAGCCCTTTCCAATTAATTCTCCTGCCGATCCAATAACCAATCGCAGCTGCACCTAACCCAAAACCCAGGGTCGAACCAACAAGCGTCAACGCATCTTTCCAAAAACCATCTAATAACAATTCAAATGCATTAACAATCCAACCACTGAACGTAGTGAGAGCTCCACAGAAACCAACACCTAAAAATAATTGATAGTTTGAGCGAAGAGAGCAAGCACTCAAAAAGCCAAGAAAAGCCGCTCCAACAATATTTACCAGAAAATTATTCTGGGCTTGAAATCGTATTACTGCTCCAAGAATTGCCCCTAGTGCAATAAGTAGCAATTCAATCTTGTTTACCTTGACAAACAAGAATCTACTAAGCATTGGCTAGTTCATATCCAATGGCGGCAAAAATAATCCCACCAACTACAGAACCAACTAAAAGGAAAAAACTTTCAGCCCAAGCTTTCCTTCTTAATTCCTCTAGTAAATCAATTGCAAATGAGGAAAAAGTACTAAAACTTCCTAGGAGGCCAATTCCCAGAAATAAAAAAGAAGATGATACTAAACGAAACTCGCCAGTTGCTAAGACTGAAGGCAACAAAAGTCCCAACAAAAATGCGGAAAGTACATTAATAAGCATTGTTGGCAAGTAACTTCTTCTAGGCCACACTACTCGCAAGAAATTAGTTACAAAAAAGCGAAGCCAAGCTCCGGCGATTGCACCAATACCTATAACAATAAGTCTTAGGAGATAGTCATCATTAAACACTAATCCAACCCCGACTGGCTGAATGCACACTTCCTAACAAGTCACTCTCTGCCAAGCAAACATAAAGCCATTGAGAACCATGAGGGGCTTGCCATTGATGCAACACCCTTACCGGTGTTCCTGCTTGTAATTTCCTCAGAGAAGGTGCAATAGCAAAAGGACTTGTCTTTAACAGGGAATCATTAAGTGTTAACAAAGGGCTAGGGCCTTGTCGTCTTCTGATTTCTGGTTGCATCCGATCAGCTCCACCTGCAGGCAAGGCAGCTGGAGCAAACAAAGCCAATCCAAGCAACCATCCCCAACGAATGGTGAAACGCATAATTTCCATCAAATATCTAATGCAGCCATATCTAATTCAACACTATGTGTTTCTATAAATTCTCTTCTAGGGGCCACCTTATCTCCCATGAGGATTGTAAAAATCCTATCTGCCTCAAGAGCATCTTCTACCTCTACTCTTTTCATCATGCGTGTAGAAGGATCCATAGTTGTTTCCCATAGTTGCTTAGGCATCATTTCACCTAATCCCTTAAATCTCTGAATTGTATAATTTGCCTTCTCTCCAAATTTAGACAAAGTCTTTTGTAAATCATTTTCGTTGTAGCAGTAAGTATGGCTCTTGCCTCTTTCAACCTTGTAAAGCGGAGGGCAAGCAATATAAATGTATCCACCTTCAACTAGCTCTTTCTGATATCGATAGAAAAATGTAAGTAAAAGTGTTCTAATGTGTGCACCATCTACATCAGCATCTGTCATTATTACAACTCTATGATAACGAAGATTTTTAGAGTCAAATTCCTCGCCTTTAATACCTAAGCCAAGTGCTGTAATTAAAGCTTGTATCTCAGTATTTTTATATATCTTTGAATCATCAGTCTTCTCTATGTTCAGAATTTTTCCACGGAGTGGAAGAATTGCCTGGAAACGTCTATCTCTGCCTTGCTTAGCAGATCCACCAGCAGAATCACCCTCAACAATATAGATTTCGGATTCAGAAGGATCTCTTGAACTACAATCCGCGAGCTTTCCTGGAAGTGTCGAACTTTCTAAAACACTTTTACGTCGTACGAGCTCCCTTGCACGTCTGGCAGCTTCTGCAGCATTAAAAGCTTGAATCGCCTTCTCTAGAATTAGATCAATAACTGAAGGGTTAAATTCTAAATATTGACTTAAAGCTTCTCCCACCAAACTATCAACAATTCCACGAACTTCA
Source organism: Prochlorococcus sp. MIT 1300 (assembly GCF_034092375.1). Classification (NCBI taxonomy): domain Bacteria; kingdom Bacillati; phylum Cyanobacteriota; class Cyanophyceae; order Synechococcales; family Prochlorococcaceae; genus Prochlorococcus; species Prochlorococcus sp. MIT 1300. The sequence goes on along the minus strand of NZ_CP139302.1, from coordinate 1,374,305 downwards.
GTATTTCCAAGTTTAGTTTTTGTTTGGCCCTCAAACTCAGGTTCAGGCACTTTAACGGACAAAACTACAGTTAGTCCTTCACGTATGTTTTCACCGGCCAAGTTCGAGTCAGAGTCCTTTCGTTTACCTCGCTTTTTAGCAAATGTATTCAATGTACGAGTTAAGACTGTCTTGAGGCCCTCAATATGTGTGCCGCCATCAACTGTTCGAATATTGTTAGCAAAACCTAAAATACTATCGGAATAGGCGTCAACACACCATTGAAGCGCAGCCTCTACTTGAACACCATCTTTACTTGAATTTACGTAAATAACTTCTGGATGCAATGCATCCTTTTCTGTATTCATATACTCAACATATTCTTTTATGCCACCCTCATAAAAATAAATTTCCTCATAAGGATCACCCTCAGCATTAATTGCTGAAGATCTCTCATCACGAAAAACTATTTTTACACCACCATTGAGATAAGCAAGTTCTCTTAAACGTGAAGATAAAATTGTATAGTCAAAAATGATGCCGCCAGTAAAGATTTCGTGGTCAGGCTTAAAGGAAACACTAGTCCCCGTCCTTGAAGATTCAGACGAAGGTTGAGCTTCTGACTGCAGTGTCCCGACAGGAGCTCCCCTTTCAAATCGTTGGCGATGAACTTTACTTTGACGACGAACGGTTACTTCAACCCACTCACTTAAGGCATTAACTACCGAAACTCCAACACCATGAAGGCCTCCTGAAACCTTATAACCTCCACTGCCAAATTTGCCTCCTGCATGAAGAACAGTCAGAACAGTCTCTAAAGCACTTTTACCAGTCCTAGGATGTATATCTGTTGGGATTCCGCGACCATTATCTGTAATCGTGGCTGAACCATTTTCCTCCAATACCACTTGAATCTCATCACAATGTCCTGCAAGGGCTTCATCTACTGAGTTGTCAACTACTTCATATACAAGATGATGCAAACCTCTAGGCCCCGTCGAGCCTATGTACATGCCTGGACGCTTCCTTACCGGCTCAAGCCCTTCCAGTACCTGAATCTGTTCGGCGCCGTAAGCAGCCTGGACCTTGGACTCTTCACTCATTCTTGTATTCGCAGCCAGGACGGGTTATTCAAAGGGGCCTCGTAGACGAGAAACCTCGACCTGACTGGCTCAATTTAACACTGGCTGAACAATCTTGCTCATAACAAATTCTAAGAAAATCAGTCCAACAACCCATCGAACAAAAGCCCTCTAAATTGCAGTTCATCGAGTGACTTCAAATGCATCTCAGCCCCTAGTAATTGTCCTCTTAGGGCCCACTGCAAGCGGTAAAACAGATCTCGCAATCAAGATTGCAGAGAAATTAAAAGTCGGAATCATCAATATTGACTCAAGGCAGCTGTATATCGGAATGGATATTGGTACTGCAAAACCAACACCTGCTCAACAAAAAGCAATACCTCATCACCTCCTTGACCTTCGATATCCCAATAATCCAATCAATCTCCAAGAGTTCCAACAAACAGCTACAGCACATATTGAAAAAGAAATCCAAACCAACGAGATGTCATTACTAGTTGGTGGGAGTGGGCTTTATCTCAAAGCAATTACGAAAGGTCTTTGCCCACCAGCTGTTCCACCACAAACCTCGCTAAGAGCTCAATTAAGCCAACTTGGGCAAGAAGCGTCTCACCAATTACTTAAACAAGTAGATCCCACTGCAGCCTCCCGCATCTCAACGTCTGACTTTGTCCGCACTCAACGTGCTCTAGAAGTATTTTATGCAACAGGCAAACCTATTAGCAGTCAACAAGCGATAAATCCACCGTCATGGAGAATACTCGAATTAGGACTAGATCCAGTCAACCTTCGTCAAAGAATCTCTAAACGAACTAAAGAGATCTATCTAAATGGTCTGATCGAAGAAACTGAGCGGTTAATTCAGATTTACAGCAAAGACCTTCCCTTACTTCAAACTATTGGTTACAAGGAAGCTCTACAGGTCATTAATGGGAGTCTCGATCTAGACGAAGCTATTGAAACCACTACGAAACGCACCAATCAATTCTCCAAACGTCAGCGAACTTGGTTTAAGGGCCAACACAACCCACATTGGCTAAATCATGAGAAACCCCTTAGAGAATCACTGTCGATCATCCAAGCCGGTCTAGGCTGGGATTAGCAGAGCAACTTTTCAGTTATTTATCTGCCCTATTCCATCAACGCACTGAATGCCTCCACGTCCTCGTTTTGACCGTCGTGCTCCTGTTCGGGAGCTTCCAAACATCAATGACCGTATTAACTACCCAAAATTGCGGGTAGTTGACTCAGATGGCACTCAGCTAGGGGTGATCGATCGAGAAGAAGCCCTTGTTGTTGCTAAAGACAGAGAACTAGATCTGGTTCTAGTTAGCGAAAAAGCAGATCCGCCTGTCTGCAGAATCATGGATTATGGGAAATTCAAGTTTGAACAAGAGAAAAAAGCCAAAGAAGCCAAAAAGAAATCTCATCAGACTGAGGTTAAAGAAGTAAAAATGCGGTACAAAATTGACCAGCACGACTATCAAGTGCGGATTGGTCACGCGGTCCGCTTCCTGAAAGCTGGAGACAAAGTCAAATGCACCGTTATCTTCAGAGGCCGAGAAATCCAACACACAGCCCTCGCTGAAACTCTTTTAAGGCGCATGGCACGTGACCTTGAGGAGCAAGCAGAAATCCAACAAGCTCCTAAACGTGAAGGAAGGAACATGATCATGTTCCTAACACCTCGCAAAACACCTCTAATCAAAAAAGACAATGATTCAGCAACCCCTGTTCGTGCTGTAAGAACTATCACAGCACCCCCACGTCCTACTGCGGCAAAGCTTGCAAACAAAACCAAAGCAAACAACGCATGATATTCATTGGTTTCCAGCTACCACCAAAACCTTAAATCTCCTAAATCAGGTCAAATCCACCCCCTTGTGGTTGCCTCAAAAGTCAAAAAATAATCATTATCAATAAATTTTGATTAATTGAACAAATCCCAAATCGAGCTCCCCAAGGGCTTTCTTGAACTGTCACAGTGTCATAGGACAAACAAAGGATTGTCACCGACCGCGTAAGTTCTTATGGTGGCCGCATTGCAACCTGGCCTAGCGGCGTGCGATTCCATATCCAACAGGAAAGCGACATCCCTGCATCTAGTCAGCTTTACAACCAGATTTGCTTTGCTATAGCAGCTCGGCACTATCCTCCTGGACATCGACTGCCTAGCACTCGCCAATTAGCGATGCAAACTGGGCTCCATCGCAACACCATCAGCAAGGTCTATCGCCAATTAGAAACTGATGGGGTAGTAGAAGCCATGGCTGGCTCAGGCATTTACGTCCGAGACCAACAAAAACCTCGCGAAATACGCACTCCTCCACATATAAGAAACCGCGCGGTTACTGATCTAGACCAAGAAGTTCGTAAATGCGTTGATGGTCTTTTGAATGCAGGATGCACCCTTCAACAAACTCGAGAATTACTTACACGAGAAATTGATTGGAGACTGCGCTGTGGCGCCCGAGTCTTGGTAAGCACCCCAAGAGAGGACATTGGTGCGTCAATGCTGATAGCTGAAGAGCTTGAGCCAAGACTCGAGGTCCCTGTTGAAGTGGTCCCCATGGAAGAGCTGGAAAGCGTGCTTGAAAGCTCAAGCAATGGGACAGTCGTGACTAGTCGCTACTTTCTACAACCTTTAGAAGAACTAGCCAAACGCCATGGAGTAAGAGCCGTAGCCGTTGACCTGAATGATTTTAGGCAAGAGCTGACCATGCTTAAAGAACTCAGACCTGGTAGCTGTGTTGGCCTCGTAAGCATTAGCCCAGGGGTTCTGCGAGCTGCTGAGGTGATTCTTCACAGCATGAGAGGTAATGAGCTTTTGCTTATGACCGCCACACCAGATGTCGGGAGCCGGTTGCTCGCCCTACTCCGAGCTGCAAGTCATGTCCTTTGTGATAGTCCTAGCCTGCCCTTAGTTGAACACAGTCTGCGACAAAATCGCTCTCAATTAATGAGAATGCCCCAGGTTCACTGTGCTGAAAGTTATCTCAGCAGTGCAACTATCGAGCAATTACGAAAGGAAATTGGTCTACTTGTCTCGTGAAATAACCAATTAATCTGGTTCAATGCTAAAAGCAATCCAGTCAGATCTAGCAATAATTAAAGAGCGAGATCCAGCAGCTAGAGGCTTGCTGGAAGTTTTTTTGTGCTATCCAGGCTTTCAAGCCCTGTTATTACATCGAGTTAGCCACAAACTTTGGCAATTTGGATTACCTCTTTTGCCACGTTTGCTAAGTCAAGCAAATCGATCTTTGACCGGTATTGAAATTCATCCAGGAGCAAGAATTGGTCAGGGAGTTTTCATAGACCATGGAATGGGAGTTGTCATAGGAGAAACAGCAGAAATTGGCAATCGTTGCTTGCTTTATCAAGGCGTCACACTTGGAGGCACAGGTAAAGCACATGGGAAGCGTCATCCCACACTGGCGGAAAATGTTGTGGTTGGTGCAGGGGCAAAAGTCCTAGGGGCTATAAAGGTTGGTACAAACACCAGAATTGGTGCTGGGTCGGTAGTCGTTCGCGATGTTGAAGCAGATAGCACAGTAGTCGGAGTACCTGGACGCGTAGTTCACCAAAGTGGTGTGAGGATTAATCCTCTAGCTCACTCTGCTTTGCCAGATGCAGAAGCAAACGTGATTCGGAATCTGATGGAAAGAATTGATCAACTCGAAAATCAAGTCACAACATTGCAAAATTGCCTAAATGACTTGTCTAAAGGCAAATCACCAAAAAACCGGCTTTCTGGCAAAGCTCAAAATCTTAAAGACAAAGAAATAATTGAGTTTCTAGGAGATAATTAGCCTGCAGGAAAATACAGTGATTAAGTATTAGCAGGTTGCGATTGAGGTGCAGGCTGAAACATAAACATCGAATAGATAACATTCCTGCGCATATTCGTCATCATCTCTAAGAACATGTCATAGCCCTCATTTTTATATTCAATAAGTGGATCTTTCTGTCCATACCCTCTCAAACCTACCGATTCTCGCAATGCATCCATAGCCTGCAAATGTTCTCTCCAAAGAGTATCTATTTGTTGAAGTATGAAGAACCTTTCAGCCTCTCGCATAAGGTTAGGCCTTTCTTTCTCTATCTGACTCTCCTTAATGTCATAAGCATTACGCAATTGTTCCTGCAAAAAAGCCTTCAATTCTTCCACGCCCAGACCATACAATTGGTCTGGAGTTAGATCATCTAATAAATAAACAAATTCCTGTACCTTAGAAACCAATTGGCCTACATCCCACTCCTCAGGGGGCAAATCTGGATTCACATAAGCCTCGACTATGTCATCCATAGTGCGCTCCCCATAACCAATAACCTGTTTTTTAAGTCCTAATCCTTCAAGAACACGCCTTCGTTCTGAATAAACAGCACGACGCTGATTATTCATGACTTCATCGTATTCAAATACTTGCTTTCTAATATCATAATAATAGGTCTCAACTTTCTTCTGAGCACCCTCTAAAGAACGAGTTAACATACCTGATTCGATTGGCATATCCTCATCAACTCGAAATGCATTCATAAGTGCGGCAACTCTTTCACCCCCAAAAATTCGCAAAAGATTATCACCTAGAGAAAGGAAAAATCGGGTGCTTCCCAAATCACCTTGACGACCAGCGCGTCCACGTAACTGATTATCAACGCGCCTAGATTCGTGTCTTTCAGTGCCTATGACATGTAATCCTCCAGCTTCACGAACACGTACTTCTTCTTGCACGACCACTTCATCGTATTCAGCCTTTACTAACGCAATGGCATTTCTCAATGCCGCAATCTGAGTATCTGTTGTGGGAGCCTTCTCAGCCGCAGTCGAAATTCGATCTTCTAATTCAATAACAGTCAGCGTCCTATCTCCCCATGCTTTAACCAAATCACGAACTAGTTCGGATAGTAATTCATCAGTTTCTTCAGTTATTAAAGATGGGTAAAGACTGCCAATTGCTCTTGCTTCGGATTGTACCTTTACGGATAAATTCTGATCCGATGAAACACTTTTAGCTCCAAAGCCAGCGGGAGATTCATTACTTCGTTGCAACGGAACTGGAGGACGATGTCCTTCTTCAGGCTTAACTAGTCTTGGCAATAAAACTTCCCTTAATTTAAGTCTGGCCATATAATCACTATTCCCTCCAAGAATTATATCCGTACCTCTACCTGCCATATTTGTAGCGATAGTAACTGCACCCGCACGTCCTGCTTGAGCAACAATTTCTGCTTCTCTTTCTACATTTTCAGGTTTTGCATTTAACAAGTTATGAGGTATTTCTTGCTCGGCCAGTAATGCACTTAATAATTCACTCTTTTCAACACTAGTAGTTCCAACTAGAACAGGTCTTCCTTGCTTATGAATCTCTGCAGTCTCACAAGCTACAGCCTTCCATTTTGCAGCTTCAGTTTTATAAACCTGATCCACCCAATCTTCTCTAGCCCTAGGGCAGTTAGTTGGAATAACAGAGGTCTCTAATTTATATGTCTTTTCAAATTCAACCTCCTCTGTCTTTGCAGTACCAGTCATACCCGCCAAACGAGGATAAAGGAGAAAGAAGTTTTGATAAGTAATAGATGCCAGTGTTTGAGTTTCAGGTTGAATTGTTAACTGCTCTTTAGCTTCAATTGCCTGATGTTGTCCATCACTCCAACGCCTCCCTGGCATCACTCGCCCTGTAAATTCATCAACAATTACTGCTTCTCCATCTCTCACTATATAATTAACGTCTCTAATAAATAATTCCTTAGCTTTTAATGCATTTGTAATATAATGAGCCCATGGGTCAGCTGGATTAAATAAGTCACTAACCTTGAGAAATTTTTCTGACTTAGCAAAGCCCTCATCTGTAAGGATGCAGCTTCTCTGCTTCTCATCTACTTCATAATCACCTTCAGGATCTATACCATCTTTAGACATCTCAGCTGCACGCTCTAATTTGGTCACCACCTCAGCCGCCTGCTGGTACTTCTCTTGAGGTCTTTCGATCTGGCCAGAAATAATTAAAGGAGTTCTTGCCTCATCAATCAATATCGAATCGACTTCATCTATCACACAAAAATGAAAGTCTCTCTGTACCACTTCACTAATATCCGTAGCCATATTATCTCGAAGATAGTCAAAACCAAGTTCAGAATTTGTTGCATAAGTGATATCACAACCATAATTCTTACGTCGCTCCAGAGGTGTCATTTCTTGCTGTATCAAACCAACACTCAATCCCAAAAACCGATGAACTTGACCCATCCACTCCGCATCACGACGAGCCAAATAATCGTTGACGGTAACTACATGCACTCCTCTTCCAGTTAAAGCATTTAAATAGCTTGGGAGAGTGGCCACAAGGGTCTTGCCCTCTCCAGTCTTCATCTCAGCTATTTGACCCTCATGCAAGACCATTCCACCGATGAGTTGCACGTCAAAATGACGCATCCCTAAAACCCGCTTGGACGCTTCTCTCACTACCGCAAAAGCTTCCGGCAAAAGATCATCTAATAATTGCCGTTGCCGCTCAAAACTCTCAGGTTTTTCTAGCCTTTGACGAAAGTCTGATGTTTTTACGCGCAGTTCATCGTCACTAAGAGGAGCAATATCCTCCTCGAGGACATTGATGTCAGTAACGATTGGCTGGTACTGCTTCAGCTTGCGGGCATTGGGATCACCCAGCAGTAGCTTGAGCATGATTAGAAAATTGACCTGAGATTTAAACTAAGCCTAACGAAGTTGAACACCATCTACTTGTAGAAATACCTGAGAATTGGAAGAGTTCTTTAGGCATAAAAGATTCTGTTCCCACACAACGCCCTGCCAGATTGATAGGCTCAGGATTGTTTAGGCGACTGCAAATGCGTCTATCCATCCTTGTGGTCTCCTGTGATTGGAAACTGCTGAATAGTTTGTTAGGAAGTTTGGCTGAAGCAACCAAGCTCTCTTCAAATGATTTGGAAATTCTCTGCTCATGGAATGGCTCGCCAGCAGACGAGCAAAAAATAATTAACAGCTCCCCTTATGAATTCCTTATTGCTCAAAGGCTCCCCTATCACTTCGCTAGCAATATGAATCAGCTAGCCGGACTTGCTGCCGGTGAACTGCTCATGCTGGTCAATGATGACATTGTTCTAGACCCTGCAAGCATTGATGCTGGTATCGACTGTCTTACACAAGAAATCAAGGCTGGAGTTGTAGGAGGTCGACTTCGTAATGGATCTGGACAGCTTGTCCACGCTGGAATGCTTTTCGACACCAAAAGCTCCGCCTACCATCAGCTTGAACATATTTTACCTGCAAAAGACCAATCAATAATCAATAAAAACATAGCCATGCCTGCAATAACAGGGGCCTTAATGTTCATACGACGGATACATTTCCTTCAATTAAAATTCAACGAGAAATATATTAGATGCGGCGAAGACGTCGAACTGTGTTTAGATATTCGTGAAAAGCTTACCCTCAAGGCCTATTATTCAGCGAAGGCAAGTGCAATTCACGAATATTCCAGCACCAGACAAAAGAAAAATTTAGCCGGCAACAATTCAGAAGACCTAGTTAGAATGCGCAACAGGCGAAGAAAATTTCTAGAGCAAATAAGCATTGAAGAACTAAAAGATGAAATGAATGCTTCTCAGAAGGAAAGTGAAGCATTATTATCTATTATTAGAGGTGATAGTAAGCTCGAAAAAGATCTAAAGTACTGGAAAAATCAAACTCATTCTCTTCAATTACATCGCATCAAGCAAGACCAAGAAATTACACGGTTAAAAGAAAGAATAAATCTGCAACGAGAGGAGCAGTAAGCCTGCCTACTTATAAATTTAGATCAATTTATCCATTGAAAGAACCAACAAAATATATTCTAATGCCTGAGAATCCTGCCCCAAACAAGAATGGCTCAAAAGGGCGCAACCGAAAGAGGGATGCAGAGTTAAGGTGAAGTCGCCGAACCTGCCTCCATGGAGTCGTCAAGTCTTTTGTCTGAACAGCAACTCTTTCTGAAAGGCAAAAGGGTCTTGGTGACCGCTCTCGACCTAGAGCAAAGCGAACATAGAGGCATCGCAACGTACTCCAAAGCACTCATTTCGCTTTTACGCAATGCTGGTGCTGAAGTCTGGCTACTAACACAATTTGATCCACCTAAAAAAAGTTCAGGCCTAAACCGACTCCCAAAAATCACCCAAGAAGTCATCCATAGTTCCAAGGTCCTAAGTCAACTCAGCACTGGATCAAAAGACAGAAGGGTCTTATTTAGAGGGAAAATACCATTCGCTCAGAAATTATCTAAAATTCCTGAGTTAATGGAATTAATTATTGAATGGATACGCAGGCCAAGAAGATATCCCAAGCGAAAGATCAATAAAATCCTCATCAACAATCTATTTGACAATCCCAACCTGAGAAATGAAAGACTTGGTTATCTCAAAAATGTAGATGGTTTATTATGTGCCAGAAATATCTATAAAGCCAGCCTAATAGCTACACTTCTACGAAATCATACAAAAGTATCCATAGATTTAGATGGGTTTGATATTTTTATAACCACTTGTCCACTAAGCTTAAAACCATTCAATGTACCAGTATTTATTCAAACAATTCATGATGTCATACCACTTGAATATGATCAACACGACGACAATGGACTACAGTTTGGCAGAAGACTTCAAGCCTGCCTTTCTTCAAGAAGAATATATGTCTCCTCTTCTACTGCATACAAATTTCGTAACCAAATAGATCTTCCAACTTTTTCGAACCAAAGAATAAAGACACAAATCCCAAGAGAGGCTAGAGAAGAAGTACTTGTACAGCCCCCCTCTCTGAATTTCCCTAAATGGTTAACATCCGATTCAAAGGTTATAGCTGATCTGAAACCTGTTAGCTACCTACTTAGAGATCAAGGACAACTAACACCATTTAAATATTTATTATTTAACTCTTCTGTGGAAGCGAGAAAAAACCTGCTTTTCCTCGTAAAGGCTTACGTAGAATCTAACGTAAGCAAGGAAGGTATCAGGTTATGTGTCACTGGTAAATTAAAACAAGATTCCTACAGTAAAGCTGTAAAGGAAATTGTTAAAAATGAAAAGGGGATTCTACTGACTGGTTACATTGATGAAAGCACAAAATTAGATCTTTACCTAAATGCAATGGCTTTGGTAAGTCCCTCCTTGGTTGAGGGTTTCGGTATTCCTGTTCTAGATGCAGCATGCCTTGGAATGCCAGCAATTGTTAGCAGCTGCGATTCCCATAATGAGATACAATCGATCCTAGACTTTGAAAGATATGTGCATTCTATCGACACAGTAAATACACGTGAATGGGCTACAGCAATTGAATCAGTAGTGGGGTTATCCTCTAACAATCACTCTCCAGAAAAAGAAAGGGAAAAACGAATATGCAGATATGCAGAAAAAGTATGTTTCTTTGAACAAAAGTTTCAGGAAGACCTAAAAAAGCTAATCAACTAAAAACATGCAACTTTGATTTCTAAATCAAAAAAGGCAAATTTCTTCTTTCCCTATTTAGCAAGCTCAAAGCAAGCCAAATGCAGAAAATATTAGAAGCAAGTAACAAGACTGCCACAGGAATATTAAGCTGATTGGCCATTAAACTATGGCGCACTTGATCAAGAATGCGATATAGAGGATTGTAATTTGCCGTCCAAACTAGAGAGCCAAGATTATCTTTTTTATACAATATTGGAGAAAGAAGGAAAACCAATTGAAGCACTATAGGAACTAACTGGTAGAGATCCCTATATCTAGCCCCTAAAAGACATATTAACAAAGGGAACCAATAGAGGAATAGAAACAAATTAACCAATGGCAACCAACCATTAATCAGAAGGTTTAGGAACAAATTATTCTGAAAAAAGCTAAGCGCGAGAATAACAAGTAAAAAAGACTGGAAAAATGTCTGGATCTGAAAAGACCATTCCTCAAGCGTGTAAAAGACAGGATTCAAACTTGTATTGTGAATATGAACTTGATTATGTTCGAAGAGATTTGGTGCAGATGCGATGGCTGCAGCAATTGTATTCCAAACGACCAGACCAATTCCTAAATAAACAACATACTCATTAAAATCATCTACCTTAAATACAGCACCATATACAACTGCTAGAGCTGCTATAGAAAAAAGATTAGATAATCCCAACCAGAAGCTTCCAAATACTGTTCGAACAAATCTTGCCTTAGTTCGTGCCGTTGCCGTAAACCACCAAACACGACGCATTGCCCAAGCCTCTTTCAAGGTATGGCGGACTGATCTGACATTTACCCGGGGTGAAATAGTCAAGAATTTTTGTGGTAAAAGCTCAAAGACTCTTCAAGAGGCCCATCGAAAACAATTGTTCCCTCTTCAAAGACCAAACCCCGGCTACAAAAACGTTTTAGCAATGACTCTGAATGAGATGCCAAAAAAACTGTTCCTGTTGTTCTTAAAAAATCATGTAAACGCAACTGAGCACGTTCAAAAAAGCTGGTATCGCCTGCACCTAAACCTTCGTCCAGGGCTAAACATTCGTGCCGACATGCTGTAAGAACTGCAAAAAGAAGACGAGTAGCCATCCCTTGGCTATATGTCTTTACGGGCAAGTGAATGAAATCACCCAAACCTGAGAATCCAACTACATCTTCACTGAAGGCCTCAAAGCCTCCTAAATTCCCATGAACCATAAGGTAATGCGCCTTAATGGCTTGCATTCCACTTAATTCTGGACTGGTAATAAAGCTCTTATGAAGCATTGGATAAACGGGAACACGAGACTCAAAAAAACCAGAAGTATTCTTATAAATTCCAGAAATCAAACGCAAAAAAGTAGTCTTCCCAGCGCCGTTATGACCAATTAGAGCTACTCGCTCACCTTCACACACACTACAGCTAACACCTTGCAATGCAGTAATGACTGCACCACCCCGCCTACGACTTAACTTTCCACCCGTAACTGAGCGAATCAAAGTGGATTTCAAAGTTCGTGTTTCAGTAGTAAATACAGGAATATCAAGGCCTACGTTTTCCAAAGTAATCACGACCTTAGATGGATCTAAACCACCAAAGTGTTGTTTCTGCTGTGGTCGATCCTTTCCACTAGCAGAATGATCTTGCTCGGATGGATCGGAATCAATTGGGAGGGTGGTTATCAAAAGATCTGTTCGCGCATGACTTGATTAAGGCTAAGCAAAGGAATTAAATCAAAGCGGCCTTAGGCAAAGCAAATAGAAAGAAGCCTCTCAGGAGCATAATTATATGAAAATCACCAACAAAAACATAAAAGAGGCAAGATCTTGCATAGCTTTAAAAAAATCGCTATCTCCCAGAGGCCAACGAACGTATAGCCGCAAGCAAACATAATCCAAGCAAATCCGAACTAAGACCTGACAACCGCTGATTCCGACGACGAATCAAAACCTGATCAAATCCACGCCAAGTCTCTCGATCAAGAATTAGCTGCAGCAACTGCACTAACTCCTTTGGTTTATCAGCAGAAAAGCGAAGACAAGCTTTACCCCCCGCCTCGACCAACCCACGAGAATCTGCTACTAAGACAAGAGCCTTAGAAGCCAATGCCTCTATTACCGGTAATCCAAATCCCTCTATTCGACTGGGAATGATCACTGCCAACGCGTTTTGATAAACCAAAGAAAGTTCAGAGTCTGTAAATCCGGCAGCCAGAATCCGCCCTTTTAAGGCAGGTGCAAAATCCTCAAATTCCTTTTGTCGAATTTCAGCTCCAATTCCAGACACAATTAATTGGATTTGTTCGAGCCCAGGTGCACTAAGGGCCTCTAACAAAAGTTCAGGGTTTTTATAGGAACCTATTGCACTTGTTGCAGGGAGAAGGACATAGGGTGCAGCAATGCCTGAATGACGCTTCAAAATCCTCCAGGTTTCATTTTCTTCTGCAAATACTGCAGAATTAGCAAACGTTGGAGTAGGTGCTAAATGGCACCAGGGGATCGAGCCGGAATACTTACCAAGCAATTTTTCTAAATCATCAGCTGTAGCCGCAGAAACAGCGAGATGAGCACTAGCACCTCTAAGCCATCTATTACGCAAATTCTTTAAAAGGGGAGGCGCTTGAAAACGTTCTGGCAAGCAATCATGCACGAGCGCAATTTCACTACAGCTAGGGGACTTAGGACCCGAAGTACTTATCCAACTAGATACAAAAACATCAGCATTCCAATCAGACACGAAGAATGCATTTTCTGTAGCCAACTCCAAAACGGCCCTGGAATCTAAAGGGTCTGCAAACTTCCCATTCACTTTTTGGAACGAATCAATGTTGAAGCGATGATTACCACGCTCAATTACACAAACTGGTGCCGCATCAGAAACCATGCCTTCTAAAGACCAACAACTCAGTATTTGATCCCATACCCTTGTAATTCCTCCATAAGCTCTACAAAACCAAACTCCATCAACCAAAACTCGCGGACCAGGTTTCCCACTCAACCTGAGCTCAAGTTCCTTATAAAGAGGACAAGAAGTAAATTTGGGTTGAGTTTCCTGAATTAATCGAAGTTGTTTAGTAGCAGCTGCAATTCCAGAATCCCTCCATTTCTGTAAAATTTCAATGCTGGCTAATGCTTCATCATCTTTTGTACCTTGAAAATAAACAGACATCTCAAACACTCCCTTTCCTGATTTCAGTCAAACGATATCTCCATATTTGATTCGAAAATTCATAGTCATATCTATCTCTAGCTCGGAGAGATAGTTTCTTATAAAGTTCATCATCAAGAAGTAGTTTCTCTAAAGTACCAGTGAAATCCTTTAGCTGACCACTCCAGGGTGAACCTGCCAATTGGCTGACCCAATACATTCCTGAACGGGGAAGATCAAAAGCAAATGCAGGAATCCCAGATGCCATAGCCTCAAGTTGAACAATCCCGAAAGCCTCATTACAGTTGTTTGCGGGAAGCAGCAAAGCATCTGCATTTGCAAGAAGTTTGTATTTTAGTTTTTCATCTACACGACCATAAAAACTAACCAACTGACCAGGTGATTTAAATTTTCTAGCCAACTCTTCAAGTCTTAAGCGGTCGGGCCCATCACCTACAACGATCAGTTTTTTTGCAGCTGGAATTTCTGAGAGGACCCTAATCAACCAATCAACACGCTTATAACTATCTAATCTACCAATTACAATTAATGTGCCAGTGGGCGAATATCCAAACCTACTTCTTTCTTGGCAGATTAAGCTTAATTGATACTCAGCTTCAGGTGATATCGCACACGGCAAATAATTAATCTGTCTCGCAGGTATTCCTTCATCCTGTAAGGCCTTGGACAAAATTGGAGAAGTACAAATAACAGGAAAAAATCTTATAATTTTCAGTGCTATACGTTGATATATATCCTCAAACAACCCCAGTAAACCTGGTCTTTTATGCAAAAATGCATGCCAATAGAAGGCTATATAGCGGTTAGGATTTATAAGTCTTGAAACTAAGCAAATCAACAAGACTGTTGGACAGGGCAAATGGCCTAAAAGCGGTTTTTGACTAATCAATAAACCCATCAAATCTTTTGAAGGGAAGGGAATAATAATCTTCCCCATTGAAATAGACAACAAGAAACTGCGTGCATAATCAACAGCCAATGGTTCTGGTGATTGCTTTGCTGGCCTCAGAGTAAATACTTTCCCTTTAAGCTCCAAAGCAATGCGATGAGCAACTCTTTCAACTCCACCAAAACCAGGCGGCCATTCCCTCACCAATTGATCCATTAGAATTTACTCAAAAGGTTCTTGATACTTCTAAATGGTGCGGTCATCTTCCAACTGCTCGAAGCTTTTATAGCCTCATTTTCATCTTCAAGGCGTAGAAGCTCTTTCTTCTTACTTTCTAATTCTCGAACCAAGAAATTTTGATCTATATCAGTTCTACATGGGATAGGGTGTTCAACTATGTTATGGCGATGAAGAATATTTAAAACACACCTTGGCAAAGCATCAAATGCTTCTTGAAAAACCATAGTAGAATTACCTTCTTTTCTCAATAAACTATAAACCAATTCACATTGCTCAATCAATGCTTTATCTGAGCAATTAGTCATGTTAATAGATATTGATTTAGATGCTCTATTAAGATTTGGAGAAAGTCTTTTAGCAATTGCCTCCTCCCAGGTACTCTCACTAAATAATCTATATCCATTTCTATCAAAACAATTTATTAGTTGCCTAAAAATACTTTCAGCCTTTAAATTATTATTCAGATCCAACAAATCCTCATAGAAGACGACAGTATCTTCCGGATGCAATGAAGAAGCTAGATGATAATTATAAAGATACCAAATAGATAATCCTGCTTCTATAGATAGACCATTCCTTGCATAAAGTGAAGTGGCAACTTCCAAAGGCTTTCGCACTATCCCTATGATTGGAATACGCTTCAACAAAATATGCAAATAAGCATTATATGTAATGCACAAACGAGGGTCTTTATCTATCCAATCTTTATTCAATGCATGATCATGGAATTCTTCACGCCAAGACTCGAAAGTATCAATAAATTCTTTAGATCCCCATATAGGGGTCAACAAAGGAGGGTGATCCCAAGAACAGGAAATCATTCTGAGCAACTTATCATTAGTTTCCACCAAGCGTTGTGATTCAAAAAAACCTCGTGGGTTATCAAGCTTTGTCGTTAAATCCTCAATACCAATTGAGTTTCTTGCATCCATGGCATCCTTCAGCAAGGAAGCCAATAGAGATGTGCCCGAGCGATGGCAACCAGTTACGAACAAAGAGCCTCTGACATCAATCTCTTTCAGCCTAAAGGGAGCAGAAGCTTCTTTTGGCACAAACTTTTAGAATTCAAAGATCAAACACATAACTTCCCCTCGCATAAATTGTTGGTCAAAACCAGGAGCCATCTTGATCATGCCTACAAGACAAAGGACAGGGCAAATTATTAAACAAAAATCATGAGCCAACTTTTACGTTTTCTTATCAACGGGGCCCAAAAAAGTGGTACTACAGCGCTGTATAACTATCTCAAAATTCATCCCTCACTTTGCTTGCCCAAAGACAAGGAGCTACATCTCTTTGATAATGAAAATAGAGATTGGACAAGAGAATCTATAAAGCAGATTGACTATGAAATTAATCATCATTTCCCAAATTCATCATACAGCACACTTTGTGGTGAAGCCACACCAGTAAGCCTTTTCTGGGAAAAGGCTCCTGAACGGATATGGAGATATAACCCTGATATGAAAATCATTTCAATTCTTCGCAATCCCATTACAAGGGCCTACTCACATTGGAATATGGAATATAAAAGAGGGCGAGATAATATGCCATTTAATATATCCCTAGAACAAGAAGAAAAGCGTTGCAGAGAAGCTTTGCCATTGCAACATCGTGTTTACTCTTATCTATCTAGAGGGTTTTATAGCTCACAGATAAAAAGATTGTGGCGATTTTTCCCTAGGGAACAGACTTTAATTCTACGGCAAGAAGAACTTTTAAATAATCCTCAAACAACCCTAATGAAAATTTGCAAACATCTTAAAGTAGATGCAATAGAGTTTCCTGGTGAATTAAACTCAAATAGTTTAGAATATATACATTTGATGCCTTTAGAAGCACGAAAAACCCTGGCTCGCCTCTACAAAGCAGAGATCCGTCAGTTAGAAATTCTACTTGGCTGGGATTGCAGCGATTGGTTAAAAATAAGCTAATCAAATGAAAGTACTTCTCACAATCCCACATGTCTTTGCACCTCTCAAAGGTTCTCTATATTCGTCCCAAAATGAACTCAAGAGAGGCCTAAAAACTAAAGCTCTTCATTCAGCCACAGTTGGCAATATAGATCGCCATAGCAAAAGGCATTGGATACACGCATCACTAGGTTTGGGCAAATCAATTGTTACTAGGGAATTATCAACAAATCTAGGAGTAGACATAAGAGTTGAAGTATTCACTCCCTCAAAAGCAACATTAGCTTCAGAACTAGAAACAAATATATCTATTCATCTATATGAGCCCAATTGCACTGACTACCAACAAATACCTTTAATTGCTTCAAGGCATCTACTTGAACAAGCGCCTCATTACGATCTACTTGGCTATATGGAGGATGACATCTTAATAGAAGATCCAGAATTCTTTTCGAAGATACTTTACTTTGAAAAGTGCTCTGATGGGAGTCATGTATTCATCCCTCATCGATGTGAAAATATTCCTGGCAAAGGTGATGTAATTCTTTCTGGTGATCCAGATGGAGGTCGCCCAGACTTGTTCTGGGATACAGGTGAATTAATAAATATTCCATGGCCCTTAGGGGAACGAAAGTTTTATCGTGCGACCAATCCGCATTCAGGGTGTTATTTCTTGACTAAGACCCAAGCCAGCAAGGCACTCGCTTACTGGGAAGCCCATAATTGGACACCAGATTTTGAATTATCAGGACCGTTAGAGCAGGCAGGAAGTGGACTATTACTACCTATTTTTAAAGTGATGAAGCCTATTCCTGAGCATTATAGATTTCTAATGGTTCGCCACCAAGATAGGCTTTGGGAACGCCACCCCTTTGAATCTTCAGGCGGAGTAAGTTCTGATTTAATTTCCTTCTGAGAAAGAATACTTCTACCTAAAAGGGTGTCGTAAATATTTTTTGCTTCCGGTTCAAGTCTATAAGTTCCAACAGTTTGGTTCCGAAGATTAGGCTCATAAAATCTCAACTCTTCCATTTTCAACTGCCTAGGTAAAGAAAGTTCCCCAATTACCTCAACAGCTTGCATGCGAAAGTGATCTGGCTCTTCTCCAAAGTAAATCAAAGGGAAGTTAAGTTTCTCGTGCCAATAAAGAAGTTTTTTATTATATAAAGTCCACAGCAAAATACCTTCTTCCAATGACATTTGATTACGTGCATTCAAGGAAAGCGCAACCTCCTCTGGATGTCTAAAAATTCCAACGCACTGCAACTCTGGTAAAGCATCAAGCCATCCTTCCAAGCAAAAGAGACTACGAGGATCCTTAAAGCCCCAACAAGTTTCCTTATCAAAGCTATTAATGATCAAATCACGTAATAAGACATGGATAGGGTCCCAATTGATATTTTCAGGAGGTGAATCCCAATCACCACCTGCTTGTTTCATAAGGTCCTCATGGAGTGTTCTTATAGATAATGCCTCTCTATTGCCTTTACGATTATGCGGAGCTTGTGTCACAACATCTCCAAGTACTAAGCCCGCTTCTTGCAAAGTGCCTGTTAACAGGCTTGTACCACTTCGATGCATCCCCAAAACAGCTACTACACTTTGAGGAAAATCAAGATCATTCCTCTGATCACTTTTTGATTGATCCTTATATGGATTGCTAGACATTAATGAAAGCAAATCATTTCGTTGGTCTAATGCATATTTAAACCAAGGCAATACAGATTCATGGGCATTCCCTAAATAATCACTATTCAGCCAAGGTGTTGGGTACGGATCAAAGGACTTACCACGAATCAATAAATATTCTTCAGCCATAACTGACCAATTGTCTACAGGCCGTGTCGTAACTCCTCCATGGAACTGGTGAAAACTTGCTTCTCCAAGCAAAGTTACTAGTTGAATTCCTGGTAAATTTTGGGCACGTTGATAGAAATCTAGATTGACAAGTCCTCCTCCTGGACTAATAAATTTCTCCTCATAACCACCCAACTCATCATAACTTTGACGAGTCAATACAACAGCATTACTTTCTGCCAAAGGGGCAAATATTCCATATTTTGAAGAACCTGCCAAGGACGAAATATCATATAGTTTATAGCCATCATTCTCCCAATCAACACTTTCCAGAAGAGTGTCTTCTACTTTTTGATTATACCCTTCATTAACAGACTCTTGTTGTGGTTTTGCCCCCAAGTGACAGCCAAGAGTACTAACCAATGGACGGTGATAAGCCCTTAAAGCCCTCAAAGAATATTTAACAAATCCTGGTGACAGCATTCTTGCGCCATCGATAAGGATCCCAATAGCATGTCCACGGGACTCTCTGACTGCTTCATTAATGGCAGCTGCTGGAGAAGGATATTGACTATCAAAATATATATACCGAAAAGAGGGGTCAATTGCCTCTACAGCATCATTGCCTAGCGGTTCCGAAGAGGCATTTTCAACAACTATTACTTCATAGAGCTCAGAAGAAACTCCCTGATAAGCACTAGTAAGTGTTTTTAATGTCCTAGGGGCCTCTCGGCGCATGTCGAACACTACAACTATCAAAGAAAGTAACGGGGACCACTTAGATTTATTCAATGGCCAATAGCTAACGACCAGAGGTTACAGCTAAGACCCCATTCAACCAATCAATCACTTGCTGAGGCGCAACACTTGCCATACAAGGATGACCTTCAACCAGGCAATCATCATTTCGGAAGCGATTCTCAGCACAAACTGAGCAAGTAAATAAAGCAACTGTTCTTTGAACTGATTGACAGCGTGGCAGCCACAAACTCAAAGGACTAGCACCAATTTCCTCAACATCATTCCCAACAACAGCCAAAGTCGGTACTCCAGTCGCTCCTGCAATATGCAGTGGTCCAGCATCAACACTGATAACTGCTTTTGCTCTTTTACAAGCGCCAGCCAATTGAATAAGGCTCGTCTGACCTCGTAGATCTATTAAATCAGTAACTTCTAACAACCAATCCTCTCCAGAACCAGAGTTGTAGGACTCTATTTGAGCGGCAGGTGCACTACCCACAAGTCCTACGGAGAAGCTCTGAGCGTTCAAATAATCAATAACTATCCGCCAAAACTCAAATGGCCAAACTTTTGCGGAGCGAGCAGTGGTGCAGTGAATTAGGACATCAGGGACTTGAAATAAAACCTCTTCAGTTGGTAATTGAATTTGGGATGAATCAACTTGATCAGCTACAAAAGCAAGCTGGCAAAATAATTCAGCTATATAGTTACTTGAAAAAATTCCTTTATACCGCTCCACAAATTCCTTAGTAGACCAATCTGGATCATCCAAAAATCGCTGTTGAGGCAATGATCCCCATGGCAAAGAGCGACGTAAATTCTCTGTGAGACTACCTCCGGCCACATAGCGAGGTCTTAACCAAGGAACCAAACTGCAAGTGACAAAATTAAACCCATCCAAATTTAATGCCAGCTGAACATCCCCATAACTACGAATCTTTTCAAAAATCAATTGCTGTAATTTCAAACCTGCCTCAAACGAAGGGTTATCCCAACTCACACGCCAATCAATCAATGAGTAAGACTCCTCAAAATCAGCAGTTACATCACTACCAATAAAACCAATAATGGCATCTTGAAAGCGTTGCTTTATCCCTTGCAAAACAGGAGTACTCACAACAAAATTTCCCACTTTGCATGAACCCAGCACAACAATGTGAGGAGCCGCCCCTAGATGCTCGCCGGAATAGCGTTGCATCGAAATCATGTCAATTCACAATGCAGTCATATTGGCCCATTTCATGGCGAGTTAGCACATTTGCCCTATAGACATCCACTTGAAAGCAACCTTTCCATACGACGATGCGCGCCAGCAAAATGAAGAAAAAAGCTTCTCTGTGCTAGAGCGACTGCAAAAGATTCAAAGTCAACTAACTCCTCTCCAAGTCCATGAAGACGTTGAACAGCTAAAGGATTAACATCCCAAACAGCATGGTGAACACCAAACAAAAGATTGAATCTTGGATCAATTTCATGCAACAAACTGCGTTGAGTTAATTCAAGGTTTAAAGGGACCATCTCATGGAGAGCCCCTGGACCACCATCAGACCAGGTTTCATAAATGTGCCTAAATAAAGCTCCATGATGCTTAGGACTAAAAGCAATTACGCCGCTATTCCAAAGTGGCCGTCTTCTAGCATCAAACCCCCATAAATCTAAGTAGCTAAACATCTCATTCATAACTGACAGATGATTTAAACCTAGTGATCGCAATAGAATTGTTGACCATGTTCGCCGAAACCAATCTGGTTCATGCGCTAGAGGTGAACCCACATCCCTAGCCATGCCAACCTTGCTCAATGGCACTCCAAGCAAAGGGTCCGGAGCATGTGCACCTACCATTACATCAGCATCAAGCCATAGGACTTGCTCAAACGAAGCAATCTCAGGAGAAGACATGGCAAGTAATTTCTGCCAAGCAGGAGAACGATTTTTTGCCCTAAGGCTTATGTCTAAAAAATTGTCAAAAACAACCAGTTCATAACCATGGTTAGAGCACCATTGCAGCCATCCCTTCCGCAAATGGTTATACCAAGGGCGATAACAATTCTCCCCAACTGCGAGAGTAACTATCGCTCGCACCATATCTTGATTAATCACCAGCCAGGATCTTGACAGGAAAACCTTCAGATAGCTTGAAATTATGAAAATTTTGCTTGTAAATCATGGAAGTGCAAACAACTGGGGTGGGGGTGATGGAGTCCAAATGCGAGAGACCTCAAAGCGTCTAATCAATAGAGGACATGAAGTCGATTTGGTTAACAGTGACACTCCTGAGGTTGAGGGATACGACTTAGTCCACATTTTTAACTGCAGAGTGCAGCACTCATTTATTCAACAAATGAGAACATGCCTAAAAGCAAAAATCCCCACCGTTGTATCTCCTATATGGATCTCAATACCCAAGGCCTTATGGGGAAGCAGAGGAACCTTGGCAGTAATCCAGCAACTAGTTGAGCAAGGTGAAGAGATTGGTCTCAAAAGCCTCGAAATGCTCAAAGGCCGCAAACTGACAGTTCAATTACCCAACGGCACTATTGATGCTCAAGGTCAAGGAACTTGTGATCTGAGCTGGATGGAGGAAGTAGGCGCCCTCCTCAAGCAAGTTGATGGGTTATTAACTAACAGTTGGTTGGAATTAAAAGCCGTTCAAAACGAACTTAATTGGTGTGGTGATTGCTTTGAAGTAGCTCCATATGGAGTAGATCCCAGCCTTTTCCTAGACGCTGATCCAAATCCATTTCGCGAAAGTTTTGGTATCAAAGGTCCATTTATAGTTCAAGGAGGAAGAATAGAACCTGCAAAGAATCAAGCAATGCTTTGTTGGGCATTACGCCATACGAATCTTCCATTAGTACTAATTGGCAGCAGCAATAATTGGCCTGCTTATAGTGAACTATGTAAAAAGATTTATGGCGATCAACTTAAGATTATCGATCATATTTCACAACCACTTTTAGCTTCCGCTTTTGCTGCTGCATCAGTTCACGTGTTACCTAGCTGGATGGAAACTTGCGGACTAGTAACACTTGAAGCAGCTTTAACAGGGACACCGGTTGTTGGAAGTAATTTTGGACATGAGCTCGAATATTTGCGCCAAGAAACCTGGTGGTGCGATCCTGCGGACCCAAATTCAATAAGTACAGCCGTACAAAATGCCTGGAATGCTGGAAAAACTCATCACAGACCAGTAACCCTAAAAAGAAGAATTCTAGAAGAGTTTAATTGGGAAAGAACAACAGATGCAACTGAAAAAATATACAACAAAGTTCTAAAGAAAAGATAAAAAATTAGAATTTACGCAGAAAATATTTTGCCAAAGAACGATTTCTTAGTCTTAACGGAATGTTTTTACTCCATCCATTTGCTTAGTAAATAAATCTGTTAATATAGTAATCACTGGTCTTTTCCGTAACTTTATATTTGCAGAAACAGCCATTCCACTTTGTAGATTTAATTTTTTATCCCCATATAAAACAGTCTGTTGATTTAGGCTAATGCTTGCTGGGAAAGTGAATCTAGCACTCTCTGCATCAGGCGGAACGGCATCCAATGCAAGGCTAGTAATTTGACCATCTATATATCCAAACTCACCAGACGGAAAAGAGTCAACTGCAACCGAAACTGGCATTCCTACTTTCACAAAACCGATATCAGAATCAACTATTCCTACAGTTGCTTCCAACCTTTTATCGGGAACAATCTTCATTGCTATTTCAGAGTCTGAAATAACCGCATAAGGCTTAACTCTAGAATTAAATACTCGTCCTGATGTTGGGGCTTTAACTGTACGGTATGAGATTGTTTCTCGTAGCGCTACAAGCTCTGCTTTAAGACCAATCATCTGTCTATTAATTTGATTTAATTGTGTGGCTGTTTGGCCGACTATCCTAGATTTCTCTTCTTCTAAAGTCGATACTTGTGCGCGTGTTTCCTGAATCTGATTTAAACGAGTCAGATATTCATTTCGAGCCATCCCTCCTGCCTTATATAAAGGCTCAAGGTTCTTTCCAATATCTTTTTGCAATTCCAAAGTCTGCTTTCTACTTTCAAGGCGAATTGCAATCTGTTCTAGCTGAGATCGAATCTGCTGTGATTGTTGTGCAGCAATAACAAGTTGATTCATAAGAACTGGGTCTTCTACCGAAGGCAATTCAGGAGTAGATGCAAACTTATCGGGATCACCATCACTAGAAAGAACCAACGCAAGCGCCTCTGCCTGAAGAGATAATAGTTTTAAGGTTTTAATGATTGCCCGTCGTCGACTATCAAGTCCTTTTGCTTCAACACTAAAAAGAGCTTGCCCTGCAATGACTTGATCCCCTTCAGACACAAAAACATCACTAACCACACCTGAGCTTGGCGACTCAACATCTCGAACTCTTCCAGATGGAACCAACCTACCTCTAACAGTTATTGTCTGATCTATTTTTGCATTAAAAGCCCAAATAACTGTTGAGCCTAGAAGGACTACTCCTGTCCAGATTAATGCACTTGACCAGTGTCTACCTTGTCTAACAACTGAAGAACTACCCTCCCATAAATCCACCACTGGCTGATCAGAAGTGACTTCCTTCTGCATGCCACTATCTTGAGTTTCTTGATTATTTTCACCAGATTCGTTATTAGTCAAGATCTGCCTCCTGCTGAGAATAGAGGGCAAAATAACGACCCTGTAATTCTAATAGCTCATTATGAGTTCCAGATTCAACTAGTGAGCCCTGATCCAACATCAAAATCTGATCTGCACTCCGAATAGTACCAAGCCGATGGGTTATGAAAAAGACCGTTGATCCTTCAAACTCCTTCTTTAGATTAAGACAAACCTGTCTCTCTGTAATGTAATCAAGAGCACTTGTAGCTTCATCTAATATCAATAAGGTTGGACGCTGCAAGACTGAACGGGCAATAGCAATTCGTTGCCGTTGGCCACCGGAGAGAGAACTTCCTCGTTCTCCTACACGAGTGCCGTAACCATTTGGTAGCTCCATAATAAATTCATGAGCACAAGCTACCCTTGCAGCAGCCATAATCTCATCACTTGTAGCGTCAGGCTTAATTAAGGAAATATTGTCTCTAATTGATCCATCAAAGAGAAGACTATCTTGAGGAACTATCCCTATCTGGCGGCGAACAGATCCTAGCTGTAGTTTATTAATGTCATAACCATCTATCAGAATTCTGCCACTATCAGGTTCATAAAGACGAGGTAAAAGTTTCATAATTGTACTTTTTCCACTGCCACTTCTCCCAACAATTCCAACAAAAGAGCCCGCTTTTACTCCAAAACTAACATTTTTAACAACTAATGGTGCTCCCTCACCAAAACGAAAATCAACATCTTGGAAGGTTACTTCTCCAGCGACAGGAGGCAAAGGTAATTGATCAGCTTCTTGGTCAGAGCCTTCAGGGGCTGCATCCACAACATCACTAAGACGCTCTATAGATAAAGCAACACCTTGGAAAGTTTGCCAACTGGTTGCCAGATTAATTAAAGGACCAACTACATACCCTGAAATGATCCTGAAGGCGATAAGTTGTCCAATAGTTAAATCACCCTTAATAACCAAATATGCCCCAACCCATAATGTTAAAAGCCCAGTTAATGAACTAAGAAAGCCACCGATAGTTCCAGTAGATACACCTATAAGTAAAGACCTAAATGCTTCACTCATAAAAGATGAATATCTTTGTTGCCAACGCCATCTCACAGTATTTTCTGCATTCTGAGCTTTTATTGTTTGCACACCATTAAGAGATTCAACCAAAAAACTTTGAGTAGCAGCATTTTTCTCAGCCGCCTTGCGTAATTGTGCGCGAATAGCGGGAGAAGCAACATAAGTAAGTCCAAGAAATAAAGGTACTACTCCTAGAGTAACTGCTGTTAATACACCTGAGTAGACAACCATTACTGCTATGTAGATAACAGAGAAAATCGAATCCAATGCAAGTGTTAAAAGGCTTCCAGTAAGAAAGTTTCGAATGTTTCCTAGCTCTGCAAATCTAGTTTGAAGCTCACCTACTGGCCGTCTATCAAAATACCTTAAAGGTAACCTAAATAAATGCTGAATAACTTCTGCACCCAATGCAATATCTATTCGATTAGTGGTGTCGGAAAATAAATAGGTTCTAACAGCAGAAATAACCCCTTGGAACAAGCTAACGCCTAATAATATGAGTCCAAGTGTATATAAAGTATCAGTATTCTGCTGCCCTATAACTTTATCAAAAATTTGCTGCATTACCAACGGCTGAGCCAAGTTGAGTATCTGAAGAACTAATGATGCAACAACAACTTCAATCAAACTTCTACGATACTTCTTTAATTCTGGTATAAACCATCCCAGGCCTAATTTACGTCTCTGAGTATCACGACCTGGGCTAAGCATCAATACACGAGCCCCTCCTTGATCAGAAGTTATTTGATCAAGAGTAAGAGTTACTCGACCATATTCTGGTAATACTGCTTTGACCTCTCCTTGAGCTATATCGTGCAACATGGCTGGTTGCCCTAAAGCAATTACAAAGCATGGAAAAGTTGCTCTAGGTAATTGCACGTCAGGCAAATCAGCAATAGTCCCTGTGAAACCCATCAAAGTTGAAAGGTTTCCCATTTGCTCCAAGGTTGCAGCACCATTACCAATCTCGGATCTTGCACACCTTTCAATCACATCGCTACGAAATGGAACGTTGTAGTACTTGGCCAACATTTCCAGACTGGCCATGACATGTCCTAAAGAGCCTGTTGCTGTAACTACAGGGATCTTGCGACCCTTATGTTGGGTAGGTTTTTGAAACTCATTTAGTTCATTCTCCTGGGATTCAGTTACCAACTGCCCAGAAGGGTCAGGAGCCAAAAGGTCTGCATATCGATTTTCATCCCAAAGATCTTGAACAGTAATGCCCTCATCAGAATCCTCTGGGCCTTTAAGGGGCGGGTTTAAATTCTTCTCCCATAGGTCAGCGTCAATTCTGACCAATCGCAAAGGTTCTCCTTGTGGAATAGTCTGCAATAACTCCTCATCTACAGGACTACCAATAGGAACAGAAATACTCTTTGGCTGTCCATGCCAAAGCCAAATTGCACCATCTTGAGGGAGAGAGCGTTTTTCCCTAGCAGGAATAACTTGTAAACCAGGCAGCAAACTTGCCAACACATCCCTCTCTGGAGGGTCCGCCATAGGCCTGCGCCGCAAAGCCGGTGCCAAGGCAGCCATCAACTCCGAAGGGGAATTATTATTATCAATCCAATTAGCAAATGCTGAACTAGTGCGTTCAAGTTCAAGAAAGTCTT
Organism: Prochlorococcus sp. MIT 1300; assembly: GCF_034092375.1. Taxonomy (NCBI): domain Bacteria; kingdom Bacillati; phylum Cyanobacteriota; class Cyanophyceae; order Synechococcales; family Prochlorococcaceae; genus Prochlorococcus; species Prochlorococcus sp. MIT 1300. Next base: position 1,347,751 of record NZ_CP139302.1, on the reverse strand, counting down.
CAGCGGGAATGCCTATTAACTTGAGTGGACTAAGAGCAGAAATCCATTCACAAGGCTGTCTACATGCCAAGCCTGCCCAACCGACTAAATCCCCTGGTTGCGCATAGGCCAGAGTGACGGGCCTCCTCAAACCTGGGTCTCTATGAAGGACTCGCCCTCGCCCTTCAACAATTGCATAGCAATACTCAGGCAAACGATCCTGTACAAGAAGTTCCTGTCCGACGCTGCAATGAAAAGGCCTGGCTCTTTCAGCAATCCAAGCAAGTTGATCAGGATCTACATCCTGAAAAGCTTTAAAACGACCTAAAAGATCAACTAAAGATGTTGCAGATGTACTCGTCATAATTAAGGATCGTAATGCAGTGGATCAACCTGCTCACCGTCTAATAACTGTTCAACGCGTTTAGCCAGAAACTCCTCCAGTTGCTCATTCAAGAGTTGCTCTCTCATCTCTTCATCAAAACGTGCTGATGTGAGTTTTTCCAGTCGCAGCAGGACAACCCATTCTCCTAACTGTTGAGGCGGGGCAATTTCTCCAGGCTGCAATCGCCTAAGCATTTCGCCAAGCTGAGAGGGCAACAATCTACCTATAGGCAAAGGTCCAATAACTCCCTTAGAAGATGCTTCTGGACCCTCTCCGTAAGTCGCTGCAGCCTCAGCAAAGGTTATTTCATTTTCCTCTAATCTAATCCACAGCTCTCTAGCCAGAAAAGCGTCTTTAACACGTAATAGGGAATAAATAATGGTATCCCGTTCTGCACTACTAGTCAGAAATAATTCTTCAAGGGCAGGGCCAAATTGATGCTCAGAGAAAAGTTTCATAGCTTCAGCTCTACGAATATGAAATTCAAAATCATTAGTCGTCCACCCACGACTAATTAAGTACTGAGCTTCATCCTGCTCTCCGAGCATTTCTTGCCGTCTCTCAAAAATATACTCATCAGCAATAGGAACAAGCTCTACAATTTGTTCCTCTAGTTTATGTCGCAACAACTTGGGCACTAACTCATGACGCCGAACAAGACTTACGACATCTTTGTCTTCGAGTTCCAGAGAGCGTAAAATCAACATTATCTAAGTTTAGCGTTCGACAAACCATCAATATCAAGCAAGAAAAGATTGTCCATTGCAGTTTTCAGATCATTGATAAGTCCAGGCCAATCACCATGTTCCTTTTGACGAAATAAACGCATTGTTGGATACCATGGAGAATCTAGCCTGTCTTTCAACCAACGAAAATCAGCATTGTGCGGCAATAGTAACCATGTAGGACGATTTAACGCACCTGACAAGTGAGCCACTGCTGTATCAACAGAAATGACTAAATCTAATTGGTTAATAATATGAGCTGTCTCAGAAAAGTCTTTCAGGGTTTTAGACCAATCAGTAATTCGAGGATGGTTACGAAAAGGATCTAACTGTTTTGCATCCTCACCAAACTGCAAGCAATGAAGATTAATTAATTCTAGATCCAACAAATCTATTAAGCGAGGCATAAATAGTTCCAAGGGCATACTTTTGTTGCGATACATAGCTTTGTTATCTGGATTAGATGCCCAAACAATCCCAACTGACAGTCCTGCCGGATGAGGAGTGATAAGCAGAGACTCGTCTATAGGGCCTTCGGGTTGTTTTAAATAAGGAGTTGAAGAAGGAATGGTACTCAATTCAGTTCCAAAAAGTTTTGGCAAACTCAGAAGTGGTATCTGACATCTCAAATCCTCTTTATTAGTTTTATTGGGTTGCTTAATAACACGCTCTCCCAAACCAAACCATTGACTAAAAAGCTTTACCAAAGCTGGTCTTGTCATAAATTTATAGTTTATCTTCAAAGCATCTAAGAGATTTAAATATCTGGAAAATTGAATTGCATCGCCTAATCCTTGTTCACTCCAAACAAGAAGCTCCTCATCTTCACCAATCTTAGGACATTCTAAAAGGTTTTTTGGCTGGGCTCCCAAACTAGGCCGAATAAGGTCCTCAAAAGTTTTAGTTGCAAATCTAGATTCATAATAGTCCCATCCTTGTTTATATTGACCTAAGAGTAAATAACAAAGAGAAAGATTCCACAAGGAATTGGCTGAGCTGGATTCAAGTTCAACACCCTTTTCTAAAAAAGTTAGCGCCTGATCAGGTTTTAGGACACTAATCAGAACATTACCCATATTAATATGACTAGCTCCATGGGTTGCATCTAGCGATATAGCATGTTCAAAACTAGACTCTGCACTTTCAAAATCTTCTAAGCCAAAATATGCCAGGCCAAGATTACACCATGTATCAGCAACCATAGGGTCTAATCTCAAACTTAGACGAAAAACATTCAAAGCCTCTTCATACCTAGACTGATGATTAAGTGTAATTCCTAAATTGTGCCATGATTGCGCTGCTTGAGGATCATATTGAACGCTAAAATTGAATATACGCTCCGCAACCTCTGGCTCATCATCCATGAGCATATTCCCGAAATTATAATAAGAATCTGATCTTTCTGGATCCAATAAGATCCCTGTCCTATAAGAAGCTAGTGCAATTTGATAACCATCAGGGAGTTTTCGGGCAACCATGCCACGTAAAATTTGAAAATCAGTATTAAATAAAATCTGATCATTACCTTTATCTAAAACAGCCAATGCCTCAACGAATAACTTTTGCCGCCACAAAGCCAAACCCCATGGCAATAACCAAAGATTATCTTTTGTAGCCAAATGAGCCTTTTCAGCCTTCTGAATGACTCCTTCCAACTCTTTAATAGGTACAGAGGCTCCTACCTCCATTAATTGGTAGGCATTTTCATAAGATTGATCCTGCAGATCAGAGAGCATGTCGAGTAAAGAATCCGATCTACGCCAAAAAGCCTGGTTAGCGCACCACCAAGGTCTACTTGGCAATGCAGAAGAGCTTTACCGACAATTACTTACAAAAGGCTCTATAGAAGCCAAAATAGATTGTCGTGACGCGATTAACTTAGGAGCTCTGCTCAGAAGCCAAGGACGCCTAAAAGAAGCCAGAGCACACTACCACCACTATCTCAAAATATTCCCTCAGGAAGTCTCTTTAAGATTAAACGGAATAAATGCTCTTTTCGAACTAGAAGACCACATTGAAGCCAAAGGGTGGATAGACCAAGGCATTCAATCCCATCCTGGCAATATTGACCTGAGACTTGCCCAAGCAAAAAATCTCCGCTGTCTTAAGCACATAAACGAAGCCAGACAAGTCTTAGAACAGCTAATTCAAAACGATCAAAATAGATTGGGAGTTTGGCTAGACTTAGGTCTTATTTGTCATCAACAACAAGATTGGTCCGCAGCATTATCTGCTTTTGAAAGAGCTACAAAACTAGACCCTGAAGATCCAAGAAGCTACGCAAATAGAATCACCGTCTTACAAGAAAAAGGAGACTTCTTAACAGCACAAAATCTTATAAGAACACTGCCCAATCAAATTGCTACTAATAATCTTGTCCAAGGTGCAAAAGCAGGATTACTTATTAAACAACAAAAATTTGAAGAAGCCGAAGCTTTACTAACCAGTTTATGTATTAACCAACCAGATAATCCCATTAATTGGCTCAACCGAGCAGCTTGCCTGAGAAGCATGAAAATCATGGGAAGGTGCACTTGGGTTTTAAAGCAAGGGCTCCGTTGGAATCCTGGTCATGCGGATCTTGAACAATCACTTGGTCAAAGCTTGGCGGAAATGGGCAAGCATAAACAAGCTATGGAACTTCTTCAAAGATCGGCAGGGCCAATTGAACAACTTACAGACACCTATTTAATGAATTTGCAATTCTTAGGTGCTGGATATCACCTCATTAGTTCAACAGAGCGACAAAAGATGTCACTTTTATGGGAAGGGAGAAAGAAAAAAGAGGGGGTAGGAGATCTTTGGGGAGACGTAATTCATGAGGATCCAAACAAGCGTGCTTTAAAAGTTGGATATTTATCAGCAGACTTCGCAAACCATCCTGTCGGACGTTTTATATTACCAATAATAGAGAGTCATGATCGGAGACGTGTAGAAGTATGGGGACTAAATTGCACAGTGAAAGAAGACGAGTTAAGCACAAAAATAAAAAATAAATGTAACCACTGGCTTAATATTAGGTTTGGAACAGACCTTGAGATAGCACGTCTGATCTCTGATCTAAAATTAGATATTTTAGTTGAGCTAGGTGGATTTACTGGTAATAGCAGAATAGGTATTTGTATTCATCGCCCAGCACCAATTCAACTTAGCTATCTAGGTTTTTATGCACCTACATATCTCCAATCAATTGATGGCTGGATAGGAGATCAAGATTTATTTGATGGGTTACAGGGTATTGATAAGCAGCAAAACCTCCTTAAGGTTAGTGGAGGGTACATGGCGTTCAAGCCTGAAGTAGAGCCAAAATTAAGAGAAAGAGTTGCAAATAAATACTTTCAATTTGGGTGCTTTAATCACTCAAGGAAATTAACTCAGGAGACTATAGACTTATTCTGCAAGGTATTAGAAGCAACCCCAGAAGCACAGCTTGTCCTGAAAAGTATCAGTTTCGTAGAAGAAGCTGAGCAAGATAGGATAAGAGATCTTTTTGAAGACAATGGGCTTGCAAATGAAAGATTAGTAATACTGCCCTGGGTGGAAGGGTGGCTAAACCATGTCAGCCTTTATCAGCAAGTTGATGTAGCTCTAGACCCTCTACCATATGGAGGAGCAACCACAACTTGCGAAGCTTTAATGATGGGCGTGCCAGTTCTAACGATTGCAGGAGAAGGCATGGTAGGTAGACTTTCTGCCAGTATTCTTATGAATGGAGGTTTCAAAGAATGGGTATGTCAAAGTGAATCAGAATTGATTAAAAAAGCGATCAAATTATCCAAACAAGGCCCGAGAAATCTTAAAGAAAGACAGAAAGTAAGAGAAATACTTCATCAATCACCGTTATCAGATGCCAAGCGCCTTACAAACGAACTAGAAGAAATTTACTACTCATTGACCAAAAGGCATGTAAGCAAAGAAATAGTCATATAGAAGATATAGAACTATAAAGATAGTTAAATGATGAAAGCAAGGATGCCATCAAAGAATGAGCATCTCCTATTGGATTATTCTTAATATGATTGCGCCATTTGTCCCTATCAAGGCGCAATACATTCAACTGCTGTGCCTGAGCTATGGCCATGTTCAAATATTCCTGTTTGGAGTTAACACACCATTCACCCAAATCAGCTCCTTTTAAAACTGCTGTACTCATTCGGCTTACGTAAGTATTACCTGTAAGAGTAATTACTGGGACTCCCATCCATAAGGCCTCACAAGTAGTGGTACATCCTCCGTTGGGGAAACAATCAAGCGCAACATCTATATTTGCGTATTGAGCCAAATGATCGTGACTACTATCCGCCAGAGGTAGCCAAATAACCTTTTGAGGGTCCAAGCCCTGTCTAATCATTCTGCGTCGCAACAATTCTTGTGTACCTTGATCTGTTTGAACATTTGCTTTTAAAACAAGCCGCGAATCAGGTATCGATTCAAGAATTTGACCCCATAACGCTAAAGTTGCATCAGAAAGCTTGCGATTGTGATTAAAACTGCCAAAACGTATGCCTCCTTTGGGTGCTTCAGTTACATCAACTTGTGACTCAGGAAAAATTTGCGAAGGTTCCCAAGCCAGAAAACACCTATCAAGCCGATGCAACTTCTCTGTATGCCATTCGCTCATAGGGTTAGGAAAAAGATTCTCATCGCCTAGCCAATAATCAGTCGAAGGATTACCTGTCGACGCAAAATATCCTAAGTAATTAATTTGCAAAGGTGCCATTCTTGCTAAGAATCCAGGCTGAAAACAACCTCCGGTCCAGCCTGAAAGGTCAACCGCAATATCAATATTATGTTCCCGAACAAATGGAACACGATTCTGCTTAGGGATAGGAGCTAAATCAAGTACATCAACACCCTTTAATGCCTCAAAGTGAGAAGCAAGAGAATGCTCTAAGTGATCTTCAGTACAGACAATTACATGTTCTTGTGAACCAACAGTATGCGCATATCTAAGAAAGCTGTGTAGAAAGCGTGAAACAGGATGATATGCAATATCCCCACTAACCCAAGCTATTTTCTTAGGCAAAGTAGCTGCCTGAGCTTGAGGGGCTTGAGCAAGCTGAGCGGCAATAAGAGGAAGTGACGCTAATCGGTTACAAAAAGATGTGGCTAATTCAGAAGCAATTGGTGACTCTATGCTCGCGTATTGAAGATTTAAATTTGTAAGTAATCCAATATCAAAGTCTTCCTTAAACCAAGGGTCCCGCAGAGATGGTAAAAGCCATGGGAACCATTCAACATTGCCACAATGTTCATATGTACTTACATGGTTGGCAACATTAATCTGATGGGAGTCAATTGAAGACCAGGTACTATCAACTAAAGCAGCTCTTCTGCCCAAGGAAGGCTGGCGTTGCATCAACTTTACTTGGACAATTTGGGTTAAAAATGAAGGGACTTCTCCATGGTGTGACACACCTACCCGCAAAGCAGGAATTACTGCCTTTGAATCCTTAGCATTTATTGCGTGAATTGAAGTTTGACGAGCCAAACCGCGATGAGTTGGGAAACGGTTCAGGGCTTTGGAAACGATTGACAGTGATTCTTTCCCATTGCCAACCATTTCCAGAAAGCGTGCCTTGAGTCGCAAGAACTCCAGGCAATTAGGTCCAGAAAAATGTGTAACCAAAAACTCAACTTTCTTAAAATCACATAAACGTAATGCAATAGCGATTAACGAGAGCTGTCGCAGTAACTCACTATTCGTTTGTTTTTCAATCAAAGGATAAAGCTTGTCTAGATCTAAGTTACTTCTGTTGGTAAGTCTAAATTGAACCTTCAAGTACCAAAACGGTACATGCTGATGCTGCTCATACTGTTCTACTGATTTGAGTAAATCAGGTATGGAAAGATATCTCGATTCAGAAAGACGCAAAAAAATAAGGAGCCAAAACAATTCCAAATCATCCGGGTCCAACGCTAATCCAGATAAGAGAATTGCTTCTGAGCTTGTCCAATCCTGACGTCTTAGATAGCAAGAGGCATCTACCGCCAGATCAGTAGTTGGAAGTTGCTTGGGAAGCTCATCAGGCCAGCCAAACAAGAGCTTTTCAAGTCTGTGAAATGAAGCTGACATCAATTATTAAAGACAAAAAAAAGGGCGGCAAAGCCGCCCTTTTGATAACAAGTAGAGATCCGATCAGCCACCAAGGGTATCGATTGTTCCTTGTGTGACTGAAACCATCTGAACGTTAGTTGACTGTCCAGCAATTGTAAGGACTGTTGTTCCTCCAACTGTGTAGGTGGACTTGTTATCAGTTGCGTTGTAAGAAGCAGCAGTAGAACCTGAGTAGCTATCAGAGTAGCCGAAGACGATTCCTCCGTTACTTCTACCAAGGTTGCCTCCGAAGGTGAAGGTGTCAGCGCCAGAGTTATAACCGAAGTAGTAGGTACTGGAACTGATTTGAGTCATTCCAAGGGTGAATGTAACAGAGTCAGCTCCGTCTCCACCGATGATTGAAGCTCCAGTAACTGGGCTTGCATGACCAAATGTAAGGGTGTCATTACCGGCTCCACCAATAACAGTTGAGGAAACAACCTCGCCTGCAAGATAGATGGAGTCATTACCGGCAGCTCCATCGATGTCAGCCTTAGTGGCGTAACCGGCGAAGTTCAAGGTGTCGTTACCAGAGCCGCCTGTGACGGTTCCGTTAATAACGTTTCCACCTACTGATACCCAACCAGCTGAATCAGATCCACTGGTGATCTTGGTAGCGGTAACGGCTGAGAAGTAGAGGCTGTCAGACCCAGTTCCAGAAACAATTGATGCTCCAGAAACATTTCCTACGAATTGAAGTGAGTCAGCGCCGGCACCACCAAGAACGGTAGTAGCAGAGTGTGTTCCCTGGAAGATAACTGAGTCAGCTCCATCTCCTCCGAGGACAGTACTGGATGCAATTGTGCTTCCGAAGGAAACAAGAGTCTTGGTGTCAGAACTCGCGGAAATCTCGGCTGATCCGCTAACTGCACCTGCGATCCAAAGGGTGTCAGCACCAGTTCCACCCTCTATAGAGCCGCCTGCGATAGCACCAGAAGCATATAGAGAGTCAGCTCCTGCTCCACCAGTAACAGTGGCTGTCTTAATGGCGTTGAAGGTCAGGGTGTCATTACCTGCTCCACCAATCACAGTTGAGGAAACAAAGCTAGCTGCTGCGAAGAGTTGGTTATTACCAGCTCCAGTCTCTACATAACTACTTCCAGCTGCATCATTTACAAGGTTGAAGGTGTCAGCACCTGTACCGCCGTAGATAGAAGCACCTGTAGCAGAACTCACGCTTAGGGAGTCAGCACCTGCTGCTGCGTAAACAGCAACTTTGCTGAGTGTGCCAAGCATTAAGGAGTCAGCACCTCCTGCTGTGTCATCAGCTGAAGAATCGCCGTAAACAGTACCGCCCCAGATGTTGGAGGAACTTACGTAGTCAGCACCGGCACCAGCGGTATAGCTGGCGTCGCTATTAATAGATCCACCACTAGAGCTGATGTAGAAGGTGTCATTACCTGCGCCTGCATCCAGGTTCGTTTCATCAAAGGCACCTTTGATAACCAATGAGTCCTTACCAGCGAATGCTTTGATGTCGCTGTAAGCGAAGGTATTAGCTTCACCATCACCAATCACCAAGGTGTCAGCACCGGCACCGCCATAAACAGTAGATGCATCAAGGGTTGAGTAACCAAGGGAAATTGAATCATCTCCAGTTAGGTCACCCGCTGAATTACCACCCCAAACAGTTGCCTGCTTAAGTGTGCCGCCAGCACCGGAAAGAATGGTGTCAGAGCCCTTGTTACCTGCAACTAGTGAGATGCTGATTGAGCCATCAATATTGATTTGGTCAGCGTCAGCACCACCTTTAAGGGTTGATTTGATGAATGTGGAGTCAAGTTCGAGAGTGTCAGCACCAGCGTTACCTTGGATAGTAGCTGCGCTTGCAGATCCACTTATCCAAATTGAGTCAGCGCTATCAACTGTTGTTTCTGTAACTGAGCCACCGTAAACAGTGCCGCTATTAACAACTCCAATTGCAAGAGTGTCAGCACCCTTGTTACCGGAAAGATCAGATTTGGAAAGTGTTCCACCAATGGTTATGTAGTCGGCATCCTTACCGCCTTTTACGGAAGAATCATCAACAACGCTTGAGGTGACATAAAGAGTGTCAGAACCAGCATTACCTTGAAGGAAGGCTGAAGAGGCAGAACCTGTAATAAGGATGCTATCTGCAGAGTCGTCAGTGGTATCAAGAGGACCACCACCGTAAACAGAAGTTCCTAAAACGTTGCCAGTGATGTGAAGGGTGTCAGAGCCCTTGTTGCCAGTAACTGTTGAACCAGAAACTGATCCAAGAACTGTTATCTGGTCAGCTCCAGCACCACCAGCTGCATCACTTCCTGTAATTAGAGGTCCATTGATTTCAATGGTGTCTTTACCGCCATTTCCATGGATGTTTGAGGCAGTAGCAGTACCACCGATATAGATGGTGTCATTTCCATCGGTACTTGTTACTGAACCGCTACCGCCCTTAATGGTGGCTTCGTTAATGGTAGTGGCGACATATAGAGAGTCGGCACCAGCACCTCCATAAAGGACTGCTGCAGAAGGAGTTGCAGTTAAGGAAAGTGTGTCGTTTCCAGACTCACCATCCATGGTGGAGCTGTTGAAGGAGGCAGTTACTGCAAAGTTGTCAGCACCGCTGCCACCTAGGACAGAACCGCCACTGAAGTTTTCAGTGAGGCCAAGGCTGTCTTTACCTCCTCCGCCAGAGACGATGTCGTCGCCTCCTGCACCAAGAATGGTGTCGTTTCCTGCTAGTGCTGTTACCGAATCACTAGTGCTGCTCCCGAGAACGAGGGTGTTAGCAGTGTCGGTCCCGGTAATTGAGTTGTAGGCCATTAGTTGTGAATCAGTTCGCTGTTTGGTGGGTGGGTCGTGTCCTCACTACCGCACCCACCAAGGGGGCGGCGTGTGCGTACTAATCAATAAAAGAGTTAGACGCCGACCGACGATACGCGATTAAGTACGTCCTATCAAGGATGCGTGGCGGTTTCGTTTGTGTCCTCACACACTAGGAGGGTCTCCCATGCCCTCAAACCGTTCTGAGATGTATACCTTGAAACAGTATTTTGTGCCTGATTAGCCAAGGTTTCACTGAGAAAAGCATCATCAAGCAACCGTTGAATAGCAGCTGCCTGAGCATGAGAATCCCAAAAATCTACTAACAATCCGTTTTTACCATTCTCAAGAACCTCCATCACAGGTGGTGTCGCACTAGCGACTAATGAACAACCAGCAGCCATTGCTTCTAACAAACTCCAACTCAACACAAAAGGAACAGTGAGATACAAATGGACCTGGCTACAGGCAAGCAATTGATGATATTCAGGCTCCTGCAGAATCCCTACCCAATGAGTGCGCTCAGGATCAAGAGGCAATTCTTCTGTTGCCCATTGACGCCAAGTCCTTCCATCTGAACGACCAGGGCCATATGCAACTTCATCCGACCCAGCTAAAACCAGATGAACATTGGGACGTTGTTTTTGCACTAAAGCCATAGCCTCCATGGCCTGCGGAAAGCCTCGATAAGTCTCGAACCCTCTACTGAGGTAGGTCACTACTTCTATTTTTTTGTCATTTGGCAAGCCAAATGGTCTTAGTCCCTTCAGAGGCTTTAGTCGAGCCATCGCCTCAACATCAATGCCTTCATGAATTACATGAAAACGATTTCGCAAAAACTCAGGGAACTGCTGCTGCTGCCAAACAGTCGGAGTAACAGCACAATCAACTGCAGCCAGTTCCAATAGTGTCTGTGCATTCCAGCCTCTCAAGCGCATCCGCCTATCACCAGAGACTGCTCCTTTATTTAAAAAGTCAACATCACTATCGTCGGCGTTGTAATACCACTCAAATAGACCAATTCTTCGGGATTGAGGGAAAACATCTGACAAATAAAGTCCATTACCAAAACCAACATGATTGATTACCACATCAGGCACCCAGCCCTCTCTACGTAATTGCTCGCAAACCCTAAAAACTGCTTGCCCTTGCAAAACTGCACTTTCCAATCTGCGCAGATAAGGATGAATGTATGGCCCACCTCCTGAACGATGAGGGGAATAATGAATCAGGCGATAGTTAAGGTTTTTAGGTGCATTCCACTCATTTCGCTCATACAAAAAAATCAACTCATGCCCCTGATCTGCAAGATAAGGTGCCAACCTCCTGAACTGTGCAGGATGATTGGGATGACTAATCAAAATGCGCACTTAGGGCTATTTATTTGGAAGTAATAGCTGCAGCAAATAATTGTTCATAATGTGGAAAAAGCCAATTAGGCAACTTGCTTTGAGCATCATCAACTTTCATAGTGCCCGGCAAGTAATAAAGCATTGATACCAAAAAGGCATTGATTGCTCCAGGTTTACCAAAACCTCCTCCCGCATTTGGATCAAGTTTCTGAACTGCCAAAGCTTTATAGCGCTCATCTTGATCAGCCAAAGTTTCTTTCTGAACCCCAGAGCGAACCATGGCCCAAAAACGATCGCCAAAATCACTGGCCCAAATTTGCTCTAGTGTTGGTTCTGGTGCTTGAAGAATTAAGTCCACCAACTGAGAGCGCAGCTGTCGAAGCTCACCGAGAATTTCCTGATCTTCAGGATCTATGTAATACAAGTTGGAAAGTCCCAAGATTCTATTTAGCTGAACCCTATTACCAACTAATTCCTGCAACGAACTAGGGAAGGGACCAAAATCAGGCAAAGCTGATTGAGGGGCATTCGAAGCAGGAACATTCTCTGCCTGGACTGGCCTAGAAACCGTATCGGGTTGTACTGGTTCTGTTGCGCTTGAAGAACCCTCATAAATTTTTTTATATTCTGCAGCCAGCCAAGCAGGAAGATTCTGCTCTGGATTGGCAATAGTCATCAAACCTGGGGGTGAATAAAGAAAGGCTGCCAAAAGAAGTTGTGGGGCACATGGCTGCTGCAGGCCTTCGGCTCTTAGTCGCTCATTAATGCTTTCTCGAATCGCAACCTGCTCAGGAGTAAATGAACTATCTGGGGTCAGTTGGCCAATTAAGGCCATTGAAGCTTGACCAAATTCAGACGACCATAGTGTTTGTAGCTGATCTACTGGTGCAGCCAACCAAAACTTTGCCAAAGCATCTCTATTCCCTTCTGCCAAAGAACTTCCTAAGGACCAGGATTTAGTAGGGAGCGCAACCATTTACGTATGACTTTTGAGAAAGATTCTACAGAGATACTAGTGCTCATCCGAAACTCCGCATGAGCCAAAAGCCAAGTGATACCAATAAGCGCTGCCCCCATCAAAATAGGTGTCAGCATGATCTGAGCAACCCAAAGCTGACCACGCTGAACTAGCCAAATCAACGACGCGGTGTAAGGCACTGCGCAAAGAGCTGGGAAAAGCCATCTCTCCCATCTGCTCTTAATCAAACGATGTTTCAAACGTTGCTTTAAAGGGAAGCGGTCCATCAAACACTATGGCTAAAAGGATTCTGATCGTTACCAACCTCTACCCACCACAAGAACTTGGTGGGTACGGGCGATGTATGGCTGACTTTGCGTGGGGCTTGATGCGACTTGGCTATCAAATAGTAGTGGCAAGTTCCGATGCGGCCTACTTGGGCCCACAAGGACCTAGCCCAAGCGGGGAAATAATCGAACGAAAACTCATTCTAAAAGGCACTTTCGAAAACGGGCTTAACTTTTTAAAGGATGCAAATAAAATAAATTCAATAAATCAATGGAACAATGAGAAGCTAAAAGAAATTATTAGAGAACAAAAATTCGACGGGATCCTGCTTGGAAATCTAGATTTAATTGGACCAGAAATTCTTTCAGTATTAATAAAAACCAAACTACCCATTGTGCATCATATAGGCTTTATCTCAGCACCTTACCCAATACATAGTTACCCAACTGAAAAAAACTACAAGATGGTATGTGCAAGTCAAGCAGTAAAGAGTTCAATGATCAGAGAGGGGTTTCCAATTAGTAATGAACCTGTAATCTATCCAGGAGCAAGAGTTGAGTTATTTGGCGAAGAGTCTTTAAGAAGAAATTTGCCACCAATTAACACCTTTTCTCAAGGCAAGCAAGCTCAATTAGGAACATCTACCAACCCGTTAAGCGTCTGCTTTGCAGGTTTACTTATGGGCAGCAAAGGCGCCCACACAGTTGTTGAAGCCCTAATAGGCTTGAAAGAAAGTGGGGTTTACGTCAACGGGATGATTGCAGGAGCTTCTTTCCAGAGTGGCTATCGTGAAGCGCTGGAGGGCTTACTAAGAAAAGCAGGGTTAGAAGATATAGTGATTTTTACGGGAAACCTAAATCGAGAACAACTCGCGAGAATGCTCATACTCCATAGAGTCGGCATCTTCCCCTCCATTTACCCAGAAGCTTTTGGAATAGTAGGGGCTGAGATGCAAGCAAGCGGTCTTCTCCTAATAACATCGGGTGTTGGAGGAGCCTCAGAACTAGTCGAAGATGGCAAGACAGGGTTGATTTTCAACCCAGGCGATTCAAGAGATTTAGCCAATAAACTTAAAATGCTGATTCAAGATCCAAAGTTATTAGAGAAGGTAAGCCAAGCAGGAAAACTTCAAGTTAATGAATTTTTTAGCGTTAAGAATAGTTGTCTTCAGCTACAATCTATCTTCTCCAGCTATTCATCATGAAAGAAAATATTGGAGATGTAATTATAATCGGAGGTGGCATGGTAGGGCTATCATTAGCCAATCAATTGCTAGAAAAAAAAATTACTAAGAGCATAATAATAGTTGAAAAAGAGTTAGACATAGGACTACATAGCTCTGGCAGGAATAGCGGCGTCTTGCACGCTGGACTTTACTATCAGCCAGGAACAATTAAAGCCAAGGTATGTGTCGAAGGAGCCAAAAGATTGCGGCGATGGGTCGAAGACAGAGGCCTGCCAATCAACAAATGTGGCAAAGTCATTGTTCCTCAAAAGGAGCATCTTGATGACCAACTAGATGTTCTTGCAACTCGAGGTGTTGCTAATGGAGCCACGATAGAGATATGGGATGAAAAACAACTTTATTCTCACCTCCCTGAAGCAAGAACTGCTACTGGCAGAGCGCTATGGAGTCCAAATACATGTGTCGTCAAACCAATACTTGTAGTTCAATCTCTAGAGTCAGAGTTGCGAAAGAAAGGAGTAAAATTTATAAAAGGTCAAACAAATTGGAACCCAATTCCAAACGAACAACAAGTCATACTCAATGATGGTACAAAATTACACTATTCACACCTTATAAATTGTAGCGGTCTTCAAGCTGACAAGGTGGCTCATAAATTTGAGGTAGGCTTAAATTATCGGTTATTACCATTCAAAGGCCTTTACTGGGAAATCAAAGAGCAATGTTCTATACAGCCCAAATGCAATTTATATCCAGTACCAGATCTCAATGTTCCATTCTTAGGAGTCCATTTCACTCCAAGCGCAGATCTTAAACCAAAAATAAGTATTGGACCAACTGCTACACCAGCATTGGGGCGAGAAAATTATTATGGACTGGAAGGCATAGAGCCTTGGTCGGCGATACAAAACCTTGCGCTTTTATCCAATCAATATATCAACAATAGAGGTGGTTTTCGCAAGTATGTACATGAACAATCATTTCTTTCCATTCCACATTTTCTAATCAAATCTGCTCAAGAATTAATTCCCAAAATAGAGTATAATCACATTCAAATAAGCAAAAAGGTTGGTATACGTTCACAGTTATTTAATCAAAAATCGCATAGGCTAGAAGATGATTTCATTTGCTTATCAGGCAGAAACAGTACACACATTATGAACTGCATTTCTCCTGCCTTCACAGCAAGTTTTGCCCTAGCAGATCTAATCCTTGAAAAAATAGAATTCTAGTGAAAAATACTAATAAGATTAGATTAAGAGCTCTTTTGTTGGCTGCTGGGTATGGCACAAGATTAAGGCCTCTTACATTAAGCACACCTAAATGCCTAGTCAAAATAGGTCATACACCCTTACTTCAACGGTGGCTTTTAAACCTAGAAGCACTCGGTTGTGAATCTTGCCTAGTAAACACCCACTATCTTTCTGAGCAGGTGAACAGTTTTATTCAAGACTGGCCCCAATCATCCATGTCTTTGAAAACAGTACATGAAACAACGTTACTCGGTACAGCAGGAACAATGCTTGCTAATCGAGACTTCTTTGAAAACTCAACAGGCCTCTTAATCCATGCAGACAACATCACATCAGCAAATCTGGGGAATCTAATAAAAGCACATAGCAAGAAGCCTAAGGAGTGCTTACTAACTATGCTTACATTTAAAACCTCAAGTCCTAGAAATTGCGGCATTGTGGTAACTGACTCCAATGGTGTCATGCAAGAGTTTCATGAGAAAGTTCCTAATCCACCAGGGAATTGTGCCAACGGGGCAATCTACCTATTTGACAAACCCTTTCTAGATTGGCTGGCGAAGCTTCCGACTGGTGTAGAAGATTTCAGTATGGAAATAATTCCTCAGCTGAAAGGTAGAATACAAACATGGCATACCACTGCCCCGTATTTAGATATAGGGACATCTGAGTCACTGCAGGAGGCACAAAAACTTTTCTCACAATCTTTGGGAGATAATTAATGAATAACTCTTCCTCGAATTTTAAAGACTCTACAAGTTTTTATTTAAAGCAATTAGTAGGTTGCTTTAGTGAAAATGTAATTAAAGGAATAGAGAATCTTTCACATGATCTTTTAGCCACATGGGTTGAAGGCCGCAATGTCTTTATCTGCGGTAATGGAGGAAGTGCAGCTAATGCAATACACATGGCGAATGATCTGCACTACGGCATCGGAGCCTGTGGACCTGCACCAAAAATTTCTGGCTTAAAGGTAGAAGCCTTATCCGCTAATACAGGATTAATAACATGTTTAGCCAATGACACAGGCTATGAAAATATCTACGCAAATCAAATAGAGGTCAAAGGTAATCCTAAAGATCTTTTGATTGTCCTCTCAGGAAGTGGAAACTCGGCTAATGTAGTTAAGGCTTTAGAAATTGCTAATAAATTAAGTCTAAAAACATATGCAATTGTTGCATTCGATGGCGGAAAGTGCCTAAATCTTGCCAGTGTGGCCATACATCTTGGCATAAATGACATGCAAATTGCTGAAGATAGCCAGCTAATTGTTGGTCATCTCTGTATGCAATGGCTCAACACAAACAAGCCGAAAGCTTTGGAGAATTTGAATGTCTGAAGTTGATTTCATGAGTGTGCTTCATAAAAGCACAAATAGAGATTATTTAGGACGAGTAAATGATCCTATTTACCCTAAAGAAAAAGCAGCCGAATTAGCTAAAAGATGGGGATTTGATTATTGGGATGGAGACCGCCGAATCTGCTACGGCGGATATCAATATATTGAAGGAAGATGGGAAAAAGTCGCAAGACAAATGTCTAGTTACTTTAAACTTCCCAAGCATCCCAAAATACTTGATATTGGCTGTGGCAAAGGTTATCTGCTCTATGATTGGCTAAAGGTAATTCCTGATGCAGAGGTACATGGTTTAGATATCTCCAGTTATGCAATAGAGCATGCCAAAGAAGAAGTGAAGGATAATATAAAACTTGGCAATGCTACAAAGCTTCCTTGGAAGGATAATTATTTTGACTTGGTCATCTCAATTAATACTCTGCATTGCCTATATTCCTACGAACTAGAGAAAGCCCTGAAAGAGATTGAAAGAGTTGGTAATAATTACAAGTATATCTGTGTTGAAAGCTATAGGAATGAAAAAGAAAAAGCCAACCTATTATATTGGCAACTTACATGTGAAGCATTTCATACACCTAAAGAATGGCTTTGGTGGTTCGAAAATACTGGCTATACAGGAGACCACTCATTCATTTATTTTGAGTAGAGGCAAGCAAATGAAGTCTGGCATTAAATCGTTTAAGGCCGCTATTCTGGTCTCACAAAATGAACCATTAGTTGTCGATACCCTTTTATTGCCTGACAAACTGCTGCCTGGTCAAGTATTAGTAAAAATTCACGTAAGTGGAATATGTGGTTCTCAGCTGGGGGAAATAAGTGGAGTCAAGGGACCAGATCCATACCTCCCGCACCTACTAGGCCATGAAGGTTGCGCTACTGTTCTTGAAATTGGTGCTGGTGTAAAACATATTCAAGTAGGGGACAAGGTGGTTTTACACTGGAAAAAAGGCCTGGGAATGGAAGCCCCTCCACCTAATTATCTATGGAAGGGGAATAAAGTTAATGCAGGGTGGATAACAACCTTTAATTCTCATGCAATAATCAGTGAAAATAGATGTACTAAAATAGATAAAAATATCAAACCTAGTATCGCTGCACTATTTGGATGTGCAGTAACTACTGGTTTTGGAGTAATACAAAACAATGCTAAGATACAAATAGGAGAGTCAATTGTAGTATTTGGCGCTGGGGGAATAGGGTTAAATATCATACAAGCCGCAAAATTACGTTCTGCATGGCCAATTATTGCTGTAGACATCTATAACAATAAACTTAAATTAGCCAAAAAGGTTGGTGCAACATATGTAATTAACAGCAATAGTGAGAACCCGGAAGAGGCGATTAGTAAATTACTAAATGGCCAAGCATTAGATGTCTTTGTTGACAATACAGGTATCCCCAAAATAATTGAAATGGGCTATAAACTCACTCACTCTAATGGCAGAATAATTCTAGTAGGTGTTCCAAAAAAGGGAGAAGAGATAAATATATTTTCACTCCCTTTGCACTTTGGAAAAACAATAGTGGGCTCGCATGGGGGTGAATGCCAACCAAGCAAGGATATACCTCAACTAGCAAGGTTGGTAGAAAAAGGTGTTTTAAATTTAGATTGCATTCTTGGAGAGTCGTACACACTGGAAGACATAAATGATGCTATCGCTAAGATGAGGGATGGCTCAATAGCAGGGAGGGTAACAATAGAAACATGAGCTCTAAAATAATCAAGCTTAAAGACGCTAAGCCTATAGAAAATCTAACTTTGGCCTATGGACATTTTACAACTATACACCCTGGACATATACGGTATTTAAAACATGCAAAAGCCCAAGGGAATGTCCTTGCTGTTGCATTGATAGGTGATGGGGAAGGTGAAAGTGAAAGACGTTATCAATTTAAGCAAAAAGAAAGAGCTGAAGCTCTAGCCATGATTGAAATGGCGGATGCCGTTATCCTTTTACAAGATAATGAGTTGAGCCAGGCGATAAAAATACTTATGCCCAATCTGCTTGTTCTTGGTAAAGAATACGAAAACTCTATGGATAAAGAAATATTGGAAGCAACCTCTATTTTAAGAGGTCAGGGAAAAACAGTTGAATTTCACGCTGGTGAAATACATTACGCTACAACTGATTTACTTTCAAGATCAGAAAAAGAATTAATTAAAGATAGACGAGTGAAATTTAAAGTTGCTTGTAAAAGACAAAATCTGGACCTGAATAAGCTCTTGAACTCAATGGAGGCATGGCAAAATTCCAGACTGGCTGTACTTGGGGATACCATCATTGATCAATATGCTGCATGCGAGGCTGTTGGCATGAGTGCGGAGGCACCTGTAGTCGTTGTAAGAGAGCTCGAACACAAAAACTTCATAGGAGGTGCAGCAGTTGTGGCCTCACATATAAGAGCACTTGGTGCTAAGTGCGATTTAATTTCAGTTGTAGGAAATGACAAGACCGCCGAAATAGTACACGCTGATTTGAATAAAAGAAATATCGGCAACCACTTAGTCACAGACAACAGTCGTCCTACTACCTTTAAAAAAAGATATGTAGTTGAAAATCAAAAATTATTTAGAGTTAGCAGACTAGAAGATCACCTCTTAAGTCAAGATATAGAACAACAAATTTTAGATAAGCTAGAAGAAATAGCGCCTCAAGTAAACGGCATTGTTATCTCAGACTTTGTCTACGGTGTAGTAACTAAAAAGATCTTAGAGGCTGTCAGATCTTTAGCTGAAAAGCATAAGCTACTGCTCTTTGGAGACTTGCAATGTAGTAGCCAAGTTGGAAGTATTATGAGATTTAAAGGCTTTTCATTATTGTGTCCTAATGAACGTGAGGCCCGTATTGCGCTCCAAGATAAAGATACTGGACTAGAGATACTTAGCAAAAACTTAGTCAGAAGAACGGAAAGTCAACGTCTAATTATGAAGTTGGGCGCAGAAGGCTTTATTGCATACGATAGAAATTCTTCTAATGAAATGGATTCACAAGCATTTCCAGCATTGTGCGTAAATCCATTAGATGTTGCTGGCGCAGGAGATTCCTTACTAGCTTTAATGGCTACAGGTTTAGCGAGTGGAGAGCCAATGATGGCAACAGCTGCTATAGGATGTTGTATGGCATCAATTGCAGTAGAAACAATGGGAAACACTCCGATTGCTAAATCTGTTCTAACAAATAATTTAATTGAAGTGCTAGAAAAATGACACAAGATAAAATTTTGGTGATTGGCAGTAATAGCTTTAGTGGCAGCCATTTTGTTAATCATGCTCTTCAACAAAATTACAAAGTATGGGGAGTTAGCAGGTCTAATGAACCCAGCGATCCATTCTTAGCATACAAATGGGAAAAGAATAACTTAACTAGATTCACATTTGATCAATATAATATTAATACAGACATAACAGAACTCATTGATAAAATAAAGGTTGTAAAACCTAATTTTATAGTGAATTTTGCGGCGCAGGGTATGGTCGCAGAGAGTTGGTCAAATCCCCAACATTGGTATCAGACAAATTTAGTCTCACAAGTGATGCTTCATGATGAACTAAGAAAAATGTCCTTCTTACAAAAATACGTTCATGTCACCACTCCAGAGGTTTATGGAAGCACAGAAAATGGATGGATTAAAGAGAATAACCATTTTAATCCAAGCACTCCTTACGCAGTTAGTAGAGCAGCATGTGATATGCATCTTATGAGTTTTTTTAAAACCTATGAATTCCCTGTGGTCTTT
This sequence comes from Prochlorococcus sp. MIT 1300, assembly GCF_034092375.1. Classification (NCBI taxonomy): domain Bacteria; kingdom Bacillati; phylum Cyanobacteriota; class Cyanophyceae; order Synechococcales; family Prochlorococcaceae; genus Prochlorococcus; species Prochlorococcus sp. MIT 1300. The sequence continues at coordinate 1,327,649 of NZ_CP139302.1, read as the reverse complement.
ACAAGATCAGCGAATGTATATGGTCCAGGCCAGCAACTTTATCGAATCATTCCAAAGACAATTCTAAGCGCTAAAAGTAAAAAGAAGATGCGCCTACATGGAGGAGGTTCATCCGAAAGATCTTTTATTCATATCAAAGATGTTGTTGATGGGACTTTGAAAATAATGCTTCAAGCGTCGCCTGGCAGCAGTTGGCATCTATCCACTAAGAAAAAGATATCAATTAAAGAACTGGTATTCAAAATCTGCTCAATTTCTGGGGTCAAACCCAATGAAATAGTAGAGGTTGAAGCAGAAAGGCTGGGGAAGGACCAAAGTTACTTATTAGATAGTGAAACTGCCAGGAGTAAACTGAATTGGTCTGATAAAATATCTCTAGATCAAGGAATCCTAGAGACTATGGCATGGATTGATAACAACTTTGAACAGCTTTCTAATGAGCCTTGGGAGTATATACACAAGTCATGAAATTACTAATAACTGGAGGATGTGGATACAAAGGGTCTGTACTCATACCCCTCCTACTCAAAAAGGGACATGAAATTATTAATGTAGACAACGAATGGTTTGGCAACTATCTTACGAAGCATGAAAATCTTCAGAATATAAAAGCTGATATAAGAGATGTAGATTCAATCCCCCTAAAGGGAGTAGAAGCAATTATACATTTAGCAAATATTGCTAATGATCCAGCTGTTGAACTAAACCCAACTTTAAGTTGGGAAGTCAATGTTCTCGCAGGCCAGCAGTTAGCGGATAAAGCTATAAGAGAAGGTGTTCAACAATTCATTTTCGCTAGTTCAGGAAGTGTGTATGGATTAAAGGATGAGCCTAAAGTCACAGAAGATCTTAGCCTAATTCCTATCTCTGTATATAACAAGACTAAGATGGTCGCGGAAAGAGTGTTTCTTTCATATAAGGACCAAATGCAAATTCATTGCATACGACCTGCAACTGTATGTGGATTATCAAGACGAATGAGACTGGATGTTAGCGTAAACATGCTGACCTTCCAAGCACTAAAAAATCAACGTATAAATGTATTTGGAGGGATGCAAACTAGGCCAAATATCCATATAGATGATATCGCAAATGTTTATTTACATTTTCTTTTAAATCCACATTTAGAAAGTGGATGCTACAACGCTGGCTTTGAAAATATATCAATATTAGAAATTGCAAAGAAAGTAACATCTCGAGTACAATCGGAAATTATTATTACCGAATCAAATGATCCACGTTCATATCGACAAGATTCAACAAAACTTTTAAATACAGGGTTCAAGCCAGAGAAAACCATTCAACATGCAATAGACGAGATATGTGAAGCATACGAAAGTGGAAATTTACTAGAAACAGATCAATGCTATACAGTTAAATGGATGAAAAATCTAAATCTTGAAGGAAATTAATGGACGCAATAAAACATAGTAACTTAGCAGATAAAGTTTCAAGGCTCAGAACACTAGCCTCAATTATTAGGCGAAGAGTTATTTGGACATCTTCAAAAGCCAAAATACCTCATTTAGGATCATGCCTTTCCTGTATAGAGATTCTTACAACACTCTATTGGAGTGAATTAAATATAGATCCAAAAGATCCATACAATAAGAGTAGAGATAGATTCCTACTAAGTAAAGGTCATGCTTCCCCTGTACTACTTCAAATACTTTCTGAAAGAGGCTTTTTCCCAAAAGAAGAACTAAATGGATTTGGAAAGAATGGAAGTTTATTTCATGAACACCCTCCTAAATCAGGCCTAATACCAGGGATTGAAGCTGCGACCGGTTCTTTAGGCCATGGCTTACCAATGGCTTTGGGAATGGCACTAAGCAGTAAAATTGCAGATCAAAAATTTAGGTCGTATGCCCTGCTGAGTGATGGTGAATGCAATGAGGGAAGTATTTGGGAAGCAGCGTTACTAGCTGCAGCACAGAAGACTTCTCAATTAACTGCAATTATAGATTTCAACAAGTGGCAAGCAACTGGAAGAAGTCAAGACATTATGGCCCTTGATCCATTGGCAAAAAAATGGGATGCATTTGGATGGCATGCTTTAGAAGTAGACGGCCACAATATAGGTGAATTGCTAAATTGCTTTGAACTGGCAAAACAAGAAACTCAAAAACCAAGTGTGATCATTGCTCATACAATAAAGGGTAAAGGAATATCATTCATGGAAGATGACAATAATTGGCATTACAGAACTCCAAATACTGAAGAATTAGAACTAGCATTAAAGGAGTTATCCTAAAAATGAGAAACGCTTTCGCTCAAGAAATTACTAATCTTGCAAAAGTCAGAGAAGATATTGTTCTCCTATCTGGTGATATTGGCAATAGGATGTTTGATAGCTTTAAAGAAATTGCTCCAAACAGGTTTATCAACTGTGGCATTGCAGAAGCGAATATGATGAGTTTGGCAAGTGGCATGGCTCTTACAGGTCTAAAGCCTGTGATTTATACAATTACGCCGTTTACTACAACTAGATGCTTGGAACAAATAAAGATAGGTGTTGCTTATCATCAAGCATCTGTTGTAATTGTAGGCACTGGATCTGGACTTTCCTATGCTGAACTAGGTGCCACGCATCATTCCTTAGAGGATATAGCAATAATCAAAGCGTTACCGGGAATAAGAATACTTGCTCCAGCGGATAGTGCGCAACTGAAAGTACAATTTCGAGAAGCAATTGAGTTAGGAGGACCCACATATATTAGAATTGGAAAAAAGGGTGAGCCAAATATACATAATGAGTCAAACAATCTTGGCATTGGTAAAGCGAATATTGTCAGGAGTGGTGAAGAAGTGATGATACTTTCAATAGGACCTATTGTTAATGAAGCATTAATTGCTTCCGACAGTCTTAGAGAAACTGGTCTAAATGTAGGTGTTTCGACGATGGGAAGTGTTAGGCCATTAGATGAACTTTTTCTCAACAATCTTATTGATAATGGTTTCCATAAATGGGTTGTTCTTGAAGAACATTATAAAAGCGGTGGATTAGCTACAACAGTTTTAGAATGGCTATTAGAGACAAACAATACCAACAATATCTCTCTATATAGGATTGGGTGTGAAAGTGAATTTATCCATGAACTAGGCGACCAAAGCTATACAAGACAATTAGCCAAAATTGACTACAATGGGATTATCAATAAGATCATGGATATATGAAGAGGCTAGGATTAGATTTTGACAATACTCTTGTTAGTTATGATCAAGTATTTTATGATTTAGCACTGAGTAAAAAGTTAATTACGGAAGAGGTAGCGCCAACAAAAGTAGATATTAGATCACACCTTATCCAAAAAGGCTTAGAGGATGATTTTACGAGCTTGCAAGGGGAAGTCTACGGCTCTCAGTTGGCTAATATGGTTTGTTCAAATACTGTAAAATGTGCTCTTAAATATGCCAAGTCGCAAGGCTTCCAGTTGTTTATTATAAGTCACAAAACAAAGTTTCCCTATAAAGGCCCTAAGTATGATTTACACAAGGCTGCCACAAGGTGGCTGGAAGGTAACGATTTCTTTGATGAGGCAGATGGTCTAATAACAAGATCTGATGTATACTTTGAACCAACAATGGAAAAGAAAGTAAAAAGGATAGTGGGTGTTAAATGCACACATTTTATAGATGATTTATCACAAGTTCTAGAGTCAATACCAGCTTATATAAAACGAATACACTTTAATCCATTACAAAAGAAAAGTTCAGATAGATATTGTCAAATGACAGACTGGAAGGAACTAAAGGATTGGATCTGATTAATTGATGAATAGAGATATTAGTCATGCCCTAGAGAATATGGGATTCTATGATTATAAAATAGAAGCGGTAGGAAATGGCAATAATAGCAATGTTTATCATGTTAAGACCGAAGGTAAAGATTATGCTTTTAAGGTATATCCAAACAAGGGAGATGATCAAAGGCCCCGGCTAACTACCGAAGTCAATGTACTTAGATTAATCAGATACAATGGGATATATAAAGTTCCAAAACCCCTTAGCTGGAATACAAAAGAAAATTGGGCTTTGTTTAGTTGGATAGACGGAACTAGGCCACTTAAACTAAGCTGTAGTGACTGGTCTGAGTTTTTTGGCTTTATAAAAAGCATACAGAATTTAGAGAACCCAGATAAAATACCAGTAAATGCTGCATCGGAATCATGTAATACGTATAAGGAGCATTTAGACTTGATTGAAACTAGATTAATAGATTGCAAAAAATATTTAATAATGAAGTCATACAAAAAATGCGAAGGTATAGTGAATGGACTGATTAATCAACTAAATGCTATAGGTTTGATCACAAGTAATTGCTTCATAAATGATATCAGGATCTTATCTCCATCAGATATAGGCATACATAATATGTTGAGAACTTCTGATGGATTAAATTATATAGATTTTGAATATGCGGGTTGGGATGATCCATATAAATTATTAGCGGATTGCATACTCCAGCCCAACCAGATTATCAAACAAAAAGATGTTCATCAAATGATTAAAATTGCCAGTAATGCAATGAACATTCAATTCGATGGTAGCAATCTAAAAATATTCGTATCCTTATACAGAATTAAATGGGTTACAATAATATCTAAACTCCTTCAAAAAGAAAATGCTAGCGAAGTTCTATGGTCTAATACTATCAATGATTACTTAAAGCAAACTGAATATTACTCTTGGGGAAGCAATGTTCAATTCTAAAAAATTTTTCTTATCAAGATTTCTGTAAATAGTTAGAAATAAAACCATGGGATCTTTCATAATCCTCTGGTATACCTATATCAATGAACTCTGAGTTGGTAGTTACTGTATATAACTTATCATCTGCTGCTAATTGACTTAGTATATTAGATTCTAGAGAGAATTTTGATGTAGATTTAATTTCACAATACTCCTTGAATATAGATTGATCAAAAAGATAGGTTCCCGCGTTGATAGTTGTAATTGTTTGAGTTGCTTGCACTGACTTTTCCTTAAATTTTTGGATTTTTCCAAGTGTCGAGATTTCCAAACTTCCATAGCGTCTAGCATCTTCCACAACCACTGAGTGCAAAACTGCTGAGCAACCTTTATTTTTAAAAGGTTGCTCTAAAAGCTGGATCTGAAAAGGGGAAAATGTGTCTCCATTGACTAAATAGAATTTTTGTGTGAGTGGATATTTATTGACAAGATTTAGCACAGCTCCTCCAGTCCCTAAAGGTTCATCTTCTTTGCAATAAATTAGAGTTATACCTTTATAACTATATTCAAAAATATCAATAATTTCTGAAGAGCCATGACCTGTCGCCAAGAACACCCTCTTAAACAAGTTCTGATCGGCAAGCCAATCAAGTATATGAGTTAAAAATGGCTTTCCATCCACTTGTAAAATACATTTCTGTTTTCCAAATGAGATTGAGTTTAAACGAGTTCCCAATCCTCCGCAGAGGATTATGACATCTCTTTGTATATTCATATATTAGAATAAACTGAATTGTTAATCATAGAATAACCTTTAATTAACTCGCCTATACCAGAATCAATATCATATTTAGGACTAAAACCTGTAGATTCAATCTTTTCATTGGACACAATATAGTTTCGCTGGTCAGGATCTCTGCCTATGGCCTGTTCAACAATAACTGTTTCAGGCAACTGAAGTTTGATTCTGTCAGCCAACTCTCGTTTAGATAAGTTGGCTGATGATAGACCAACGTTATAAATATTCCCTCTCATAATATCTATATTCTTTAGTGCATGTATAAAAACTCTCGCTACGTCACGTACATGAATATAGTTTCTTTTGAAATGGGACTCGAACAAAACAAGAGCTCGGTCATTAAACGCTCTATATGTAAAATCATTGACCAACAAATCTATCCTCATTCTTGGCGCCATTCCGAAAACTGTCGCCAACCTAAAACTAATGGCATTAGGAAGCATCATAAGCTTGGTTTCTACATTAACTTTGTCTATAGCATACTGAGAGATTGGCCTTAAAGGAGATTCCTCTGTACAGAAATTGTTTTCATCTCCGGTACCATAAGCACTATTTGTTGTAGGCATAAGTACGATCTGATTTTTACTTAAAACCTCAAATATTTTAAGGACAGCATCTTTATTAATAGTCGTTGCACCTACAGGATTTTTGGAGCAAATTGGGGCTCCTACTAAGGCTGCTAAAGGTATGATTACATCATGGCTAGTGTAAAGTGATTTCAATGTAGAAGTATTTCTCACATCAGCATTAATTACATTAAAGTTTTTATTAGTACAAAGAGTTGCTAGACTATTTTGTTTGTACATAAAATTGTCTATTACCGTAACTGCATGGCCAGATTCCAGCAAGGCTGGTACCAAAACAGAACCTAAATAGCCAGCTCCACCAGTCACTAGTATCTTCATAAATTTTTCTCAAGTAAATAGATCTTAGCTGATAGGGAGGCTCCTCTCGACCTCTAAGCAAATAAAATGATAAACAAGTCTATGTAATTCCTGAATATATGCTGTTCGTTGGGAAGGTGCATTTATTACGTAATCGCATTCTAATTCTAGAGGAACATTATTACCTGTCATAAGTAAAACCTTCATACCTATAGCCTTAGCAGCCTTTATAGCTAACTTAATATTGGGAGATTTCCCACTTGTCGAAATCACCCACAATAAACCACCTGCCTCTCCAAGAGCCTCAACCTGCCTACTGAAAACTCTCTCATAACCTAAGTCATTTCCTATTGCTGTAAGTAATGAGGTGTCAGTGGTTAATGAAATAGCCTTCAGGGGTTCACGATTACTCTCAAAACGGCATACAAGTTCGGCTGCTATGTGACTTGCGTCTGCTGCAGACCCCCCGTTGCCGCAAATGAGTATGGGCCTACGTTCCTTAACAGTGTCTATTATGAGTTCTGCTACTTCAATGATTGATCCAGAATATTCTTTCGTTTTCATAAGAGTCAAAGCCTCTTGAAAACCAGTTAAATACTCTAGATAATGGTTAATCATCATAGGTTTTCTAAAGTTCTAGCCAATTGAGCACCATAGGATCTCCTATAGAACTTACTAATTCTATCTTAGTAGAATCAGAGTTAAGTTGAGTAACCTTATTTCGATGTTCAGCTCCATGGCCTGTCAAAACGTGAACTGCTAGTTTCATCCTCGCTCTAATTCCCGCTTGAATATCACACTCTTTATCACCTATTATAATAGATTGTTGTAAATCAAGATTCAATATTTCTGAAGCTAATAAGGACATCCCTGGGTTGGGCTTTCTCATTGGATGATTGGGATGAGAAAAACACTTCTGATTTGCTTCAGGGTGAAAGGGACAGGCTAAAACGAGATGAATTGGTTGAATGTGAATATTTTTCTCCAAGAGGTGCATCATCCTATTATTAACTTCTAGATAATCATTCCAAGAAAATATTCCCTTGCCAATTCCAGCCTGATTAGTAACAACTATTACTGCGTAGTTAAGCTCTTGTGCTCGCAGAATAAGTTGGCTAACTCCGTTAATAAGACATACATCCTCTGATCTGGAAATATAGTGGCAATCTTCGATTATCACACCATCTCTATCTAAAAATAATGCCTTGTGTGTGGGTCTAGTCTTGACCTCAGAAGAATAGTTAAGGATATGCACTCCTTTATCAGACAAATATGTGGGTTTCATTAACCTCTTAACATGACTTGTGAACCTTCAGTATCCATAGATATCTTCACTACTGAGGTGTCAGCTAAATCAGAAAGAAAGTTCAGTCGATTTTGCTCTGGCACTATACAAAGTAAAAAACCACCAGCACCAGCTCCACATAGTTTTGCTCCTAAAGCTCCAGCAGAAAGACATCTTTCATAGAGTTGATCTATTTGTGGGTCACTGATGGATTTGCTGAGTTGCTTCTTTAAATGCCAACCTTTGGAAAGTAGATTAGCAAAATCGACAAGAAGAGAAGTAGGATCAGGATTTGAAAGAATTTCGGAGCCTTCAGCTACCATTTTGTACATCTCCTCAAGGTATTTATCATTTGATCCATCTATTGTTTTCTGGATTTGATTATCTAGAACTTGTGAAGCATGTCGCTTAATACCTGTATAAACAAGGAATAGGGAATCAAGTAATGTTGACTGACATTCTCCTCTCATAACAACAGGAGAAACCTTAATATCATCTTGAAAGAAATCGAACCTATTTATACCACCAAATGAACAGTGTAGCTGGTCTTGAATACCTACATTCTCATTAAGCAGTTCTTTCTCTACATAAATAGCCTCTAAGGCTAGATCTAACTTAGTAGCTCTTACCTCATATCTTGCATTAAGCATACGCAAGAGGCCTACAGTAAACGCTGAGGAGCTGCCCAATCCAGAATTGGCTGGCATATCGGAAATAATGCTTATATCAAGATTCTCGTTAATAGAACGTTCACTTAAAACTGCTTTGATAACAGGATGTTCAATTTGTTCTTTGGAATTTACTTGTTCAATCTTGGAATATGAGACGCGGTATCTATAGTCTTGTATTCCATCCATATCTACTGAAGCAATAAATATATACTTATCAATTGACATGCCAAGAACTGCACCTGGTTTTCGATGAAAATAAGACTTATAATCTGTACCTCCTCCTAAAAAGCTTATTCTCAGAGGCGTTTTTGTAACAACCAACAAAATCTTAGTCCTGAGTAGTGAGGTACCAGGCTATTGAGTCGTTAAGGCCTGTGCGCAATGGAAGATACTCCAACTGTGGGTAAATGTATTGCAACTTGTCGATATTTAAACATTTGGATTTTGCTCCAACATATTTGGTTTTGTCATATTCAACAACCTTAGTAGTAGTTTTTGTCAACTCACATATGGTATTTGCAAATTCTTTTATTGAATAGTCTATACCAGCTCCTATGTTTATAAGATCATTATTTAACTTGGGTATAAGAAACTCCATAATGCTCACGAAATCCTTGACGTGAACAAGTTCCCTCCTCTGATTCCCATCTCCCCATAGAACAGCTTTGGATCCAGTTTTTGATGCTGATACAATCTTTCGAATTAAATCAAATATAAAATGCATTTGTCGTCCATCAGAATGGTAGTTTCCTCCATATAGAGTTGATGGTATAAAACAATTATAAGTTAGATCATACTGCTTACTTAAGGACTGAGCACCTACTAAAAGCATTCTTTTGGTCATTGCATAAGTATAGAGGCTATCTATTGGTTGACCTTTCATATAGTTGGATTCTACAAGAGGAAGTTCAGGAGAATATGAGCAACTAGTGCCCATAAAAATTAGTCTTGCCTGAGGTTGTAACTCTGACCACCATTTAAGTACATTTGTGTTCAGGATTTGATTATTAACCCACTGATCACCAGGGTAACGTAAACAAAAATCTCCAGCCTGTGTCCATGCAGCAAGGTGATATATACGATCATATTTTTTCTGCGAATAAGACTGTAAAGCGTCAAAATCCATAAGATCCAGTTCTTTACGCGATGGATTATCAACCTCAATAGCTTGACTTTGTAAAAAAGGTACTAGATGACGACCCAAGAAGCCTCTCGAACCAGTTACGAATACCCTCATGGTTCAAGCTGGATTGACTGGGAAATAAAACTCTACTCCATTATCAATCAATTCTTGATTATTGGCTAATATCTCGTCGCGAAAATTCCATGCTAAAACATAATATATATCTGGAAGTTGGGTTAAATCCTTTTCAAGTTTTATAGGTATATGCATGCCTGGACTAAATAGTCCATCCCTTAATTCATTTTTTTCCACTAAATAATCTAAAACATCCTTACCTATGCCAAAGTAATTTAAAAGAGTATTGCCTTTAACTGGTGCGCCGAAACCATAAATGGTTTTGCCTAACTTTTTGGCTTGATAGAGGTAATCCATATCACGAATCTTAAATTCTTCAATACGTCTGGAAAAAGATAAATATGATGAAAAGGTATTGATTTGACTAATTTCCTCCTGCGCTAAAAGCTCTTTATATCGTTTAGTAGGCTTACATCGATCTGTATGCCTAACAAAACATATCATTGAGCCTCCATGAATTGGGGCTAAAAACGCATCTTCTATAGAAAGCTCATGTATTGACAATAGTTTTGTAATTGTAGATAAAGTGTAATAAAGTAGGTGTTCATGGTAAATTTGATCAAATGCATTATTTTCTACAATAGATTTCATATATAAAAACTGAACTACAAATACTCCATCCTTATCAAGCAAGTGTTTGATACCTCTAGTCACAGAATGAAGTTCTTCAAGATGGAAGAAAACACCTGAAGCATTGATAATATTTTGCTTTTCAGATATTCTCAATGCTACTTGCTCATTAAAAAACTCATTTAGGGTATTGATTCCTGCTTGAGAGGCGATGGTCGCTGTGGTTTTTGAAGACTCAACACCTAAAACATTACAACCAGAGTTTTTATAATGCTTCAGCTGTGTACCATCATTTGACCCAATATCTAAAACGTTTATTAAAGATCTATTGCTACCTTCAAAAAAATTATCAAGGGTAATTTTGGCTATTGATAGGAAATGATTTGACAAAGACTTGGTGACACCTGATAGATAGGTATGATCTCCAAACATGATTTCCTTTTTAACAGTAAAATCAAGCTGTGAAGTATGGCAATCATGGCAATAAACAACTCTTAAAGGATAGGAAGGCTCTGTGCCTATTTGTTCTGATGTAAGAAAGTTATTACACCAGGGCTGGTCACCTAGATCAATACAAGGCTCAAGATTATGCGAGCCACATATACGGCAAGCTATTTTCATTTAACTTTTTTTGTAATTTTAGCACATATGAAGACAAAGGTCAAAGTAAATTGAATACAAAAGCTAAAGGCTATAGACTAATAACTGATATTAAATTAGCAAGAGAAGCAAGTGGACATTCCTAGTTTCTATCTCTAGAATTTGATTGCTTTTGTGTGATGAGATGAGTATTGCTTTAATAGTGAATAGTCACAGTAGTTCAGAGGATGTTTGGGAGCCTTTCTTTGGCGAACTCAAAAGGTTTGCTTGGGATAGATTGTTTGACAGAATCTATCTTTTAACAAGCAAGGAGAGTAAAGCCTTGGTTGAGATAAAAGAAAAATGGGGCGTACACTTGAATTATCTAATATACCCTCAAGAGTTATCGTACAACCTGCAGTACTTATTTTGCCTTAAAAAAATAAAGGAAGAGACTGTTTTAATAGCGAATGAGGACTGTATTCCATCTGGGGTACCAAGAAAAAATGAATTTAATTATATCCATAATTTAATTAGGGATGATAATAACAAATGGGATTTTGTAAAGCTAGTCAGAGGACCTGAAAAAATTAGGGCAACCAATCATAAGTATTTATTTGAAATAGAGTCAGACTCTGATACTCTTTTTACACAACAGGTCTCAATTTGGAACAGAGCTAGGCTCTTAGATATCTACTCTATGAGCATAGATTCTGAAATAGCTAGAAAAGGGGGGTTGCAGCAGGAGGTTTTGGGAAGTCAAATCTGTAGAGATATGGGATTTCAAGGCTTGTTGTTTTATGATAATGAAGAAAAGCGAGGTATGTATCATTATGATTCTTCAATTACTCCACATATCTGTACAGCAATAGTAGGTGGCAAATGGAACATATCAGAATACAAGAAAGAGCTGGATGAAATATTCATCAAGTATGGAATAAATCCAAATGCACGAGGTGTGTATCTATGAAAGTAATCAGTTATTTAAATTCAGAGATACCTGGAACAAATTTATATGACTTGGACTTAGAGGAGTTTGCAAAAGACAACCAAGAATATTGTGAAGAGGTACTTTTCTATGGATATCGTATTTTAGAAAAAGGGCTAAGCAAAGCAAAGGTCAGGTCTTGCTTTAGAAAAATTAAGTACTTAAATGTGACTATGCCTACAGAGTATAGTAGTGATAATTTTATACATGATGCTAATGGTGTCTTTGACGAAATATATGGTATCTGCCCTTTTAGTTGTCATTGGATGAATAAACTAGAAGGAAGTAATCGTTATAAATATATTTTCTATCCTGTTTCTATTCCTAATGGAGTAAATCCATTAGCTAAAAAGGATTATGATGTCATATATCATGGTGGAATTCATAACGTTAAATATCTCCATATGCTAGAAATATTCAAACAGTTTAACTACAGATACATAACAATGACCAAGGGTATAAATCAATTAACAGGGTTAGCGTTGCCGATGGCGACGAACATAAACTTATCACCGGTAGATAAATATAAAGTAATAAGTAACTGTAAAATCTCCATATGCTTTAATTCTTATCCCGTTGGTACTGAGGCCATTGAAAATATTAAACGGAGGCCTCGATGGGAAGAGAATCAGGCATTTAATGATTTAAATAATGGTTATGTACCTCAGTTTAAATCGCGATTTAATGAGGCGGCCGCTCTAGGAACATTGAATCTAGTTGAAAAAGATAATTGGAATCTGGTTGAAGACTTCTATGAAGAAGGTAAAGATTTCATATATTTTGAATCAATGGAGGATATGGAAAAAAAGATTGGGGAAGTGCTCAGCAATTGGGAAAAATACGATGATATGAGACTTAGCGCCTTGCAAAAGAGTAAGCTCTTTACAAGAAATAATTTATATTATAGAATCATGAAATCAGAATGTTGGAATTCAAAGCATACACCTATACAAGTATAGAGGGTACGTGGAAAAAAACATCTATTCTATTCAGCAGAAATTAGAAGAGCTTTCTTCTAATAGCTTACTAGGTGAAGGATGTTTAATAACCGAGGGAAATTTATATTCCGAGAACCAATTAGATGACCGCTACCCTGACTACCAAAATTCTCCTGATTTCTGGCATGCATTTAATAAGACTCACTATCATCTAGTGAGTCTTAAAGACGCTTATCAATTAGTAGAGGGTAAAAGTCAGTTATTCTCAGCTAGTGGTGTTTCTTCTCTTCTCTACGACTGCGGTGGACTAATAAAGACTATTAATCAGTATAAAACTAAATTTAAAGTAAATATTGCATTCATCTCTAAGGAGGCAAAGATTAAAGTATCTAATCCAATTTGGGATCTGATGTTACTAGATCAGATAGGTACCTTAAGTATGGATAATATTGATAAGTTTAAGTTTCATAGAATCCTAAACAAAGATTCAATTAGCCAATTCATAAGCCTAGGTAAAAATAGATTGGTACAAGATTTAAAGACCTCACAAAGATCATTTATAATTATAGATCCTATTATAGAAAAAGATGAGCGGGATTTAATTGCTGCACATTTATATTCATTAATGCCATGGAATATTGTAATTTCTATTGGTGATCATATTTTATTCGACGAAAACGAGAAAAAGGTAGAGAAGGAGCTAAAGGTCATGGATTCGTCAGTTACATTAGGCGGTTCAGGTGGCATGGCTCATTTGTCATCTAGTGTTTTGTGGAAGCATAAAGTCACGGCGGTCATTAATCTGTATAGGAGACCTGAATGTGCAGTGAAAATCTATGATGCATTACTTCAGCAAAGTTACCCTATTTCAAAGATAATTATTTGGGTCAATAGTTATAAGGATAAAAATGAGATTGAAAAGATTAAGCGGAGGATGCCACTTGCTAAATTTGTTATTTCAGATGAGAATTTAGGGGTATGGGCAAGATTTTCTTACTCTCTAAACAACCTTACTGAATACACAGTAGTTTTTGATGATGATACAGTTCCAGGTAACAGATGGATAGAAAACTGTTGTTGGGAAATGTCCAAAGTAGAAGCTTTATATGGAACTGTTGGACTTATCTACCAGTCTTCTACATCCTATATGGATCATATTCGTTATGGGTGGCCGCTTCCAATTGAGAACGCTAAGCAAGTGGATATAGTAGGACATAGTTGGTTTTTTAAAACCAACTGGTTGAAAACATATTGGCGTTACAAAGAAGATGTTGCAGGTATAGATTTTTGTGGTGAAGATATGCACTTTTCATATGCATTGCAGCAAAAAGGAATACCAACAATGGTTCCACCACATCCTCTTAATGACAAAGCTCTGTGGGGAAGCATTCAAGCTCTAGAGGAAGGCTCTGGCTCAGAAGCTATATCTATTTCAGGAAAAGGTTCTATGATGGATCAACCTTTTCGAAGGCTTATTCAACGTGGCTTCAAACTGATTAAAAACCCCTAATTTAAATGCATGTATAAAAAGACTCGATTGCAGAACATATATAAAGTACTTGCTCAGAGCTTAAGTTAGGGAATAAAGGAAGTCTAAGAAGACAGTCAGAGGCTTTTATTGTATTTTGCAATTTGCCAGAGATTCTGCCAAATCTTTGACCTGCTGGCGAGGAGTGTAAAGGGACATAATGAAATACAGCCTGAATGCCCTGGTCTCGCAAATATTTTATCAATGCTTGTCGTTCAATTAAATTCGAACACAACACAAAAAACATATGTGCATTATGTGATATTTCACCCGAAATAAAGGGTAATTTGATTTTATCTTTCTCCTGAAGAGATTGAAGCATTTTATAATAAGAATTCCATAAATTTAGTCTCATATTAAGGATTTGAGAGCTGGACTCAAGTTGTGCAAGTAAAAAAGCAGAAATCAGTTCACCAGGCAAAAAACTAGAGCCTAAATCAATCCAAGTATACTTGTCAGTCTGACCTCTAAAAAAACTAGATCGATTAGTGCCTTTCTCTCGAATTATCTCTGCTCTATTATAATACTTTTGATTATTTACTAATAAGCAACCACCTTCTCCTGAAATAATATTCTTAGTTTCATGAAAACTAAATGTTGCTAAATCTCCAAATGTCCCTAATTTTCTACCTTTATAGGTAGAACCAAAAGCCTGAGCCGCATCTTCAATTAAAGGTATAGAAAATTCTTTTGATAGATTCACTAATGTAGTCATATCACATGATAAACCTGCATAATGAACACAAAGAATTGCCTTCGTTTTACTTGTAATAGCTTTCCTAACTTGATGGACATCTATACAGAAATTAACTGGATCAACATCTACAAAAACAGGGGTGGCTCCACGTAAAACAAAAGCATTTGCAGAGCTAACAAAAGTATACGAAGGTAAAATAATTTCATCGCCTGGCTCAAGTTCCAAAAGCAAAGCAGCTATTTCTAGTGCTCCTGTGCAAGAGTGTGTTAATAAAGTTTTTGCTGGACTGTAGTAATCATCTAACCATTTTTTAGAAAGTTTGGTGAAATGCCCATCACCAGATAATTGACCCAATGTGGCAGCTTTTCTAATATATTCAAGTTCATTTCCAGATAAGTAAGGCTTATTAAAAGGAATCATTACTATTTTGCCTCAATTATTTCTCTAACTAATTTCTTTACCTTTTGCTCCCTAGGTTTATAAGCTTTTGCTGGGGATCCAATATAAATCCACCATGGATCTAACTCCTTTGTCACTACTGTGGCTGCTCCTAAAGCAACTCCCTCTCCTAGGTGACAACCTGGCAAAACAATAGAATTGGTTCCAAGCAAAGAAATAGAACCTATTTCAGTGGTTTTTCTTCTAACCTTCTTTAAATTTTCTGGCATTAAAGATCCAACCGCGGAAGCACCTGAATAATCATCCGTTTCACTAAAGATCTTTACCCCATAAGCCAAGGTTACATATGACCCTATACAAATACCTTTCAATCCTCCTGCAAGCATGCAATAAGGTGCTAGATGTGTAAAGCGACCAATCTTTAGAGCCCCTGACAAAAGGCAGAAATCATCAATTCGAACATGATCCTCAATGCTTATCTTGCTACAGTCATAAACACTTGCCTTAGTGCTAATACGCACATCATTCCCTAAGCTTTTAAATCCAAATCCTTTCAATTCGACATCACTGAAATAAGACATCAATCTTTTTGTTATGCTATTGTTTTAGCATATAGCAAACCCAGAGTGCCAGATATAAAAGAAAAGTTTGAATATAAAAATTTTCAAGCTCACTTGCGTGAACTTAATCGCCTTATTGAACTGAAAGTTCCTTTTGCATTCAATAGGATATCTGACGGAGAATTATTTATGATGGATGGTTTAGGAATTGATTTAGCTGCAGATGGTGCAAAAATAGCTGGGAAAAAAGTTAATCTGCAGAAATTTGCATCTTGGGACCATAAAACATTTAATCCAAATACTGATCATCAAATTGCTAAGGGTCTACACAATGCTTTAAAATGTAGAATGAAGAATTATATTATTGGTTTGCCTTGTCCATGTTGTTGTGACCCAAATAAGGTAGCGCAAATAAGAAGAGAAACTAACTCTATTCAATCCTGGGCAAACTTATTAGTCAATCACAACTATAAAGGCTTTATAGAAACATCATTACCTTTAATACTTGATAGAGACGTTTTAATAGCGATTAACGAGCATGCAGATATCACACTATTTTCAACATGTCCTTCAGTTAAATGGGTTCCAGTCCCTAATGGAGTTTTGCAAAAAATTGATCCATTTCGAGAAAAATTCCTTCATGAATGCTCATTAGCAAAGCCTGGTAGTCTTGTCTTAATAGGAGCTTCTGCTGCAGCCAAGATATTAATCCACGAAGGATTTAAACATTTTCCTTGGCTTAGTTTTATTGATATTGGAACTACACTCAATCCTTTCTTAAAGTTAGGTCTAGGCAGAGATTATTTAAACTCTTACTGGAAACCAAAAACAAGTCCTCAGGGTTACGGTAACAGAATTTGTATCTGGTGAAATTAACTCCTCCTAAAAGCTATTTTGTATTAGTTCTAACGTTTTAGGAAGAAGTATTGACTGATCCAAGTTCAGAACATTTTTCCTTGCATTACGCCCTAATTCATCTCTAATCCGTGCGTCACCAAGCATTTTTATGACCGCACGGGCAACGTCATCAGGTGATGTAATTGGGACTAATAATCCCTCAATGCCGTTATGAATTACCTCTTCAACAGGCATATTTTTACTCCCTACAATACAACAACCACAAGACATTGCCTCTAAGCAACTCCAACCCAAAACGAATGGATAACTAAGATAGATGTGCACCCAACTTGCCTGAAGAATTGCAAGGAATTGCAAATATGGAATGCGACCTAGAAAATGTATTCTTTCCAAATCAATCTTACCCGCAAGTTCTTCAAGCATGACCTCTCTCAATGGTCGTCCAGTTTCATGCAAAGTGCCATAACCTTTTTGATCATCACCAACAATTAATATCCTGACTTTTGGATATGATCGCTGAATGGCAGGTAAAGATCTCATGAATGTATCAAACCCTCTTAAACGCTCTAAACTTCTATTTATAAATGTAATTGTTGGAATACTTCTATTTATCTGAATACCTCTAACTGTAAAATTAATATCTGGATTCGGACAAGCTAACTTCGTATCAATGCCCTCATGAATCACATGCATCCTTGAGTCTCTAAACTCATTAGGAAAGCTATTAGCTTGATGCTGCGTTGGCAAAACCCAGGAAACTGCTTGATCCAATGCTGCCCTTGTAAGACTATTTCGCCCAACCTGATCTAATCGTAATTCCAATCCAGGCGGAGCCTTTTGGGGGTCGAAGCCATGACCGCCATGTTCAGGAGAAACCCAAAGCTCAGGCCAAAGGATTTGCGGCACATCATCCCAAACTTCTCGAATCGCAAGAGTTTCCCCCCAGCCTGAGTGGGCACAAATTCGCTCAGGGCGCCATCCCTCTGCATCTAATTGACCACAAAGCTTGGCAACCTCTGAAGCGCGTTGAAAAGAATCATGTGCAAGCTCAGAACTCAGGGGTAGACCGTCATGCTTAGAAGGCTCTTTATAACGAAGAGTTCGGCAATTAATCCCCGTAGAACGTTCATGAGCACAAATCGCGACAACCTCGTGACCACATTGCTGCAGATATGGGGCTAACTGCCTAAACTGCCCAGGAAAATTCTGATGAATTATCAATATACGCACGACTAATGAAAGGGTAAGAAGAAGGTTTTTAAAGCCTTGGGACTATACAAAACTCTAATAGCTAGATAGGGAACAATTTGGTAAGCCAAAGAAAATTAAACAAAAATAAAAGCGAAAATAATAATTAGGGGATATATCTCATCCAAACTATTCTCTAAATAAACTGTGTTTAATCTGAATAGATAAATCAGCCTTAAAATTAATCCACCATGACTGACACATTTTCTGCATTTCGTTAATGCGAACAGGAGATTCCAAAGCAAGCATCGCAAAACTCAATGCATCTTCCCAGTCTTCAAAGAACTCAATAGGGAAACTATCACCAAGAATGGACTTGGCCTGCTCAAAACGATCGACCACTAAAGGAATGCAACCCATCTGCAAACTTTCATAGAGTCTAAAAGTATCTAAATGACGGTCTCCCTCTGGACAAAGAGCAAAAACACTTGACATCAAATATCGCTTGTAAATATCTAATGGCAACCCAATGCCAAATTGTTTCCCCCCAAAATATTGACCATTAGGTAAAGATCGCAAAAATAACGAAACGGCACGTGTTCGACTGCCGGACATCCACAAAGTCCCCATAAATGTCCATGGATACATTCGATCTGCTGCTAATACGAAAGGTTGAAAGCCAAAAAATTCTCGCCTAGGGCCTATAGGAAAACTAGAAATTTGGTCAGTTTGAGCAAATCTCGGATAAGGAAAATTTCTCCATACGGGTACATCTTTAGGAAGCATTGTATAGAGTGTGTCCCCGTCAAAACCCTCTTCATCACTAATATGGAGAACAATAAAAGGACCATTCTGAACAAGCAAGTCAATTCTCTGAGATCGTTCTATTTGCAATCGTTCCAACCGAGAAATAGCCACCTGACGCTCTAAAAAAAGCAAGCCTGATTCAATTAGAACTTTTGGTACATGCGGGAGCAATTCCTCAGGGTTCAAGCCAGAGGATGCCTGAATAGAGGTTATATTTAAAGGGAAAAGAATCTGACTCAACCAATAACTCTCAAACTGCCTTTCCGGAAGGCAACCCCAAATGAATTGCACTCTATTGAATTCAGGTTGCATGAAGCTCTGCCAGTGAGTCTTGACCAACCTCACCTTCAGGTTCTATTACATCTTCCAATTCCTCTTCAACTTCTGGCTGAGGTGCAGCGATCAAACTATGAAAACTAGTTCCCCAATGCTGAATTTCTAACCAACTTGCATGGCTTAATGAAGGCTTATATAAATTAAAGCTTCTCGAAATGCCTAATGTTGCAGCACTTTCTAACGGGGAAATAAAGCTACTATCTCGATCCAACCAATGTGGTTGCTCCATCCAATGACGCAACTGAGAATGACTTAAGAAGAAACAACCTGCGTGCGGATTCCTAGGCGGTTCAAATGGTACATCGCCTCCTGGAGCAGCAACCATCACTAAAGGGCCGTCAAGATCTACTAATGGCTTGACGTGATCCTCAGGTAACGGCCCATCAATATAAAAGCGATCAACGAAATGTGGGCCTTGAGCAAGCTCTACCCGCTGAGGCAGTAGGAGTGCTTCTTGACCCATGAAATTCTGAAACCAAACTAATTTTTGAAAAAAAAGAGGATCATGTATCAACAAATCATCTTCCATGTACCCGTAAAAATCATATTTTTTATCAACTTGAGACCCTAAGTATGCTTGAGCCTCAAAACCAAGTTCCAAGCCGACAGGAGGTTCTGTAACAACTTCTTCAAATAGTCCGCGATAAAGCGGTTCTAATTGCTCAATAACTGTGTGCTCCCCATCCGTAACCAAACATATATCGATTTCATGGCGCAAGGCCTGGTTGGCTGGATATACCATTCGGTCAGCCACATGAAGTTGTGACTGATGCTCGCCCTGTCGTCTTAAGCACAACAACTGATGCTTTAAGGCCTCAAGGCGAGGAAAAGGATTGGGCCTCAACGACTGATGCTTACCATCACCGTTAGGATCCCAAAAATGGGCGATAGCAAGGAGAATTCTCATTAGGAACAGAGTAAGACCATTTCAGTGGGCAAAACGTGCGTATTCTGATCGGAATCCCTCATGTATTCCGCCCTCAAGAGGGCTCCCGACTCTCATCCGAGAATTCAGAAAAGCGTGCTTTAAAGAAAAAAGCATTACAAGAGGCATCTCTTGGCAATCTGGACCGGCTTAGAGACACGCAATGGGTACACCGATACGAAAACAATCGATGGTTCACTCTGGAGCAAAGCGCAAGCGGCCATGAAGTCAATCTTCAACTACACATCGTTGAACCATGGAGTCTTTTTGAAGAACTCCTTATAGAGCAAGGACTCGCAAAAGAGATGGAAGTTATAAGACACAAAATCAAAGACCCTACTGACCTTCCCTTAGCAGTTACCCGATCACTATTGGAGCAAGCTGCAATAGATAAAGAGATTGATCTAGTGATTTATTTAGAAGATGATATCAGCATTGATGACAGAGAACTACCAGAAAAGATAAAGCATTTGGTTCTTAAAGCTGGGAATGAATATGTTTTTATGCCACACCGGTGTGAACGACTAAGCGGGATAGGAGATGTTGTACTAGCAGGAGAGCCAATAGAAAAACGTCCAGATCTATTTTGGGCAACTGAGGAAGAATTGATAATTGATTGGCTAAACACACCTAAAAGTTTTCGAAGAGTTGTGAATCCTCATTCCGGCTGCTTTTTCCTTACACAGGAGCAATCTGTAATAGCACACAATTACTGGCACAGCCGTAAATGGCAAATTGATTACCATTGGGCAGGGAAAATGGAAATGGCATGCACAGGAATATTCCTGCCAATATTCAAAATGATGAAGACTAGACCTGAGCAAGCTCGATTCTTTCAAGTCAGACATAACGATTGTTTATGGAAAGATGTTCCAAAGCCATGAAAGAAGACCTACTCCACGTCGAAGCAACTAATGGATGTGTTTTAAAAATAAACAGGCCCAATATGACTAG
This sequence comes from Prochlorococcus sp. MIT 1300, assembly GCF_034092375.1. NCBI lineage: Bacteria > Bacillati > Cyanobacteriota > Cyanophyceae > Synechococcales > Prochlorococcaceae > Prochlorococcus > Prochlorococcus sp. MIT 1300. Next base: position 1,306,733 of record NZ_CP139302.1, on the reverse strand, counting down.
GGATGGAATGGAGCAAAGATTAGATGCTCTAATAAATTTCTCTGAAAATGCGGCAATCTGGTTCAACAAATTAGGTTATAAAGATATAAGTTTTGCCGTACAGATACATGACCAAAGTCCGAGAGAAATTTGCTTTAGATTTGATGCTCCTCTTATTGATGATGGGAAAGGACCATTGATTCCAGACCCTTATGCACTTATGACAAGAGGTTTCGAAAGTATTCGTACTCAATTAAAGGAGCTTCCCGATTGGCAGCTGAGAATTCCATTGGCAATATGGAGGGGATCAAGCACTGGCATAAAAAACGTTAGCAAAAATAATATTGATTCTCTTCCTCGATATAAATTATGCAAATTAAGCAAAAAATTCCCTGGCCTCTTAGATGCTCGCCTGATATCAGTAGTACAGGTTTATAACCAAGAAGAAAAATTGAGCATTGAGAATGAATTAAAAGAGAAAAATATGTTTGCTGCTGGAGTTCATCCGTTCAACTTGTCATTACATAAATGGCAAATCGATATCGATGGGAATGTGAACTCCTGGGGTCTTCTATGGAAACTTCTAAGTGGTTGCTGCATCTTAAGAGTTAGAAGTAAGCGTCAACAATGGTATCATAAATATATCAAACCTTGGATACATTATATACCAATCGCTCCAGACTTAAGTGATCTAAAAGAAAAATTAGAGTGGTGCAAAGAAAATACTTTTCTTTGCTATTCTATTGCAAATGAGGGAAGAACAGCCGCACTAGATGTTGTTTCTAAAATGGATGAAGCACAAAAACAAGCGGTTACCATATACTCTAAAACATGGCTATAAATAAAATCGATAAGGCTATTTTATGGGAAGGTAGAGAATGGGTGAATCGTGGTGGTAGTTTATTAGAAGAAGATCCTCTTCTAGCTAAAAGGTTTATAGCAAAGGGAATAGAAGGTATACCTAACGAACCAATTGCATGGTTCAACCTTGGGATTGCTCTTCATCAACAGTATCGTATACATAGTGCAATCAGAGCATACCAATACTCACTAACTCTAGCCAACTGTCCTCAAAAAGAAATACTTCAAAATCTTAGCCATGATTTACTACTTATTGGGAGGTTCGAGGAAGGCTGGAAATGTTATGAAAATAGATTATCCCAACCTAAACATGACAATAGTTACTTTATCAATGCTCTCGGGCCTGCGTGGCAAGGATTCAATGACCCAAGGCCATGCAAGCAACTAATCCTAGTATCAGAACAAGGTTTTGGTGATACATTACAATTTATAAGACTAGCAATTCAACTAAAAGAGAAAGGTTTAAATATAACCATATTCTGCCAAAAAGCTTTAGCGAGATTACTCAAGGAAGGCTCAAATCTCACAACTGTTCTACACGAGATCAAGCCCGATAGATTGACCAAAGGAACACTTTGGTGTCCCTTGCTAAGTTTGCCAAATAGGCTTAATTTGACAAAAAAATCTATTCAAAAGGCTCAGGGATATTTAACAGTAAAAGATGCAAAAGTTAAGGAATGGAAGCAAAAACTCAAAAGGAAGAAAGGTCACCTTTTAGTTGCTATTCACTGGCAAGGTAACCTCAAGCATGAGAGAAGCCTTTATTGCAAAGGTCGATCAATGTCATTCCACAATTTGCTGCCACTTTCTGGAATAAAAAATGTTGAATTTATTGCGATCCAAAAGGGCTCTGGTCTTCAGCAAATCGATCCAAACTCTAGTTTTCCTTTCGTAAAGGGGCAGAAAGAATTCAATGTCACCCTTGATTTCAGAGACACAGCGGGTGTTTTAGCCAACTGTGACCTATTAATTAGTGCTGATAGTGGAGTAGTTCATTTGGCGGGAGCATTAGGCGTTCCAACATGGCTAGCTTTGCGATGGATTCCAGAATGGAGATGGGGCATTCAAACAACTAATACACCTTGGTACCAAAATATGGAACTATTTCGGCAGCCTTCTAATGGAGACTGGAATTCAGTAATTAATAGAATCGCTGAAAGATTAAAAGAATTCTCTACAATAAAATGAAAATAATAGCCCTAACAGACTCAATCAATCCTTGGCATAGCTTTTGGATCCGATTTGGACAATATACGGAAGATTTGAAGCTCCCTATAAAGATAACAACGAATCCAAAAGAAATATTGGAACTCTCTGATGGCGATATTCTTATTCTATACCGGTACGCAATAGCTTGGGGCGATATGAGTGAAATTTTGCAATGGTTAAGGAGCAAAAAAGTACAAATAATAAGCGATATAGATGACTGTTTATGGCAAGCACCTGGGTGGGATAAACGACGTCTTATAGGCTTAACCAACACATTAAGGAATTGCAATATCATCACCTGCAGCACAAACTCACTAAAGGAATTACTTCATACTATGTTCCATGATAAAAGAATAATACTTATAAGAAATAGCGCCCCAAAAGCGAGGGTTAGACGAAATAATTTAGATGAAAAGAAACTAACAATCTGTTGGACTGGCGCCCCATGGACTAGGCCGAATGATCTGGCTATTTTGAGACCAGTCGCTGAGTGGCTAGCGAGAGAATCCATTGAAATAAAGTGGCTTCACATCGGTCATTCAGATCAAATGCTGAGCTTTGCCGATGTCATTGGTATCAACTCTAATAATATCGAAACATTCCCTATTCTTCCACATAAAGATTATCTCAATACTATCAATGGTGATATTGGTTTTGCACCAATTTCTAAAAGTATGTTCAATGAATTCAAAAGTGAACTCAAACTTCTCGAGTTCAGCAGTTTAGGTATTCCATGGATCGCCTCAGAAGCAATATCCTATAGAGAGCTATGTGAAAGATGGCAATGGGAAGGCAGGCTTTGCAAAAATACCGAAGACTGGATTAAACATATACAATCTCTTCTCGATCCATATATCAGAGAACGAGAAGGTAAAGCTCTCCAAGAATTAAGTCAAACCAAGCAGAATCGTAATCATACAATTGAATGCTGGCTGAACATTCTCAAAGATAATAAAAGCAATCCTTACTACTAAGAGAAATAGCGAGAAATAAGATGATTGATCACTTCAATACTTATATTATGCCAATTATTATATTCTAACTGTTGAACAACTTCCATCTTATATGATTTATTAGTGCACCATCTTCCGTCAGGGAAGGAATGCAACAAGATCGACATTTTTAAACCAAACCATGAGGATAAATGAACGAGAGCAGTATCTACACTAATAATTCCCGAACTTGATTTAAGTAATTGAACAGTATCCATAAAGCTCTTTATCTGATTATTTCTTAGCTGTAAAACGGGATAATATTCTGAAAGCTCAAGAATTTCATGTTCACGATAGTTAGTTATGTCAATTAAAGCTATGCCATTCTGTTTTGCAAAAGGAACTAAGTGACGATAAATAGCAGATATCTCCAAGAATGGTAGGCTCCTTAAATGAGCCCATAACTTCTCACTTCTATCAACTTTGCTCCTCCAGCAAAAAAGCAGAGAGTTCGCATTTCGAGCCTTATTAAAAGAAGAAAAGACTGGCTCAGGTGGCTTTAATAATCTATAATTAGCTAACAGAGCAAAAAACGGAATCATGCTTATCCAAGCTTTATTTAAACTTATATTATTATCCTCAAATCGTATTTCAGGAAAGTCACGTGGAGTAAATTTCTTTAAAAATGATGCTAAGGCTAATTGACTTTTCTGAGGAAGAACTATGTTTAATCTATGAAAAAGATCATGATCGACCAAGCTTGGTTTAAGTCTAGAAATAAATTCAAGTTGATCACCTAAACCACCCCCTAAATAAATATCTAAAGGTGTTGACTGATTCATAATTTGTTCACAGTGCCATTGGAATATCTGTTCTTCACCTGGCAAAAGCATTGCCTCCCAAGGGTTAGGGTGACCTGAGAATTGCCGTATCCTAAGTAATGTGGCTCGCGCATAATTATAATTCAGGATTTCTGGGGTGAATTGATCCAAAAAATACTTAGCCTCTTCAAATTGACCAAATTGAGTTAAAAAATGTATTAGCCATGCCTTTTCTTCTAGCAAGGTTGCTGATTGAATATCATTTCGTAAATACTCAAGTGCAAAATCTGCATCATTAGAGTAAAGGTACCATTTCTCCTTAAACATAATCAATTATTCAAAAAGCATTTAAGGAAATGGTTTTTTAGATCTAGAAAAAATAGAAAGCATAACAATAATCTTAAAAATCTATTTTTCATAATTCGATTCCCAATAACTCACACATTTCCAATGAATATGTATGCCAGCTGCGGGTTGGACGTAAGGAAACTTCCTTATATAATTGCACTTGAAGAGATTCATCATGCAAAAATCGCTCAATAGCACCTTCAATCTCGTACCAATTCGAGGTATTGATCCCTAAACAACCTCCCTTAACACTTAGCTCACCTAAGGCGCCATCTCTACTACATATACATGGTCTACGTTGCCATAGACTTTCAGCAACAGGCAAACCAAAGCCTTCTTCTAACGAAGGATATATTGTCAATTTAGAAGATCTATAAAGTTGAACTAGAGAATTATCGTCGACATTATTTTCCCAACGAATAGGTAAATCAATTTCAACTGCACGCTCGACTATGTTAATGGTTCTCTGATCATTACCCCACCCCACTAATGTAAGCCTTGCAGGAAACCGTTCTTTTGCAGCTAAAGTAGAAATTGCTTTCAACAAACCCAAGTGATTCTTGCGAGGCTCAAGTGAGCTGACACACAACAAATCAACTATTTCACCTTCCTCAAATCTTGTTGGGATATCACATCGCTCAACTCCCATAAGTTCACATGCTAAAGGCAATGCTTTTACATGAGAATAGGGTAGTTTATTTTTGCTCAAAAATGTCTTTAAATGAATGGAGGTTGTATACGAATTAGCTAAAACGATCTCAAACTGAGATAGTCCAGCCATATATTTTGCATGATGAGAAGCCGTAACAGCTGACCTAGCTCCATACAACTGAGAGAATCTCAGAGGAATTGCATCATGAAATACCCACGCTACTGATAGAGAGAGTCTATTTGAAGCCTTTTTAATCTCCGGTAAAGATGGTTGATAGGGACCACTAACCAACTCAACTATCAATAGCCAATTATCAGTTACATGAGATTCATTCACTTCCAACCGCAACCTTGATTCGGCCCAACTCTCGATCTTTGGGCCATTCCAACGTTCTAAGTGATTCAAATCTGCAGCAGAGGCTGCACAAAAATCTGATCGCTGTCTATCCCATACTAAAGGTCTTAATGGTATACCAATTCTGATCAATGCACGAGCAATGCTTCTTACACAACGCTGAATACCTGTATTGCAATTAAAACGACTTGTATGTTCAATGTAGTAATACAAAAATCTTACCCTTGTAATTCCCTATATATAGTACTTGTATCAGCCTTACTCCAGGAAGGTATTTCTCTAATACCAAAACAACTTTTCAGAAGGTCAATTAAATCATAACTTGGTGGTGGTAATATTTCAAACTTAAGAAGGTGTGGGTTTCTAAATAGCTTAATAACTAGGTCCTCTAATTGCTCAATAGTTTGAACCCAAAAAATATCTTTTCTATTTGCCAACTCATAATGTGGCCCTAGCAATTGCTTGTTCCCAAAAATAATCTGGCGACTACCAGCAGCCATGATTTCAAAAAAACGATGATTCAAATCATTGTTAAGGGGTATATTTAGTACCAATGCGCTCCCATTATAAAGATCCGCTGCTTCTTCATTATTTCGCGTTACTGTATGAGTAAAAGGTATTTGTTTGCGTTCTAAAAGTTTAGTAACTATCTGACGACGTCGAGGGTGATGAATACCGAGGCTACCCACATGAATTAAACGATTTTGAAAGTAAGGGTTTAAAGGGCGAGTTGGATAGCGAAAAAAACCAGGCGGTATGGAATGCACTGGTACCGCCAAATGGGAACGCACTTCTTGTAACAAGACAGGATTAAAACTTACCAAGACGGCATCATGAAATTCCTTGGCCTGGTAAGTCACCAATGTGCCTATAGGGTTTGGACCGTGATGAAGATCGCCACAAACAAGCAATTTGGGACCAACCCAAGAGTCCAATTCAGTAAGAGGTGATGCCCTAATCAAAAAAGGGTCTATGTAATTGACTAAAACTCCTGAAGGGGTGAGTCCTTTAGAAAGTAAACTCTGCTGCAAATCAGGAACCCTTGAGGCAATCACTTGGATTCCTGGGCTATTTGCAGCTATATGCGGACCGCATTGCAACAAGCCCCTTTGCTGCCACAAAGGCTGAAACTCGCCATAGTGAAATAGGACAACCAAAGTCATGTTCTGAGATCACTGGTCCATACGACCATCAACAGCTAAATAAGAGTCTGTTCCTTCATGCCGAAAAGAGGTAGTACTTCATCTTTTTATCTCAATGGATATGAAACTTTCTCAACAAAAACACAAGCCAAGCGCTTTAGCCAAAGCAGCTTCTGAATTAACCCAAAAATAGAGGAGAAACGCTATGAGCCATAGCAAAATTGCCCTAATTACAGGAATCACAGGACAAGATGGGAGTTACCTGGCCGAGCTTCTGCTTCAAAAAGGTTATGTTGTTCACGGCATTAAGCGCAGAGCAAGCAGTTTCAACACCTCTCGAATAGATCATCTATATCAAGACCCACATGACCCGGACCAAAGACTGGTTCTTCATTATGGTGATCTTACTGATAGCACAAATCTCATTAGAATCATTCAACAAGTTCAGCCTGACGAAATTTATAATTTGGGCGCTCAAAGTCATGTGGCAGTTAGTTTCGAAACACCTGAATACACTGCAAATAGTGATGCTCTTGGCACGTTAAGAGTCTTAGAAGCAGTAAGAATGCTTGGGTTAATTGACAAAACAAGAATTTACCAAGCCAGCACAAGCGAACTGTATGGACTCGTTCAAGAAGTTCCACAAAAAGAAACGACTCCATTTTATCCAAGAAGCCCCTATGGAGTTGCAAAACTATATGCTTATTGGATCACAGTAAATTATCGAGAATCATATGGAATGTACGCTTGCAATGGCATACTTTTTAACCATGAATCTCCAAGACGTGGAGAAACATTTGTTACCCGTAAAATTACTCGTGGGTTAGCCCGGATCGATGCCGGACTCGAGGAATGTATTTTTATGGGAAATGTAAATGCTTTAAGAGATTGGGGACATGCACGTGATTATGTTGAAATGCAATGGTTAATGCTTCAACAAGAAACTGCTGAGGACTTTGTAATTGCCACTGGCCGACAAGAATCAGTACGAAGGTTTATTGAATTAGCTGCTATAGAACTTGGCTGGGGCAAGTTAAAATGGGAAGGTGCTGGAACAGAAGAAGTGGCGAAAAGAAAAGACGGATCGATAGTCGTTCGGATAGACCCTCGCTACTTTCGTCCATCAGAGGTGAATTCTCTTGTAGGTGATGCAACTAATGCTTTTCACAAGCTGAACTGGAAGCCAAAAACTACACTTGAAGAGCTAATTAGTGAAATGATTAAAGTGGATAGAAAAGATGCCAAAAAAGAAGCCTATCTAAAAAGTCAAGGCTTTGAAGTCATTGGATCTATAGAGAATCCACCCAATAGATTATAGAAGGTTGATATGAAAAGTTATCTGATACAGAAAGAAGATCTAATATATATAGCCGGTTCAAGCGGAATGGCTGGTAATGCGATCAGTAAGGCCCTGAACAAAGCAGGCTATACAAATCAAATTTCAACGAATAGAAAACAACTTGATCTCACTAATAATGAAAAAGTACGTGAATGGTTTTCCTACCATGAACCCGATATTGTTATTATAGCAGCGGCCAAAGTTGGTGGAATATATGCCAACAATACATATCCAGCTGATTTTTTACTCCAAAACCTAAAGATACAAAATAATATAATTGAAAATGCATGGCTAGCAGGAGTTAGAAGGCTATTATTTTTAGGGAGTAGTTGTATATACCCTAAATTTGCAAAGCAACCAATCAAAGAAGAAGAGCTACTTAAAGGCTCATTAGAAGTTACCAATCAATGGTATGCAATAGCAAAGATTGCAGGGATCAAGCTTTGTGATGCACTTAGATTACAAGAAGGCTTTGATGCAATTAGTTTAATGCCTACAAATTTATATGGACCAGGAGACAATTACCATAGTAAAAATAGCCATGTTTTACCAGCTCTTATAAGACGCTTCCATGAAGAGAAAATCAATCAATCCAGAGAAGTTATCTGCTGGGGAACAGGTAAGCCACTTAGGGAATTTCTTTATGTTGAAGACTTAGGTGAGGCATGTGTATTTGCTTTAAAACAATGGAGTCCAAATGCAAAAGATGCCCCTCTTGACAATGATGGAGAGCCTCTTTCGTTCTTAAATGTAGGAACTGGAAAGGATGCATCGATCAAAGAAATTGCGATGAAAGTTGCTGAAGTTGTTGGCTTCGAAGGGACAATTTGCTGGGACCATACAAAAGCAGATGGCACACCTAAAAAACAGTTAGATATTTCTCGCTTAAGCAAATTAGGTTGGCAATCAAAAATTACATTAGATCAAGGAATAAAAATGGCTTATGAAGATTTCAAACAGGCCTTAGAAAGAGGGAATTTACGGGCCTAATAAAACTAGTTAGCAGTACTAATGCCGATTCTGTCTCCAAAATATCCAGAGCGCTTTGATACTTTTTCACACCAATCACGATGGGCTATATACCACTCTACAGTTGTGATTAGACCCTCCTCAAACGTTTTACTTGGATGCCAACCCAATTCACTTGTTATCCTATCAGGATTAATTGCATATCTTTTATCATGTCCAGGCCGATCAGTGACATATGTAATTAATTCTGTATAAGACTTTCCCTTTGGCAATTTTTCATCAAGTATTTTACAAATTGACTCAACTACTTGTTTATTACTATGTTCTTCAGATCCACCTATGCAATAACTTCGGCCACATACTCCCTTAGTTGCTACCAGCAACAAAGCATCAACATGATCTTCTACAAAAAGCCAATCTCGAACATTGGCACCATCTCCATACAAAGGTATTTTCTGATTTTCTAAAGCCTTTAAAATAACTACAGGAATAAGCTTCTCAGGAAATTGCCAGGGCCCATAATTATTAGAGCAATTAGTTAAAACCACTGGCAAACCATAAGTATGATGCCAAGCGCTAACCAAATGATCACTTGCTGCTTTTGTAGCAGAATATGGACTACGGGGGTTATAAGGAGTAATTTCGGAAAATCTTCCCTTAGAGCCTAAAGAACCAAAAACCTCATCAGTACTAATATGATGTAATCGAAAAAGTTGCTTTCTATCTTCTGGCAATCTTTCCCAATGATCTCGTAATGCTTGAAGCAGATTAAACGTACCTAAAATGTTACTTTCTAAAAATGCAGAAGGACCATCAATAGAGCGATCAACGTGACTTTCTGCAGCTAAATGCATTACCAGATCTGGGTCTGCCATCTGAACAGCTAAAGCAGTATCAGATTCGGACCTAAGATCTACTTTTAATAACTTATAACGATTATTAGCAACCGAACCTAGGCCACTTAACACTTCATCAATGCTTGTAGCATCACTTGCATAACTATATTTATCAAGATTAATAATAGTAGCTTTAGTTTCTATTAGTAGACGCCTCACCAAGGCACCACCTATAAAACCAGCACCGCCTGTTACTAAGATCTTACAATCTTTATTAAAGTTGTGAGAGAAATCAATCAAAGTTCTGAATTTTGCGTAAAAAAATTAGCTGTGCATAATGTTAATCATGAAACGCCTCTAGAAATGTCAACTAACACCTTCTCTAAAGAACTACGCCAATGGAGAGGATAGAGGTGAAGCAACTTACGTGTAGATGAGCAATCTAAAACCGAATACTTTGGTCGTTTAGCCGGGGTTGGATATTCCTCGGTGGTAATTGGTCTCACGATAGCAGCTTCATCAAGAAGTCCTATAGAAACACTAAGCTCCCCTATTGCAACGGCAAAATCAAACCAACTTGCTACTCCTGAATCACTCCAATGAAATATACGATTGGGATCAGCAGAATTACCCATAGCCAAGACACCCCAACAAGCTCCTGCTAGCGAATAAGTAGAAGTTGGTGAACCAATTTGGTCTGCTACCACATCTAAATATTGACCTCTTGCAGCTCGAGTCGCGTGCAATCGCAACATCGTCAAACAAAAATTACTTCCAACAGGGCCATAAAGCCAACTAGTTCTAAGTACTTTTGAACCAGGAAATTCCAATACGGCCTCCTCCCCAGCAGCTTTAGAAGCTCCATAGACTCCTAAAGGCTTAGCATCTTGATGCAACGAATATGGATTACCCTGCTCCCCATTGAAGATAAAATCTGTACTAATTTGTAGTAGGCGGCCATTAATTTCGTCTACCACCTTAACCAAGGTAGCTGGAGCCTGAGCATTAATTGCATAACATAAATCAGATTTATTTTCAGCTTGATCTACCGCGGTAAAAGCTGCAGCATTGATCACCCAATCAGGCCTAATCTCAGAAACAAGTCGATAGGTTTTGTTTTCATCTGTAAGGTCAAGTTGATGGTGTCTACAACTTATTAAGTGCACATTATCAGGAGTAGAGGCTTGCAAAGCGTGGCCAAGCTGGCCTGAAGCACCAGTCAGAAGAACCTTCATGAAAAAAATTGTTTCTCGTTAAGCTCTTTTAAAAAAGGAGCAGATTTATCTTTATCTGAGAGCGTAATCGGTACGGAGCAATCTGGCCAAGCAATGGACAAATCAGGATCATTCCAACGTATCGATCTTTCACAATCACGATTCCAAAAATCAGTGGTTTTATAGTGAACTTCAGCAGAGGTAGATAGCGTAAGAAAACCATGAGCAAATCCAGCAGGAATCCATAATTGGTTTTTATTTTCTGAAGTTAATATCCTTCCAACCCAAAGCCCTTTGGTCTCAGAATCCAATCTCAAATCAACAGCTACATCAAAAATTTCGCCTACTAAGCAACGTACAAGCTTCCCTTGAGGATTGGGTGGTAACTGGTAATGCAATCCACGAAGAACACCTTGAACAGAGCGTGAATGATTGTCTTGAACAAAAGGACAGATTGACTGACAATTCTGATCCATGACTTCGTTCCAATAAAGTTGATTCCAACTTTCAAAGAAAAACCCCCTGTCATCACCATAAACTCTAGGTTGCAGCAAAAGAGGCCCTTGAATAGTCAAACCTTCAATAGTTGATAGCTGCTTTACTTCCATACAAGTCTCTTAATGATTTTGCAGCAGCTGCACAAGATAGCTGCCATAGCCACTTTTCAGTAATGGTTGAGCTAAAGCATATAAATGGTCATCATCAATCCAACCCTGACGCCAGGCAACTTCCTCTGGACATCCAACTTTCAGGCCCTGGCGATGTTCAAGGGTTCTTATATACGCAGCAGCTTCATGCAAGGAATCACATGTGCCGGTATCAAGCCATGCCATACCCCTTCCCATCAACTGAACCCTTAAAGCCCCCTCTTCCAGATACTGTTGGTTTAAATCTGTTATCTCTAATTCGCCCCGAGCCGAAGGCTTCACTTTGCTTGCTCTTTCTACAACAGTTTCATCGTAAAAATAAAGGCCTGTAATGGCAAATTGACTCTTTGGTTTAGAAGGTTTCTCCTCAATACTTATTACCTTACCTTCTTTAGAAAACTCAACCACTCCATATCTCTCAGGGTCACTTACTGGGTAGGCAAAAACTGTGGCACTAGCCTCAGAAGACGAACTATCTAAAAGCTGCGGCACAAAATCTGGACCGTGAAATAAGTTATCACCAAGGACTAATGCTGCTGGCGAGCCTGCAAGAAAGTCAGCCCCAATCAAAAAGGCCTGTGCTAACCCTTCAGGAGTTGGCTGTACTGCATAGCAAATCTTCATACCCAAAGCAGATCCATCACCCAACAGCCTTTGAAAGGCAGCTTGATCAATAGGTGTGGTAATGATCAAAACCTCCCTAATTCCAGCCAACATCAAAGTCGTCAATGGATAAAACACCATCGGCTTGTCATAAACAGGAAGTAGCTGTTTACTGACAGCCTGCGTTATTGGATTCAATCTGGTGCCAGTTCCTCCAGCAAGAATGATCCCTTTTCTAGTCATAAAGCCCTTGCGCTGGGAAAATGCTGCCATTGAGATTATTAAATGGCCGGCATCAAACTGATCAAACATTTGCCAGGCGCACCTGGTATGAGGTGGTTTGGTCTTGGTCCAGGACTAAAACCAACCCGCAGCATGAATAAGCTCAAAACCTTACTAGACAAACATGCTTTCTGGGCAAAAGGACGTAGCTACAAAAAATTACGTTTACTCCTGGCAGGAAGCAACGTTGTAGTGAGCCTTTGGAGAGGAAAGAGAATGGTTGGGTTTGGAAGAGCTACCACTGATGGAATTTGTCGAGCAGTTTTATGGGATATCGTGGTTGCAGGAGACCTTCAGGGACTTGGACTTGGTCGACAAGTTGTAGAAGCACTTCTAACTTCAAAATCAATAAGAAGTGTTGAACACATCTACTTAATGACAACAAATGAAAAGGATTTTTATTTACAACTTGGCTTCACAGCCAACCAAAATCAAACTCTACTCGAAAAAATCAACTTACATAAATCGACTTTTTAATAAAGGTAGAGCTAAATGAATGAAGGCCTGTCAACCATCAAAGAGGTAATTAAATGAGGAAAATTGAATTAACTGGAGTTACAATAATAAATGAAGAAAATAATTTAACTCATCCCAATCTATATGTACATGATGAAGGAGAATATATTTCTGACACCATTGCTACTCACAAGCGATTCTACGAACAGTCCATGCTATATGTTTTTCGAGCTTTAATTTTAGAACTTAAGCCCAATGGAATCTCAGGGTTTATAGATATCGGTGCAAATATTGGCAACCACTCAGCCTTTATTCAAAACACAATATCAAATACCAAGAACATGATTCTTATCGAAGCTGTTAAAGAAAATGTTAAACTAGCACTTAAGAATAATCCCAATGCATTGATTATTAATGCCGCTGCATCAAACGAAGCAGGTTCAGCAGACTTTTATGTCTATGAAGATAATTTTGGAGTAGGAACACTAAAATCTCTATGGGATCCTATTTATGGTGTGAACAAAGGCCCAGACTGGGGCAAAAAAGTCAGAGTAGATAAAGTGCCGCAAATCAAAATAGATGATTTGTACCTTGTAGAGGTAGATGCAATCAAGCTAGATGTGGAAGGTGCAGAAAAAAGAGTGCTTAAGGGAATGCTAAGGACCCTAAAACAGTTTGAACCAATTGTTTGGATCGAGATGCTTGACAATCAAGTCCTAGAAAAATCATTTGAATACACTCAAATTGAAATAGTCAATCAGCTTGCAGACTTAGGATATTATCCTTACGTTAATGATGGAATGAATTACCTTTTTATCAAGAAAGAGCCTATGCCAGTTGAACATTTTATAGATAAGTATAAGTTGAATCCATCGTGCAATTCAAGCAGGGTAGACTTCACAAAATAAAACAATTGGTTGATTGATTGGGAAAGGATCAAAACCAATATTTAATCTCACTAATCCCTGAAGAAACCTTAATTTTTCAATCCCAATCGATGAACAGCTTGAATATTTTCAAAAGATTAGTAGCTAGGAAATTCAGAAAGCGCCTAGGCTCAAGCGTTAAATATTGCTCTAAAAGATCAAGCAACTTTATATTTGGAGAAGAGACAATTTCCTGATTAGTTCATCCAAAAAGAGGGGCTTATGAGTCTTCAGACCCTGTTTGTTCCTAAGAGTTTAGAAATAAAAAAAATCAATCTCAATATTTTGCTCTTAAAACATTGGTTTGTTCGCATAAGAACCAATGCTTTGATCAAGGGAGACTCTGTATATCTGACAGCTTTCTAAAAGCGGATGAAGAGATTCGAACTCTCGACCCTCTCCTTGGCAAGGAGATGCTCTACCACTGAGCTACATCCGCAAAATTCTTAGGGTAACTTCCCTAAGTAGTAATAGCATGACCCAAAGGAGGGGACCTGGTCAATTCCCAAATGCATCAAGAAAGCTTTCTTGGTGGAAGAACAGTCATAAGAGAAGCCATCTCTAAAGCCTGCAAAGCATAGCTCCATCCAAGATTGCTCTTAATTCCTGCTCTCTCAAGTGCTTGTTGCATCGTGTCTGTAGTCAGAACACCAAAGATGATAGGAATACCCGTTTCCCTAGCAACAGCACTTATCCCCTTGCTGGACTCAGCAACCACCACATCAAAATGAGGAGTGTCACCTCTAATAACTGCCCCCAGGGTCACAACAACTTGATAATTAGCAGAGGAGGCCAAGCGTTGAGCAACAATTGGCAACTCAAAGGAACCGGGGACCCAGGCAATATCAAGTTGCTTACTTGAAGCTGAGGTATCGATGCCATGTCTCTCCAAGCAATCTAAGCATCCACTTAGAAGCTTCGAAGTGACTAAATCGTTAAAACGCGCAACTACAACAGCGATCCTCAGATCACTGACATTAGTGAAACGTCCCTCAAATGTGGGCATACCTAGTTTGCAAACACTGATCCCATAATCCCATCAAACGGAAGGGGCCAGCTGTTTAAGTTCAGACCACGAAGAAAGCAATAATCCCGTTGATCAAGACGAGATGAAACCAAACACCACCGATTACCTCGATAGCTCTGATTTCCCTATTGCGCCGGTCCTCAGGGTTGTTCTGGGTCATGTAAAGCACCGGAACCCCCACAACCAATATCAATGAAGCGAAAAGGAGGGCATTCGCGGCGATGAAACTAATGAACTGCATGGGAATCGTGCGGTGGAGCCATTGCTCTCAGCATTGCGTAATTCTCCCATGAGGTTGTGATCTCTGGGCACAAGGGAGCCTTTGGTGTCGCGAGGCTTCACATGCAAAGACAATTAAAGCCCTTACGATGCGTCTCAATAAGGAGGAGAGGACACATGGTGGCCGAGGCTGAATCACTGCAAGGCAGCTTGTTTGGGGAAACAGCCGAGGTTTTAGGTAACTCCAATTCATCCCACAAACTCAAAACGCCTGATTTGCAGCCAGACCTTTCTGACGAACAACTTCTTGCGGACGCGCTTAAAAGACCCAGGCAAAACAAAGCACCAACAACGCAAGAGGAACTAAGCGCAGAGGTCGTGAGTGATGAGAAGCAAAAGGAACCCCTGAAGGCTGGTATTACTAAATACACACACCACACACAAATCAATGAGGCAGAATTAACTCCAGTCTTACGACATTACGTAGAGCTTAAAGGTCAACATCCAGAAAGGATTTTGCTATATCGGTTAGGGGATTTCTTTGAATGCTTTTTTGAAGATGCTATTAAGATTTCTCAATTACTAGAAATAACTCTTACTGGAAAAGATGGGGGTAAAACCATTGGGCGTATTCCTATGGCAGGGATACCACATCATGCAACTGAGAGATATTGCTCCGAAATCATTAAAAAGGGCCTAAGTGTCGCTTTATGTGATCAACTTGAAAATAAGCCTTCTAAGGGCACTCTCATTAAGCGACAAATTACAAAAGTTTTAACTCCAGGTACTGTTATTGCAGAAGGAATGTTGGCGGCAAGACGCAACAATTGGTTGGCAGCTGTTCTTCTTGATCAAAACACAAAAGACTTTCAATGGGGACTAGCAACAGTCGATGTAAGTACAGGCGAATTCTTAGTTACTGAAAGATCGGGGAAAACTGAACTATTTCAGGAATTAACCAAATTAGAAGTATCCGAACTTCTAATAAGTGAAAACAACGAAAATTCAGCGCAATCATGGTGCCCAGAATATTTACCGGTAACAAAAGTAGCAACCACTCCTTTTAGTCGGATTGAAGCAGAACAGACTCTCAAAAAGCATTTTAAAATAGAAACTCTTTATGGTTTAGGACTTGAAAACTCACCTTTAGCACTTAGAGCAGCAGGGGGTTTATTGAATTATTTAAGAGAGACACACCCAGTCCATACTGATGATCAAAAGAATAAAGAAGTCACACCATTCCCTCTAGATAAACCACAAAAAACTACTGCAAATACCCATCTTATTCTTGATTCACAAACTCGTCGAAACCTTGAACTAACTTGCACTCAAAAAGATGGGCAATTGCAGGGTTCTTTACTGTGGGCTTTAGATCGCACCCTTACAGCAATGGGGGGTAGATGTCTTAGGAGGTGGATTGAATTACCCCTAATTGATCAAGAACAAATTCTTGCTCGCCAAACAGTCATCTCTGCTTTAGTCAATCATCGAACGTTGCGACAAGAATTACGTCGGCTACTTAAAACAATGGGAGATTTAGAACGCTTAGCTGGTCGCGCAGGAGGTGGTCATTCGGGGGCAAGAGATTTACAAGCTATTGCTGATGGAATAGAGCGCCTACCAAAAATTGCCAACTTATTAAAAGGACTAACCGAAGAAGCCACTCCAAAATGGTTTAAGGAATTACAAAAAGTTGAGCCTCAACTATTAAATCTAGCAACTTTTATTCGTCATCACTTGTATCCAAATCCTCCTCTAAGCCTGACAGAAGGAGGAATAATTCGTGATGGAGTCGATCAAATACTAGATGGTTTAAGGAACCATCTTGATGATCAAAATACCTGGCTCAATAATCAAGAAAATATAGAACGTAAAATTAGTGGTAATACAAATCTGAAAATTCAGTATCACAGAACTTTTGGGTACTTTTTATCGGTAAGCAAAGCAAAAGCAGGGAATGTCCCTGAGCATTGGATCAGGAGGCAAACATTAGCAAATGAAGAAAGATTTATTACTCCTGATCTCAAAGCAAGAGAAGGACGAATCTTTCAGGCCAAAGCTAGAACTGCCCAAAAAGAATATGAACTATTTTGTAAGCTAAGAGAATCTGTTGGAGAGCATACTGAACTGATTCGTAAATCCGCTCGCTCCATTGCGGCCTTAGATGCAATTACTGGACTAGCAGAGGTAGCCGCTACAAATAACTATTGTCGGCCTGAGATAATTGCAAAACAATCAAACAAAATATCCCGCACTTTAGTTATCAAAGGATGTCGCCATCCAGTTGTAGAATTACTCATAAGTGAAAAAAGATTTACCCCAAACAATATCTCTTTAGGCAAAGGCACTGATCTTATGGTCCTTACTGGTCCAAATGCTAGTGGAAAAAGCTGTTTCTTAAGGCAGATTGGACTCATTCAATTAATGTCACAAATCGGCAGTTGGATACCCGCTAAAGAAGCACACTTAAGCCTCACAGATCAAATATTTACTCGTGTAGGGGCAGTTGACGATTTAGCAACAGGCAAGTCAACCTTCATGGTAGAAATGGCCGAAACTGCTTATATACTTAATCATGCAACTAAGCATTCCTTAGTTCTCCTCGATGAAATAGGAAGAGGGACAGCAACTTTTGATGGTCTATCAATCGCCTGGGCTGTAAGCGAGTTCCTAGCCCAAAAACTAAAAAGCAGATCCATTTTTGCAACTCACTATCACGAATTAAATGAATTATCTAATGAACTCAAGAATGTCGATAATTTTCAAGTACTAGTAAAAGAAACAGGGGAAGATCTTGTATTTCTTCATCAAGTAGTTCCTGGAGGTGCGAGTAAAAGTTATGGAATCGAAGTAGCTCGCTTAGCAGGCGTTCCTCAAATTGTAATCGAATCTGCCGAGAGGGTATTAAGCCAACTCCAAGAAGAACCCTCCAGCCAAATTATCCAGCAGATAAAAAAAAGACAAATTAATTCACCCCTTTCCGCAGCCTAAGTCTCATAGAAATCAACTAAATTACATTCGCGTAGCAAAGCATTAATAGTCGCTGCTGCCAGACCAGCCCCACCTTTAGTGCCATCAATACGAATCTGAGAAATACCACTTTTAGCCAATCTTTTTTTACTCTCAGAGACGCCAATAAACCCAACTGGCATACCAATTATCAAACTTGGCTTAGCATAATCCCGAGAAATTAAATCCAAAAGTACTTGCAAAGCAGTAGGTGCACTTCCAACTAGAACTATGGGTGATTTTTGATCTGTATATTGTTCAGAAAGATTTTTCCAAGCTGCATCCATCCCAACAGCTGTCCTCGTGAACCCTTGAGGTATTTGATCAGGAACCCAATCCAACGCATTAATGACTAGTGAATTCACTGTTCGTTGAGCCATGGGCCTTACCGCAGCAGCAGCCATAGTCGTATCCACAAGAATGGGCGCGCCAGCCTTAAGGGCTGAAAGGCCAATTTCACAAGCCTGAGGGCTAAAAGCCAATAAAGAACTGATTGCAAAATCGCCGCTGCTATGAATTAAACGCTCTAAAACACTTTGCTCAAGAGTGTTTAAACCTGTAAAGCCCAAACGCTCTTTAATGAAGCTAATGCTCTCTAGAAAAATCGGATGGTCAGAGGTTGTCACAATCTCTCCTAAGTGCAAGCACTATTAAGGCATCATCGAGTAAAGATCATCATTGCAGCCAAAGAGATGCCCATTTACCTAATTTGGGGGGATGATGGAGCCGCACAAGACCGAGAAATTCAAAAGCTTCAAAAAACAGTTCTTGACCCTTCCTGGATCAGCACCAATTTAAGTCGCCTCGACGGTTCCATACCTGGACAAGCTAATCAAGCGCTTGAGGAAAGCCGAACTCCCCCATTAGGCAGAGGAGGCAGATTAGTAATTATTCAAAACAGCAGCTTTTGCAATGGATGCACTAGTGAATTAACAACAAGCTTCCTTCAAACCATTGAACTAATTCCAGAAGCAAGCCATTTGGTCCTATGCAATTCAACGAAACCAGATGGACGCCTAAAAACAACTAAAGCACTTATTGAACTAAAAAAAACAGGGTTGGTAGTAGAAAAAAATTTTCTACTACCAACAACATGGGACACTTCCGGTCAAAAGGAGCTCGTAGAAAAAACTGCCAACGAGCTTGGATTACAGATAGAGGCTTCTGCAGTAACTGCTCTTGTTGAAGCAATAGGAAATGACAGCTCTAGACTTTATATGGAGCTGCAAAAACTCTCATTACATTCCCAAATAGCCGGAAAAACCAATGAAGCTAGAACTCGAATTACTGCAGATAGTGTTAATGCCTTGATTGAAGGCATTACTACAAACTCCTTTGCAGTAGGGGATGCTCTCATAGAAGGCAAACCAATAGAAGCTATAGCCTTAATTGATGCACTACTCGCAAATGGAGAACCTCCACTTAGGTTACTTGCGACACTAACTGGCCAGATACGGGGATTACTTTGGATCAGCCTTCTAGAAAAGCAAGGAGAAACCGATGTAGGAACTATTGCAAAGGCGGCTGGTATAGCCAATCCCAAAAGGGTTTATGTGATGAGGAAAAAGTTAAATGGAAAAACCCCAAGAATTTTTCTTGACCAGCTAAGTCGTTTAATAGAAATTGAAGCTGCAATTAAAAAAGGGACCAGCGCTAGAAATGCATTCCGCGACTGTCTGCTTATAGATCCCCGTTTCTACCCTCCTAAGTGAAATAATCAACACTCATTCTGATAATTGAATGGCTTTGCTCGTTCAAAAATTTGGCGGCACCTCTGTAGGGAGCGTGGAGCGAATCCAAGCAGTGGCAAAACGAATTGCCGCAAGTAAGGAGGAGGGAAACGAATTAGTGGTAGTCGTTTCTGCTATGGGCAACAGCACCGATGAACTCTCAAATTTGGCAAAAGCTATAAGTCCAAACCCCCCACAACGAGAAATGGATATGCTCTTGGCAACTGGAGAGCAAGTTTCCATAGCATTACTTTCAATAGCTCTTCATGAATTAGGAGTGAATGCTGTTTCAATGACTGGAGCTCAAGTAGGCATCGTTACTGAATCAGCTCACGGTCGTGCTCGAATTTTAGAAATAAGAACTGATCGCCTGAAATCACGATTAGAAAATGGACAAGTTGTTGTTGTAGCAGGATTCCAGGGAACAAGCTTTAGTACCGGCGGAACAGCAGAAATCACCACTCTTGGCAGGGGAGGATCAGACACCTCGGCCGTTGCGCTAGCCGCGGCACTTGAAGCAGACAAATGTGAAATTTACTCAGACGTCCCAGGAGTTTTAACAACTGATCCCAGGGAAGTACAAAATGCCCAACTAATGAAGCAAATTAGTTGCAATGAAATGCTAGAGCTTGCAAGTCTTGGGGCTTCTGTGCTTCATCCCAGGGCTGTAGAAATAGCGAGAAATTATGGGGTTCTTCTTGAGGTCCGCTCCAGTTGGAGTGATGACTGTGGCACTACCCTGACTAGTGATTTAAAAAACTCAATTGGTCTCCAAGGCTTAGAATTAGGAAAACCAGTAGATGGGCTTGAACTCTTAGAGAATCAGGCAGTTCTGGCGCTTTCACATGTGCCTGATCAACCAGGAATCGCAGCCAAATTATTTGAAGCACTTTCAAGTGGTGGAATCAATGTTGATCTAATTATTCAAGCAACACATGAAGGAAATAGTAATGATATTAGTTTTACCATAAGCCAAAATGCACTAGCTGAGGCTAATAAAATCTGCGAAGAGTTAATTAAAAAATTAGGTGGCAAACTATCGACCCAAAATCACATGACAAAATTAAGCATTCGTGGAGCAGGGATAATGGGTAGACCAGGTATTGCAGCTAGTCTCTTCGAAGTGCTTTCCCGTTCAGGAGTTAACCTAAGGCTAATTGCAACAAGCGAAGTAAAAGTAAGCTGCGTTATAGATGCAAGTCTTGGGACAAAAGCACTTAGGTCAGTTGGAGAAACTTTTGAACTAACTGAAGATCAGATTACAATCAATCCGATGGTTGCTGGCCTAGGTGAACCTGAAGTTAGAGGAGTAGCACTTGATAAACATCAGGCACAAGTAAGTGTTCGCAAAGTACCAGACAAGCCAGGTACTGCAGCCGCCTTATGCTCTACTCTCGCGGAAAATGGAATCACTCTAGATATGATTGTTCAATCGGAAAGAAAACACTCAGATGGTAGCCAAGATATTAGCTTTACCTTAAATAAAGATGACCGCAAAAGAGCGGGAAATGCACTGATCCCTCTACTTGCCCAATGGCCAGGTGCAAGCTTAGAAGACGGACCCGCTATAGCACGAATTAGTGCTGTGGGAGCTGGAATGCCAGCTAAAATAGGAACAGCAGCAAAAATGTTTCGCGCACTAGCTCAGGCAAATATTAATATTGAAATGATAACAACAAGTGAAATACGCACAAGCTGCGTTATAGCAGAAGCAGATGGAACAAAAGCCTTAAATGTAGTCCACAATGGGTTCAATTTACACCAGAACATATAAATCTATTTTTTAATCATTTAAAATATTTCTTTCGATAAATAAGAGATACTTTAAAACCAGTGCAGCCTTATTTTGATAAACATAGGCCTCAGCTTCTTGCAATGAACCAAATCTCAATATTGCATTGGAGGGTATAGGCCAACCCATAGGTATAACAGCTTTTAAATCTCCTCTTAGATGTTGCAAAACGTGTATAAATTCATGAGTTATTAATTGACATCTTACAGAAGGAGACATATATCTAGGGCTCACAACAATTGTTCCTAGGCTTCCATGAAGTGCCTCATAAGTGGCATCTTTTTTGGCTAAAAGTGGCTGGCCAGAAATTAATTGAACACCCAACCTAGTGCCAACATCAATGATCTGTTGGGAAATAATTGGATTCTCAGTGCAAAAGTCATTGGGCTTTAAGCTTTCATTGATTTCTACAAAAGATATCTCATCTAAGAGACTACGCTTCAGAAGGGTGTCTGCCGATATAGGCAAACAAACAAAGAAGCACAAAAACAATAAAGATAGTTTGGTCCTTTTGTGCAAAAAATCAATCAAATTTATGCCTCTGTAAATAGTTTCTAGAGTGTTTTCCCTATTAATCTTTTTCTAAGTTGTTTAATTCTGTCTCTTAGAGTAGCAGCTTCCTCAAAGTCAAGTTGTTTAGCAGCTAATTTCATTTTACTTTCTAACTGATCAATTAATTCTGGCAAGGCCTCTAAAGCTAAGCCATTATCATTATCGTCTTTCAATGATTGAACGCATTCTCCTGCAATATTAATTAATTCCTTGTTATTTGAATTTTGCTGCAAGCGTCTAGAAAGTTCCAAGAAAGAAAGGATCGAATTGGATGCCTTTTTACCAGCTGGTTTAGGTGTAATATCATGAATTTGATTGTATTCATTTTGTATTTGACGTCTTCTCTCAGTTTCACTAATAGCTTTGGCCATAGAGTCAGTGAGGTTATCAGCATATAAAAGAGCTACACCCTCAATATGCCTTGCAGCTCGACCAATAGTCTGAATCAAAGATCTTTGAGCCCTTAAAAAACCTTCTTTATCAGCATCAAGAATCACTACCAAAGATACTTCTGGCAAATCTAAACCTTCTCTAAGAAGATTAACTCCTACCAAAACATCATATTCTCCTAATCGTAGATCCTGAATAATTTCTATTCGTTCTATAGAATGAATTTCTGAATGTAAGTATCGAACTCTCACTGCATTATCGGCCAAATAATCAGTAAGGTCTTCAGCCATTCTTTTCGTAAGAGTTGTAATCAAAACGCGCTGCTTTTTTTTCACCCTTTTTCCTATCTCAGTCAACAAATCCTCGACCTGCCCCTCTGTTGGCCTCACTTCAACAATGGGATCAAGTACACCTGTAGGACGAATTACTTGCTCTGCTATCGCATCCTTACTCTTCGTTAGCTCCCAATCTCCTGGCGTAGCACTAATAAAGACAGTTTGTTTTGCTTTCTCCCAAAACTCTTCACTTTTTAATGGCCTATTATCTGCCGCACTTGGCAATCTAAAGCCATGATCGATCAAAACACTTTTACGAGCTTGATCACCATTGTACATAGCTTGTAATTGTGAGCAAGTTACATGACTTTCATCAACAACCAGCAACCAATCATCTGGAAAATAATCAATTAAACATTCAGGGGGTGTACCTGGAGAACGGCCACTCAAATGTCTTGCATAATTCTCTACTCCATTGCAATAACCTACTTCTCTCAGCATTTCTAAATCATATGTGGTTCGCTGTTCTAGTCTCTGTGCTTCCAACAATTTACCTTGCGCTTGCAAAAACTCTAATCTATCATCTAGTTCATCACGAATTGCTTTAATTGCAGTGTCCAGTCTATCTTTAGGGGTAACAAAATGTTTTGCAGGATATATATTTATGGATTCTAAGCTTTCCAGTATTTCGCCTGTAGTTGGATCAATATAACGTATTGCTTCTATATCATCACCAAACAATTCAATACGAACCAAACGATCATCATATGCAGGCCCTATTTCAAGGACATCTCCTCTAACACGAAATCTACCTCGCGCCACCTCTAAATCATTTCTAGAATATTGATTGTTAACTAGTTCTCGCAATGAGCCTCTTAAATTGACAGCAGAACCTACTTCAAATTTTACAGCTGCTTTTAAATACTCACTAGGCATGCCAAGCCCATAAATGCAACTTATAGAAGCAACCACAATAACATCGCGTCTTTCAAATAAAGAACGTGTTGCTGAATGCCTAAGCATATCAATTTCCTCATTAATAGAAGCAGTTTTTGCTATATAAGTATCGCTAACAGGAACATATGCCTCAGGTTGATAGTAATCATAATATGAAATAAAGTATTCAACTGCATTCTTAGGGAAAAATTCCCTTAGTTCATTACAAAGTTGCGCTGCTAACGTCTTATTATGTGCAAGCAGCAATGTAGGCCTTCCGGTCTTTTCAATAACATTTGCAATAGTAAAGGTCTTACCAGTACCTGTTGCTCCTAGAAGAGTTTGATATCGATTACCTGCATTCAAGCCTTCAACCAAGCTATCAATAGCTTTGGGCTGATCGCCTTTTGGAGAATATGGTGCGTCAAGGCAATAACTAACCATTAATTGTCAAAAATAAACGGAAGTCTGGTCTTTAAGCTTTTAAAAATTTCACATGAATCAACTATTATTTTTTTATTCATATAAAATAATTTATAAAAAATAGAAGAAAATCATTATTTTATTGTAGGCAATCTAAGAGGTTGTAAAGATTGCTTGATACGACAAACCTCTGCGATCATGGCAAGTTCATCGTCTAATCGATTTATTGCCGAGCCAATACCAACTCCCGAAGCTCCTATAGCTATTGCCATTGGGACGGTAACTTCTGACAAGCCTGAAGCACAAAGAATAGGATTATCGAGAAGTTCAGATCTAAGTGCTTTAGAAATGCTATGTACAGCTGCAAGTGTTGGCGATGCTTTTTCAATGAGGCCTAAGGTGCCTGAGCTCAAAGGTTTTGCAATCGTTCCTCCCTCCGTTTGAATCACATCAGCACCAGATTTAATCAACTCAATAGCCAACTGTGCCTGTTCATCTAATGGCAAAACATGTGGCACAGTTACAGAAAGCGCAACATCCGGTAGAAGCTTGCGACTCTCACGAGTGAGATCCAAAACCTCATTAGCCTTAAAAACTCGACCTTGAGGATAAAAAGTATCAAAATTTCCAATTTCAATCATTACCGCACCAGCCGCGACGCAAGCGGGAAACAACTCAGGCTCAACTGAACTAACACATATGGGTAACCCTGAAAGTTCAGCGGCTATACGAACCAAGTCAGGCTGGCAGGCAACATCTAACAGATCCGCACCACCAACCCCAGCGGCATGAGATATCCGAGCAACTGAAGCTTCATCAAAATTGCTCAATCCGGCAATAACCTTAAAGAGTCGATTCTCCTGAAGACTCTCGCTCAGGACCCTTGGCAAATGGAAAAGACGTGTCATCTAAGCACCAATGAATACAGAAATTCTCCCACTCGTCAGAGCTATCAACTACCAAGTGTAATGAGGTGAGCAAATCTTTGAATGACCTCTCTTCTAGTGCCCCGCGACTGAAATGGACTCACTGGCATGAACGACTGCACATCGATCTCATCAAAAACCCGACGCTTCTTCCCAAGAAATCTACTCTTGTATTAGCCGTTTCAGGGGGTCAAGACTCAATGGCAATGGTGGGTCTATTAGTAGATCTACAAAGAATTCACCAATGGAGAATTCATATATGGCATGGTGATCATTCCTGGCACAAAGGTTCAAAGCGAATAGGTCTTGAACTAAAGCAATGGTGCACAGAAAAGAACCTCCCTATTTATGTAAGTACTGCCCAATCAAAAGAAACTAAAAACGAGGCAAAAGCACGTCAGTGGAGATATCAAGAGCTCTTTACAGAAACAGAAAGAATCTCCTCATTGCGACCACAAGAACCATGCCAAAATGTATTAACAGCACATACAGCGAATGACAGAGCCGAAACACTCATCTTAAATCTGGCGCGTGGTACAGACTTGGCTGGCCTTAGCAGCCTTCACAAAAGCAGGCAATTAAATGAAGAAGTTCAAGATAAAAAAGTAAATCTGTCCAGACCAATGCTCTGCTTTAGCAGAGAGGATACCCTCGCTATATGCAAAGAATTAGATTTACCAATTTGGATTGACCCTGCCAATCAAATGGAAGATTTTAGTAGAAATAAAATCAGAATAAAAATATTGCCTTTACTTGAGCTGCTTTACCCAGCATGCACACTACGCATATCAAAATTATCCGAAAGACTACAGGGATATAAAGAAAGTCAAGAGACATTAGCTAAAATAGCAATCAGAAGCCTGAAAAACGAAAAAGGCCTCAAAAGACCAGAATTAGCCTCCATACCTTCAAATGCAAGGATTCTATTGTTAGCTTCTTGGTTAAAAGAGAAACGTGTCCCAAAGTTAACCTCAAAAACCCTAGAAGACATAAGTTGGAGGATAGGAAAAAGCAAGCCACCTGGCTCTAAAAGTCTGGCTGATAGATGGTACATAATATGGGACAGGGAAACTATTCTTTTAGAAAGAAGAGAGATAGTTTCAGATAGAAAATAAAATATATTTTGAACTAAGGATAAACAAAATATTGTTTATGCTGCAGCCGATCTTCGACGCCTAGTGCGGCCAGCTGGACTTTCATCTTCACCCTTCGATTGAACATTAGGAGTAGAGCTATTAGCAGAAGTTTTAGTAGGGCTCGAATCAGATGGTTGAGATACTTTCTTAACAACTTTTTGAGCAGAATCTATTGGATGATTTGTTGAGTTGCCTCGATCTCTATTTCGTTGATTATTGCTAGATCGCGAATCGGCTACTAAGTCAGGATCAACTGCCCTTCCTTTATATGGAGTAGTACCAGAAGGTGCTGGTTGTACTAAACAAAGCACTAAAGGCTCAACTTGCAACTCACGCCTCATCCGTCGAGTCAGGCCAACTTCAACTTCTCGCTGTAAACCCATCCAATCAACCTCAGTAGCCTTACCTCCCGTATTACGAGTCAACTGCTTCCAACGATTTTCTAAAACCCATCCGATTTCTCTCTCAGTCCAAAAGGACATTTTCCTTGCATCAGCTGAAGTAACAACACCCCTTAAATTGACTCTAGGTGGTGCCACCATTACCCCATCTGTACTAATTGCCGCAAGAATAGTCACAACCCCATCCTCAGCTAACTGTTGACGTTCCTTAAGCACTCGTGCATCAACAATTCCATTTCTAGAAGCATCTAATAATTCAATCCCTGCCTTTACAGGATCCCCTTTAGCTATTGAGTTAGGACTTAATTGAACAACATCTCCATTATCAAGGATCAAAATATTATCTTCAGGTACTCCCATAGATTGAGCACTCTTGCTATGGCAAACAAGCATGCGATGTTCACCATGTACTGGAACAAAAAATCTTGGCTTTGTAAGGGCTAGCATCAACTTTTGATCTTCCTGAAAGCCATGCCCTGAAACATGTATACCTTCACCCTTGCCATAAACAACCTTTGCTCCAAGCATCATTAATCTATCAATGGTATTAACTACAGAGATAGTATTCCCAGGGATTGGACTAGCAGAAAAAATAATTGTATCGCTTGTCTTAAGCTGAACATGTTGATGCTCACATCTAGAAATTCGGCTCAAAGCAGCCAAAGGTTCACCTTGACTGCCAGTCATTAATAACAATGTTTCACGATCTGGAAGATCTCTAATTTGCTTAATTGGAACAAATAGATCATCCGGGGCACGCATATATCCCAATTCTCTAGCTTTCGCTATTACATTAAGCATAGATCTTCCTAACAAGCCTACCTTTCTTCCATTTTTAAGAGCTAATTCTAAAATCATAGAGACTCGATGGATTGAACTAGCAAAGGTAGTTACAATGACGCGCCCTTCTGCCTCTGAAATATGTTTATCAAGTGAAGGAAATACTGATCGTTCGGGTGGACAGAAACCTGGAACTTCCGCATTAGTTGAGTCACTAAAAAGACATAAAACTCCTTGTTCCCCATAATGAGCAAGTCTTGCTAAATCAAAATGTTCTCCATCAACAGGGGTATGATCAAATTTAAAATCCCCAGTGAAAACAATCACTCCAACAGGTGTTGTAATAGCTAATGTGAAACTGTCAGCCATTGAATGAGTATTTCTAATAAATTCAACGGAAAAATATTTACCAACCTTAACCACATCTCTTGGACCAACAGTCTGAATAGTAGTTCTGTCTGTGACTCCAGCTTCTTCCATCTTTCCTCTAAGCATCGACATTGCCAATCGAGGCCCATGAATGACTGGAATATGAAAATTCTTTAAATGATGAGAAATCCCACCAATATGATCTTCATGGCCATGAGTAACAATCATGCCACGAATACGGTGCTGATTTTCTCTGAGGTAACTCGTATCCGGCATTACAACATTTACACCATGCATCCCGTCGCTTGGGAAGGCAAGACCTGCGTCAACAAGCATGATGTCTTCGCCGTATTCGAAGACACATGTGTTCTTACCAATTTCATGCAAACCGCCTAAAGGAATTACCCTCAACTGTGGGGTATTGGAGTTTCCCTTGGAGGCAACACTGGTTCTGGAATTAGTTGAAATAGTTTGGCTAGGTGTCATGGAAAGAATGGTATTAAAAACAACCTTGGAGGTTTAGAAAAATAGCGGTGGCAACAAACTCAAACCGCATAA
This sequence comes from Prochlorococcus sp. MIT 1300, assembly GCF_034092375.1. Classification (NCBI taxonomy): domain Bacteria; kingdom Bacillati; phylum Cyanobacteriota; class Cyanophyceae; order Synechococcales; family Prochlorococcaceae; genus Prochlorococcus; species Prochlorococcus sp. MIT 1300. The sequence goes on along the minus strand of NZ_CP139302.1, from coordinate 1,278,640 downwards.
CAGCCATGGCGTCAGGTTTGACGCAGGGCAAGGAGGGTTTTAGATAATGAATCATGCATTGCCGGATTTAAAGGGAGCAAAGGACTTCTTGGGGACCCAACAGGCCAACCACTTAATTCAAGAGCAGCCTTAACTGGAATAGGGTTAGTAGTCATAAATAATGCCTTAAAAAGAGGTTGCAGTTTCTCGTGATGATCCAATGCAATAGCAACTTGGCCACTTAAATAAGCATCGATCATTGCTTTCAAGCGTCGACCAACTAAATGACTAGCCACACTAACCACACCTACTGCACCAACGGCCAACATTGGCAAAAGCAAACCATCATCACCGCTATAAACAGCTAATCGAGAACCACATTCCATTCTCAATTGCGTTACTTCATCAGTAGACCCACTGGCAGCTTTCAAACTCACTACATTGCGGTATTGCATTAGTCGCGAAACAGTTTTGGGCGAAATTGAACAACCAGTTCTTCCAGGAATGTTGTAAAGCATTAATGGCAAATCTGGGGCAGCTGCTGCAACTGCTTGAAAGTGTGCTTCCAAACCCTCCTGAGGCGGCTTGTTGTAATAAGGAACTACTACCAAAGCACCATCTGCGCCAGCCGCAGCGGCCTGAGATGTGGCCTCAACGGCCTCAGCAGTGCTATTGCTACCAGTACCAGCGAGAACCTTCACCCCTGAGCCTACAGCTTGTCTGACCGTTTCTAATAATTGATGTTGTTCTTTCCAGGTCAAAGTTGGCGATTCACCGGTTGTCCCACAAACAACCAATCCATCTGACCCTTCCTCAACTAAATAACGCGCCAAGCGTCCTGCCAAGGCCAAATCTACATGTCCCTCAAGATCAAAAGGAGTCACCATGGCCGTAAGCAAACGACCAAAAGGGGTGGGCGAAAGTGCTGCGGCAGAACTCATCTTCTAGTCAGAAATAATTCAGCTATCTGAACCGCATTAAGAGCTGCACCTTTTCGGATCTGGTCACCACAAAGCCAAAGCTCCAAAGCATTGGGATGACTAATGTCCTTTCTAATACGACCAATAGCGACTAAGTCTCGACCAGTTACATCTACGGGCATCGGAAAACGATTGGACTCAAAATCCTCAATTATCTCAATACCAGGTGCTTCTTTTAACAAGTGACGAGCTTCCTCCAAATCAAATACTTGATCAAACTCTATATTTACCGCCTCCGAATGAGCTCTGAGTACCGGCACGCGAACACAGGTAGCCGAAACAAGTAAATCAGGAAGACCCATAATTTTCTTAGTCTCATTAACCATTTTCATTTCCTCCTCACAATAACTATTAGATGCGAGAGGTGAATTATGAAGGAATAAGTTAAAAGCTAATGAATACGGAAGTACTTCGCTTATTGGTTTCTTATCCTCCAAAACATCCCTACTAAGTACTTTTAACTCTTCCATAGCACGTGCACCAGCTCCACTAGCAGATTGATAGGTTGAAATCAACACTCTGCGCATTGAAAACCTTCTAGCCAAAGGTGCTAGGGCCAAGGTCAGAAGAATTGTCGTGCAATTAGGGTTTGCAATAACTCCTTTGTGGTTCGCTGCTGCCTCAGGATTCACCTCTGGAACAACCAAAGGCACATCAGCTGACATGCGGAATGCGCTTGAATTGTCAATCATCAAAGCCCCCGCTGAAAGAATGACTTCTTTCCATTTTCTTGAAATAGATCCACCAGCAGAGGCAAGGACTAAATCAACACCTTGAAAGGCAGCCTCATTAACTTCTTCTACTTTGATGGGCTTATCTCGCCAAACCCTCAAACTGCCTGCAGATCGCTTAGACGCCAGTAATCGAAGCTCGCCAACAGGAAAGTTTCGCTCTTCCAACAAACTTACCAATTCCTCCCCAACAGCACCTGTAGCGCCTAAAACAGCAACGGTAAGAGGGCGGTCCGGAAACAAAATGGAGGAAAGCAATCGATTTATTCAGCTATAGAACAAGAAGCAGGAGGTCGAGCCAGCTAAAGAGCCCAAACAAATACTCTTCAAGAACTACACCCTTGAATAATGCAAAACGTTGAAGCCACAATACGTGGCGAGCGGAAAACCCACTGTTACTTAAGGTACTGAGCTGGATATGAAGCTCACCCATGAGTGTCGTCACATTAAAGGTCCATACCAAACAACTTCCCGGAAGTCGCCTTTCAATCGAAATGGAGGTCCCGGCTGATCGCTGTAAAGCTAGCTATACAAAGGCTTTAACGATTTTGAGTAAATCGGTAAAGCTGCCAGGATTTAGAAAAGGCAAGGTCCCCCAAGCTGTCCTAATACAGCAAATTGGCACTACACGCATAAGGGCTGCTGCCTTAGAAAATCTCATTGATGCAACATGGCAAGAAGCTCTAAAACAAGAAGCCATCGAGCCAATCTCGGAACCAACAGTGCCTGGTGGATACGAAGCGTTACTCCAAACCTTTAATCCAGATCAATCATTAACAATTACTCTAGAAACAGAAATATCTCCTACTCCAACCCTCAAAGCTACAACAGGCCTAGAAGCCAAAGCCGAAAAAGAAGAGTTCAATCCAAGTCAAGTGGATGAACTAATTGAACAATCTAGAAAACAATTAGCAACCCTCGTACCAGTGGAAAATCGGTCTGCAAGTATGGGAGATGTTGCAGTTATAAGTTTCACTGGAACATTTGAAGATGATGGAACTGAAGTTGAAGGAGGGAGCTCAGATTCTATGGATGTGGATTTAGAGGAAGGTCGAATGATATCTGGCTTTATTGAAGGGATTATTGGAATGCAAACCAATCAAGAGAAAAAAGTAGAGTGTCAATTCCCTGATGAATATCCCAATGAAAAAGCCCGTGGAAGAAAAGCATTCTTCTTGATCAAGCTAAAGGAGCTAAAACAGAGAGAGCTTCCGGAGCTAAATGACGCTTTTGCTCAACAAGCCAGTGACAAGAAAACCCTCAAAGAACTTCGCTCTGAGCTTGAAGAAAGACTCAAAGAAGATCTTAAGAGGCGCAACGAAAATAACCAAAAAAACGCACTAGTAAAAGCAATTGTCAATGAATTAGAGGTAGACATTCCTGAAACACTAATTCAAAATGAAATCAGAAGTATTGTAGAACAAACTGCATCCAAATTTGCTCAACAAGGAATGGATGTCAAGTCAATGTTTACTGAAGATCTGGTTAAATCATTAATGGAGTCTTCAAGAGGAGAAGCGACAGAAAACCTCAAAGAGAAATTAGCGCTAAATGCTTTGGCAAAATCTGAAAACATACAACTAGAGGACAAAGAGGTTGAGGAAAAGTTCAATGAGGTCAAGCAACAACTTGCAGGCGAGCGCAATATCAATTTCAATAAATTAAAAACAATAGTTGAAGAAGATTTATTGAAGGATAAATTATTGGCATGGCTAGGCACAAATAATAAAATCATAGAAATCACTCCAACAAAGGAATCTCCCACAACAAAAACAGTAAATACTAAAAAAGGGAATCAAGGCAAAAGCGCATCGACAGCCAAAAAACCTTCTTCAAAAACCCCTAAGACTTAACTTCTACAAATAGATTGCTCACAACGCACACCTCAATTTTTGTTTAGCGTGATTAATGCTTATCGCACCCACCCAATCCACAACCAATGGAAAGGACATCTTCCTTCATCAGCCCATGGAGTTTTGCCGACGGTCATTGAACAGTCAGGTAGAGGCGAGCGAGCATTTGATATCTACTCACGGCTCCTACGAGAGAGAATCATTTTTCTAGGAACAGAGGTTAATGACCAAGTTGCAGATGCATTAGTCGCTCAAATGCTTTTCCTAGAAGCTGAAGATCCAGAAAAAGATATCAGCATCTACATCAACTCTCCAGGTGGTTCTGTAACAGCAGGTTTAGCCATCTACGACACCATGCAACAAGTAGCACCTGACATAGTCACCATTTGCTATGGCTTAGCGGCAAGTATGGGTGCTTTCTTGCTATCAGGTGGAAGCAAAGGGAAAAGACTGGCTCTCCCAAATGCCAGGATCATGATTCATCAACCTTTAGGTGGTGCTCAAGGTCAAGCTGTGGAAATTGAAATCCAAGCGAAAGAAATCCTTTACCTCAAAGAGACACTGAATAAGCTTTTATCGGACCATACAGGTCAATCACTAGACAAAATCTCTGAAGATACTGACCGAGACCACTTTCTTTCCCCGCAAGAAGCGGTTGAATACGGCCTGATAGATCAAGTTGTTGACAGTCTCTAGAACATCTGAATCGTTACGGAAAGCTGACGCAGCTCCATTTCGGGACGATCCTGTTAGTTCAGGCTGACACCTCTGTCAGATCTGTGATCCTCTTACTTGAAGCGACTAGAGCCCGATGGCTAAGTTCGACGCCCATCTGAAATGCTCCTTTTGCGGGAAATCCCAGGAGCAAGTACGAAAGCTAATCGCAGGTCCTGGCGTGTATATATGCGATGAATGCATAGATCTCTGCAACGAGATTTTGGATGAAGAGCTTTTAGACAGCCAGGGTAATCCCCGCAACAATGGGGACACTGTTCGCAAAGGCTCTCAGTTAGTTCGAAATAGTGGGAAACCAGCCCCGACTCTTGCGTCAATACCTAAGCCACTCGAAATCAAAAATTTCCTTGATCAACAGGTAGTTGGTCAGGAAGCAGCAAAAAAAGTTCTTTCAGTGGCTGTATATAACCACTACAAGCGCCTTGCATGGCAAGGAGATGGAAAAGCAGAAGCTGATCAAACATCTACCAAATTGCAAAAATCAAATATTCTTTTAATTGGGCCAACTGGCTGCGGCAAAACATTACTTGCACAAACACTTGCTGAATTACTAGATGTTCCTTTTGCAGTTGCTGATGCAACAACACTCACAGAGGCTGGGTATGTAGGAGAGGATGTCGAAAATATTCTCCTGAGGCTGCTTCAACAAGCAGATATGGATGTTGATCAAGCGCAAAGAGGAATTATTTATATTGATGAAATCGACAAAATTGCTCGAAAAAGCGAGAACCCTTCCATTACTAGAGACGTCTCTGGAGAGGGGGTCCAACAAGCCTTATTAAAAATGCTTGAAGGAACCATCGCAAATGTGCCTCCTCAAGGAGGTAGAAAACACCCTCACCACGACTGCATTCAAATCGATACAAGTCAAATCCTCTTTGTGTGTGGTGGAGCATTTGTAGGTCTAGAAGAAGTTGTCCAAAAAAGACTCGGGCGCAACAGCATCGGTTTTATGCAAAGTGAAAGTCGCGGCCGCACTCGAATAAATCGTGAGCTAAATACAACTCATATACTCAAAAGTCTCGAACCTGATGACTTAGTCAGGTATGGACTCATACCAGAATTTATTGGGCGAATGCCTGTAAGTGCTGTATTGGAACCTCTCGATGCTCAAGCATTGGAATCAATTCTTACAGAACCACGTGATGCACTCGTAAAACAATTCAGTACCCTTTTAAGTATGGATAATGTTCAATTGGAATTTGAGACAACAGCAGTCGAAGCAATTGCCCAAGAAGCATTCAGAAGAAAAACAGGGGCCAGAGCATTAAGAGGAATAGTTGAAGAGCTAATGCTTGATCTTATGTATGACCTTCCATCTAATAAGGATGTAAAAAACTTCACAGTGACTAGATCAATGGTAGACGCTCATACTGGTACAAAAATCTTACCCTTAAATCCAACTGAAGAAAGAACCGAACAAGAATCAGAGACTGCCTAATCCAATGGTTGCTGGCGACCATCTTCAGGTAGCTAGGCAGCATGGTTTATTTCAACATCATGGCATAGACCTAGGCGATGGAACGGTGGCTCATTACTTAGAAGGGCGAGAAATCCTAAGGAGTCCTATGAATGAATTTGCTGGTGGAGAAGTTATCCAAATAGTTGATCATGACGAGGCAGTATCTGCAGGAGTTACTCTTAGGCGAGCCATGAGTCGCATAGGAGAACAAAAATATAACTTACTATTTAACAACTGTGAACATTTTGCCAACTGGTGCAAAACAGGGCGTCATCGAAGTGTTCAACTGGAAAACTTATCTCAAAAAAGCATATTAGGTGCGAAGGCTTTAGGCAATGCAATCCCTGATCTGCTATGGAAAGGATTAAACCTATTGCTCCAAAAAAAATCTCTTGATTTAGACTCAAAAAAAATAGCCCAAAAAAGGTTGACAGAATTAATAAATATACAGACTATCTTGTTGAAAAAACTTGAACAAATACTGGAAGAAATAGAAGAAAATAAAACAAGTTCGCCAAATACGCGGCTGAAAAAATCAAAAGAAATTAATTCTTCACCTCTTTTAGTAAAAGGTCAAATTATTGCCGACGAGCTTACTAAACTTAAAAATCTAGAAGAAGGAATTAATATCTTGCTGGCCAAGTCCAACAATCAAATCTAAATCTTTTACCCTCCTGACAGTTAACCTATCAGCATGGTTTACCAACCACTTCACCATAAATACCGACCCCAAAGCTTTCGAGAGTTGGTAGGGCAAGAGGCTATCTCAGAAACACTGAGTCAAGCCATAGTTACCAATCGAATAGCGACAGCATATCTATTCAGTGGGCCAAGAGGTACGGGTAAAACATCCAGTGCAAGAATACTTGCACGTTCATTAAATTGTCTTAGTAGCGAAACCGCCACTCCTGAACCTTGTGGTAAGTGTGAAATCTGTCAGGCAATTACAAAAGGCACCGCACTAGATGTAATCGAAATAGATGCTGCTTCCAATACAGGTGTTGATAATATTCGAGAATTGATAGAAAGATCGCGTTTTGCTCCTGTGCAAGCTCGATGGAAAGTATATGTAATTGACGAATGCCATATGCTTTCCACTGCAGCATTTAATGCTCTTCTAAAAACATTAGAAGAACCACCTCCCCAAGTTGTATTTGTTCTAGCCACAACTGATCCTCAAAGAGTATTGCCTACTATCCTTAGCAGGTGTCAACGCTTTGAGTTTAGAAGAATAAGACTTGAAGCAATAGAGAATCATCTGTCATTTATCGCCTCTAAAGAAGATATAGAAATTACGAAAGAAGCAATCAAAGTAATATCTCAAAGATCTCAAGGAGGGTTAAGGGATGCAGAAAGTTTATTAGATCAAGTAAGCCTAATGCCAGGGCCCATTAAGCCAGAAACAATCTGGGAGTTATTGGGTGCAGTGCCTGAGGAAGAACTAATAAAATTAGTAAATGCCTTAATAATTGAACAACCTTTGAATATTATAGAAACTTGTAGAGAGCTTATAGAAAAAGGTAGAGAGCCAATAGCAATTCTCCAGGGAATCACCGAAATATTACGGGACCTAATTATTATCATAGCCGCTCCAAATCGAGAGGAACTCACAAGTGTTTCCGCCCAAAGTCATAAGAAGCTAGTAGCTATCTCGAAAGATCTTGAACATTCAAAGCTATTAAGCTGGCAACATAACTTAAAAGGTACTGAATACCAATTGCGACAAAGTATGCAACCACGTCTTTGGCTTGAAGTACTCCTCCTAAGTATGTTGCATTCAGTAAACCAAAATAAAAACATACAAGAAATTCAACCTAAAGAAATCCTGCAAGGGTCAGCTGGATCGGCAAAACCATCCATACCTTCACAAACTCAATCAAAACAAATAAATACAGATCTTCAAGCAAATGAAAGAGCTCCACAATTGATTTCAAATAATGCGAACAAAATAGAAGATTATGCCTCTAAAAAATTACCTGAACTATGGCAACAAGTATTAGGCCGATTAGAACTACCATCAACCAGAATGTTGCTTTCTCAACAAGCCAAATTAGTCCAACTCACTAGAGATAAAGCAGTGGTTGAAGTTTCGGAAAACTGGATGAGCATGGTTCAAAGTCGTGCGGCCCTTCTAGAGGAAGCACTTGGCAAGGCACTAGGCGCTTCTAGACGGCTGATAATCCAAAAACAAAATACCGTAAGTCCAGTAAATCAACCAACATCATCTTCTCCAGTAAATAATTCAAATCCTGAGAGACTTAGTAAGCCAATTATTAATACAAAGACAATCCAAAACAAAGCAGATGATTCTGCGTCAAAAAAAGAAGCAATAAATGACAGTAACTCAGACGAAATTTCACCAGCCAAACAAGATGAGATTGAGAATAAAGCTCAAAATCTTGCTGATTTCTTTAATGGAAAAGTAATAGACATAGAATCCTAAATAAAAGCTATAATATTAACTTTGTCGCCCAGCATGAGTGGTTTTTACCCAAACCAACCGTTTAGGAAAGATTGCCATTTTGATTGTGACCCAAGGGATAACTACAAACCAATGGACTAAGTAAATTATTGCTATTAACAATGACCCAAAAGTTGGTGCAGGCAATGTTGGTCCCTCGCTCTTGGTACGGCAACCTCGCCAATAAGCCAAGCCGGAAACCAAAAATGCAACTATTGATAAGGGCCAGTATGAAGGAGTTGTCCTTACAAAAATAGTGGTTATTAAATCCGATATAGACACAACTGGCAGCGCATACTGCAAAAGGAAAAAACAAGACAAGTCAAAACGTTGTGAAATAGATAATTGCTTTGAGGTCAAAACTGGCCAATAATCAAAAAATCGCTGCAAACCACCCTCTGCCCACCGCTGACGTTGCCGCCATAGAGCATAGAAAGTCTCAACGGCCTCTTCTTGAATAGGAGGATTCCAAAGGATCCCAATCTTTGCTCGAAGAGTTAAAAATCTAAAACTTAAATCCAAATCATCAGTAACTGTTTCTTCATTAAATCCACCACATCTTTGAAGAGTTTCACGCTGTAACAACTGACCATTCCCTCTCAATTCAGCAACACCCCCTCCCGCCAGTCGACCTTTCTGTATTAATGCATCCATGGCCATTTCCATAGCCTGAACACGAGTTAAAAGATTTTGTTGAGCATTGACAACAGCTTTGCGAAGCTGAACCGCCGACCAACCAGCCTTTTCTGCATAAGGAACTACACGCAATAGCAATTCAGGCTGAAATTGTGCGTCCGCATCAAGAATAAGCAACCAATCACCATTGACAGAGGTCAGAGCTGCGTTTAGAGCACCTGATTTACCACCACCAGCATCCTTATCACGGCAAATCACATGCAATATGGGAAATTGTTCGCGCAAATTCTTTAACAATATTGGCGTTCGATCTTGACTGCCATCATCAATAATCCAAATGCTCAGCTTCCCTTCGGGATAGCGAAGAGCACTCAGGCGTTCAACCAACCTTGTAATGACTGCCTCTTCATCTCTAGCAGCGACCAAAACATCCACCGAAGGCCAATCTCCGGCATCCGCTAAATCAATTGGAACTTCTAAGGTATTCAAAAAAGTCTTTCTTCGATCCACAAGTACTTTTTGCAAACCATATCCACCTAGCAAAATTGCCAAAGCGATTGCAGGGACAAGCTTGGTAGCTTGAGTCAGCAAAAAATGTGGAGCTGCTCCTGCCCATCCACAAGCAATTAAAAACAATGCTGTCTTAACTTGACGATTGTCACCAATACGAGCAAAAGCTGCGGCCATAATTGGTGAAGAAGTTCATGGACTCTAAGGGGCTTTTGAAAAGCCAGGCAAAGGAGCATAATTAGTTCCTGGATAGTAATGATCAAGAATCCGTTCTATAGGCCATCCTCGGGACGCCAAATCTATTGCTCCTGCTTGGGAAAGACCTACACCATGGCCAAATCCTCCACCTGCAAAACGCCAGTCTCCTTCACTTGGTGACGAAACAACAAAAAGGGTGCTGGGGAGCTGAGGTAATCGACGTCGAATAGCATCTAAAGTTAATATCACTGAAAATTTTTGCTTTTTCCCCCTCACTTGTAGCGTTAATACTCTTCCACTTGTTCCACGTTTTAAAACATTAACTTCCAAAGGAAGAATCAAGTTCTTACCCTGCTCGCCCAAAGCATCTTTCAAGGCCGAATCTGTAAGAGTCATAGTCCATCGAAAACGTCTATGGTTACTCCCATAGGCCTCTTTGCCCCTTTTGAGTAAATCCTTAACATCGACACTTGTGCTTAAAGGAAGTCTATAACTCCTGTTCCAGGAAGGCGGACCATCCAACTTAGTCTTTAAATAAGGCAAAGGGTCAATTGCCCATGCCTCAGTCCCGGAAGCAATAACGCCTCCATTGCTTGCATGATAAACAGCATGAATAGGTTTTTTATTTGAACTCAAAATAAAACCAGCAGTTTCTTTAATAGATTCTTTAACCAGTGAATTCGCGTAGTTGGGATCTTTATAGACCTGACACTGAGTATTACTACAAAGATGATATCCATCAATCAAAAACCTATGGCTATTTGCTAAAGCCCATGTTCTTGCAAGTACAGCCTGCACACCTAAAGCAGCTTTGGGAGAAGATGAGCCAATTTCATGTGGAACAACTCCCTCTAAATAACGCTGTAATGGAACTTTCTCAACCAGAGTCCAGCTGCCATAAGCATCAGCTTGCAAAACAAAAGGACCTTGGTAAACCCCCCCATCCCAAATCAATCCACTATTAGCTTCTATATTGATAGGACCTTTTAAAACCTTTTCAGAGCCATTAATTTGAAGAACCGGTTGAATGGATGTGACAATTGTCTGCTCACGTAATTCCATTGGAACACTTGCAGAAAATGAAATCCCCTTAGGCAACCAAACTTCCCATTCACCTGGGCGAGCTATTACAGGATGCAATCCCGAATTACGTAATTCGAAAGCAAAACGCTCAGCAGATTCAAAACTTGCAAATGGACCTGCAACCTTGCGAGAAATCTTGTATGGGCTCCCCAAAGGAAAACTCTGCCATTTCAGGAGAATCTCTAAGGCTTGATATTCCAAGCCATTCGCATCACGAAGGACCAAAGGTGTATCAGGACTTTTGAGTACAAGAGGAGCCACAGGAACACCTTCAGTCGACCTCCCCCCCAAATGGGAAGCTAAAGAAACCCATATAACTGGATTTGAAGGCACAATCAGCGGGGGCAAAGGAACCTTTCTATGAGTCGGAGGAACATCTAATGATTTCGCACTTATAGAAATTTCTTTACCCGTTGAACTAGAGGAATCAGGTTTACAAGCCCCACAAAACAAAGTAAGCACAAGGATCCCAGCACTCATCCAGAAAGGACTAGAAAGCCATTTTGTTGAATTTTTTTTTGCCGCCATTGAACAAATTTTGATTAATACATAGTCTCGGGCTTGGCTTTAGGGAGGTCTAGGCAGTAGTGTTGATATTTGTGCATTTTGGGTGGGACATGCCAAAGCTGAAGACCCGCAAAGCAGCCGCTAAGCGGTTCAAAGCAACTGGTACAGGCAAATTCTTGCGTAGACGTGCCTTCCGCAATCATCTCTTAGATCACAAGAGTCCAAAACTTAAGCGACATCTTGCGACCAAAGCTGTTGTAAACGAGAGGGATGCGGAAAATGTGAGCTTGATGCTCCCCTACGCTTAAAAGTCCCCAAAAGTTTCTAGTAAATCTTCTTGCCTTTTCATTAATCCTTGCCATGGCCCGCGTCAAAAGAGGCAATGTTGCCCGCAAACGTCGAAATAAAATCCTGAAGCTCGCGAAAGGGTTCCGTGGAAGTAACGGAACACTATTTCGAACTGCCAACCAAAGAGTCATGAAGGCTCTTTGCAATGCCTACAGAGACAGAAGAAAACGCAAAAGAGATTTCAGGCGCCTATGGATTGCTCGCATTAATGCCGCAACTAGGTCGAACGGAATTAGCTATAGCCGCTTCATTGGTGGTTTAAAAAAAGCAGACGTAAAGCTAAATCGCAAAATGTTGGCTCAACTTGCGGTTGCTGATCCTAAAAGCTTTGAAACGGTCTTGGCTTCAATCAAAAGCTGAGCTTATTAAGACAAAAAAATTGTAAATCTCTTCTTGTTTAAAAGATCTATATACACTTACCGTTCAGCACAATTTATGAATGCTTCTAAAGGCAGGAACCATGGGCAAAAGAACGCCCAACGAATCTGTCCCATCATCTCCTCATAACTAACCATTTAACAACTCTTGGGATCTTCTTCTCCAGTGCCGGAGAACGTCAACCATGAAACTTCTACAACCTGAAACCTACTTAATTGGCCTTGTTGGCCTACTAGCTATCTTGGCAGTCCTTGTAGGGAGACAATTACTTCGCACACGCAAAGACGAAATAAATCTATTAAAGCTTGAAAAAAGCGGTGCAGCATCTTCAAGAGAGGCCTCAGATCTCTACGAATTAGCATCTGTACAACTGCGAAAAAGACTTTTTCCACAAGCAGTAACAACCTTGAAAAAAGCATTAAAGAGACTTGAGAATGAACCAGATGAAGCGACTGCTTTAATCGAAAATGCACTTGGTTTTGCGTTAGCAGCACAAGATGATTTTGAAGCTGCTGTCAAACATTACAAAACTGCGTTAAAGGCTAAAGAAGATTATCCAGTGGCACTAAATAATCTTGCATTTGCGCAAGAAAAGCTCATGAAAAGGGAGGAGGCAATAGAGTTATATCAAAAAGTTTTGAATTTTGAGCCAAACAATAAAACAGCACAAAAACAACTAAAGAGACTTGAGAAAATAGGCAATGTCGACTCACCAAATAGTATCGACGACAGGGGGTTCTGAAGATATATCTGCGCAGGACTTATTTAATACAAGTTTACCTCCAGGGTTGGCAAAACTTGATGAAGTCCAACCAGACAGTTCAATACCTTCTAATCCCATAAAGCTGCCGCCACTTTCAATCCCAGGAATCAACTCAGTTGAAATAGGTAGAATTTCTAATTGATCCGATTTTGCATTTAAGTTGCCTTGCACAAGAGTTTTAACATTGCCTAATTGCATCTCTCCATTCAACGCAACCATTTGTCCTACAGCATTAACTTCTCTAAAGTCCAATATCACTGCCACCTTAGAAGCATTCGCGAAAGGTTCGTAAAAACCACACCATTTGCGAGGCATAGTTTTTGCGAGTTGCTGAGCTCTGGCTACAGGATCAAAATTTTCAACTGAGCCCTCAAGAATGACTGGAAGAGCTTGATAAGCCTGTCCTGGCTGCAGGCTTGGATCAGGCGCAGGCCTAGCTAAAACTGGGGGATCAGTTGCCAACAGAAAAAACATTCAAACACCTGATGATGAATGCAACTTAAAGCCTATTGGCTGAAAACGGTTGTTCAAAAATGCACGCCTTTGCCTGAAAACATTACCAAACGCACTCATGTCTTCTCATTCGATCGACCCTCTGACTATCAACAACAAGACATTCCACAGTCGCTTATTCACTGGAACTGGCAAGTTTCCAAACTTGAATTTAATGAACAAAAGCCTGAGGAGTTCTCAATCCCAGATGGTGACGGTAGCGGTCAGAAGAGTCCAAAATAAGACAGAAGGGCATGAAGGACTTCTTGAAGCAATCGATTGGTCAAAGATTTGGATGCTGCCAAATACTGCTGGATGCTCCGATGCCCACGAGGCAATCAGAGTGGCAAGAATGGGAAGAGAATTAGCGAAATTAGCTGGTCAAGAAGACAATAATTTCATCAAATTAGAGGTAATTCCAGATAAAAAGTATCTTCTTCCTGATCCCATTGGAACCTTAGAAGCAGCTGAAAAGCTTGTTCAAGAAGGTTTTACAGTACTTCCTTACATCAATGCTGACCCTCTCTTAGCAAAAAGACTAGAAGAAGTTGGGTGTGCAACAGTCATGCCATTGGGATCACCAATAGGTTCTGGTCAAGGTCTCAAAAATGCAGCCAATATCCAAATAATTATTGAAAATGCAAAAGTCCCTGTAGTCGTAGATGCTGGTATCGGGGTTCCCAGTGAAGCCGCCCAAGCCCTTGAAATGGGCGCCTCAGCCGTTCTAGTGAACACAGCCATAGCTTTAGCAAGAAATCCGCCCCAAATGGCGGAAGCAATGTCTGAGGGCGTTAGAGCAGGCCGAAAAGCCTTTTTAGCGGGACGAATCCCTGAACAAATAGCAGCATCGGCCAGCTCACCAAGCACTGGACTTGTTGCAAAATAAAGACTGCCTTCCATAACGGAAAGTAACGGAAAAGAATCCCTAAGCACTTAGGTCAATAGTCTCCGCCGAGTCGAAGGAAATTTGTGGCAGTAACAAAAGAAGAAGGTGGAAGACTCAACGCTTTTGCAAAAGAACCCAAAATTGAAGTAATTGAGACAAAAGCAAGTGCTGGCAATCGATCTGGGCTAATCGTGGCCTTGGGATTACTGCTTTTGACGTCCTTGATTGCTGTAACTCTGAGACTTAGCTGAAAACCCTGTAGTAGCTTGCGTGAAATGAGCGACTTGCTCTTTCCTGCAGGAGTTTGGGGTGAAAGTTCTCGTTCTTGGTGGCGACGGATTCTGTGGTTGGCCATGTGCTGTAAACCTGGCTGATGAAGGCCACGAAGTTCTCATAGTGGACAATCTGAGTCGTCGGAAAATCGACATTGATCTCGAAGTCGAGTCACTGACTCCGATTTCGAGCATTGGAGACCGTTTAAAAGCATGGGAAGAAACAGGTGGAAAGCCAATGCGCTTTCTACGATTAGACATAGCGCATGAATATCAAGAACTGCTCGATCTTCTTCTAGAAGAAAAACCTGATTCAGTAATTCACTTTGCTGAACAACGTGCAGCGCCATACTCAATGAAATCCACTGCAACCAAGAGATATACCGTTGATAACAATGTCAACGGTACTCACAATCTTTTGGCTGCAATAGTTGAGAGTGGTCTCGATATTCACATAGTTCACTTAGGGACTATGGGTGTTTATGGATACGGCTCTCATCGAGGAGCGACTATCCCAGAGGGATATCTCAAAGTCGAAGTACCTCAACCGGATGGAAGTCGGTTTGAAGAAGAAATTCTTCATCCCGCCAGTCCTGGCAGCGTCTACCACATGACAAAAACACTCGATCAACTTCTATTCCTTTACTACAACAAAAACGACAATGTACGCATTACTGATCTCCATCAAGGAATAGTTTGGGGTACAAACACAGCAGCAACCAGTAAAGATCCGCGTTTAACCAATCGCTTTGATTATGACGGTGACTATGGAACAGTATTAAATAGATTCCTCATGCAAGCAGCAATTGGATATCCACTCACTGTGCATGGCACTGGTGGTCAAACTCGTGCCTTCATACATATACGGGATTCAGTGAAATGTGTACAACTCGCTTTAGAGAACCCTCCCGAAAAAGGGGAAAGGGTCAAGATTTTCAATCAAATGACTGAAAGTCACCAAGTTGGCGAACTTGCTAAAAAGGTCGCTTCGCTTACAGGAGCAAAAGTTAATTACTTACCTAACCCAAGGAACGAAGCAGTTGAAAATGATTTAATCGTAGACAACCGATGCTTCATTGAACTAGGACTAAAGCCAACAACACTCGATGATGGTTTATTAGCCGAAGTTGTAGATGTTGCTCGTAAATGGGCTGATCGTTGTGACAAGCAACGAATTCCATGTATTTCTGCATGGACCTCAGCTCAAGCTAAAGCCATTAACAAGACTTCCTAAAGGTCTACTCCTAAGCATCTCTTTGTACCAGTGAAGATTGCCTTTTTCACAGAGACTTTCCTCCCCAAGGTGGATGGAATCGTGACTCGGCTCACTAAAACTATCCCTCATCTAATTGAGGCGGGGGATGAAGTTTTAGTTTTTTGCCCCGAAGGAGCTCCTAAAGAATTTTTGGGCGCCAAAGTCACAGGGGTACCGGCAATGCCATTACCTCTATATCCAGAACTAAAGCTAGGGCTACCAGGCCCTGCTACTTCTGAAGCCCTGGAACAATTCCAACCAGATTTGATTCATGTAGTAAATCCAGCAGTACTAGGGCTAGGAGGCATTTGGCTAGCAAAAACCAATGGAATCCCTCTATTAGCTAGCTACCACACACATCTTCCCAAATATCTTGAACATTATGGGATGGGGATGCTTGAACCACTTTTATGGGAATTATTAAAGGCCGCGCACAATCAGGCAATCTTAAATCTTTGCACCTCCACGGCAATGGTTAGTGAGCTCAGCGAAAAAGGAATACAAAACACTGCTTTATGGCAAAGAGGAGTAGACACAGACTTATTTAGACCAAATTTAAGAAATGAAAGCATGCGAAAACGTTTACTAGGCAAATACGAAGACGAAGGGGAGCTTTTGATATATGTAGGACGCCTTTCTGCTGAAAAACAAATAGAACGAATAAAGCCCGTTTTAGAAGCACTGCCCAAATCTCGTTTGGCATTAGTTGGTGATGGTCCTTATCGACAACAATTAGAAAAGATTTTCGAAAATACTGCTACTACTTTCGTTGGCTATTTAGAAGGCGAGGAGTTAGCAAGCGCCTATGCAAGTGGCGATGCATTTTTATTTCCATCAAGTACCGAAACATTAGGGCTAGTCCTCCTAGAAGCTATGGCTGCAGGATGCCCGGTTGTAGGAGCCAACAAAGGAGGAATCCCCGACATTATTACTAATGGAGAAAATGGTTGTCTCTATGACCCAGACGGAACTAATGGAGGAGCAGATAGCCTGATACAAGCCACAAAAATAATTCTCGGAAATGATCTAGAGAGACAAGGTATGCGCAAAGCGGCCAGACAAGAAGCAGAACGTTGGGGTTGGTCTGGAGCAACAAACCAACTCAGAGATTATTACAAACAGGTTCTTGAAGACTCAGACAAATTAGCTGCTTAATTCAAATATTCAAAAAGCAGATTGAACCCTACCCTGGTTCCAGGCCTCAAGAACTTGTCTAGCCATAGGTAAAGCATGTACAGAGCCACCTCCAGGCGTATTTTGTGCAAAAGCGACAACAACAATCTCTGAATTCTCATAAGGTGCAAAACATGCAAACCATGCATGATCATTGCCCCCAGTGCTATCTTCTGCGGTTCCAGTTTTACCAGCAATTTTAGGTAAATGAGGCAAGTTAATAGGGGCAGCAGTTCCAATTTCGACAACTTTGCGAAGCCCTTTGCGAATAGTCTCAAGAGTTGAAGGTTTCAGGCGAACCTTCCTGCGGCGCTTTGATGAATACCAATCAATATCACGAGCAGCCAAATGAGGAGTAATTAGATATCCCCCATTAGCAAACACGGCATATGCCCTTGCAAGTTGCAAAGGAGTTATCTGCACAACAGCCTGCCCAATGGATGCACTGGCCATATCTTCGGGAATCCATGGGGTTTTTCCTGGTTCTCCCCAACCCCGACCTTTTTCTGCCCATTCTTCATTACCAACAATGCCCTTGCTTTCTTCATAAGACAGCTCAATTCCTGTAAGTGCATCAAAACCTAATTGTTTGGCAGCTTTATAAAGAGCTTTGGAGCCTACTCCTATACCAATTTGGTAAAAGAAAGTATTACTTGAAAAACGCAAAGCGTCCTCATATCCAATCTTTCCAAATCCACGTCGATTATATTCATAAAAACAATGTGATCCATATTTAATGCATGATGTAGTCATTAAAACTACATCTGAAGGATATTTACCTGTTTCCATACCAGCTACAGCAGTTACTGGTTTCCAAGTACTACCTGGATCATATGAGTTAACTGCTCTGCTAAATAAAGGCTTTTGAGAAGAAAGGAATAATTGATCGTATTCTTTTTGACTAGTAAAAAATTTCGAAAAAAAGTTTGGATCAAAGCCTGGTCGACTAGCCATAGCAAGAACAGCACCAGTTCTAGGATCTAAGGCAACAATTGCACCAGCTCTTTTTGTAGCCAGTGCATCCTCAGCAGCCTTTTGCAAATCAAGATCAATAGTTAAAGTTAGATCTTTACCTGGAATTGCCGATTTCTGACCCAGACTACGTTGTATTGTCCCAACCGCATCAACTTCAAGCATCTCCCCACCCCATTCTCCACGCAAATGCGACTCATAAGCTGCCTCTAATCCAGTACGTCCAATCCTGTCTTGTATTACATAATTATCTGAAGAAAGAACCTTGAACTCCTCATTAGTAATAGGTTGTGTATAACCCAATACATGAGCCGCCAAAGTTCTATGAGGATAAAAGCGAACTACCTCAATATCAACTTGTGCGCCTAATAATTCATCTGATTGCTCTTTAAAACGAAGAACTTGCTGAGGCGTTAAATCTGTTGCTAAAGTTATACGAAGCTTATCCTTGTCAAGACCAAGCTGAAATCGATTCTCCAAGAGATTTGAATCAATTTTTAACAAGTTAGATAATGATTCTTTCATGGAAGGCCAATCTATTGACCTAATTAAACGAGATTTAATATATAAATTATATCTCAACTTATTAGAAGCAAGAACCTCTCCATTGCGATCAAGAAGTCGCCCTCGCATGGGAGATCTGGCGACCAATCTAATTCTATTCTGTTCTGACATTTCCCTATACTTGTTACCTTTTAAGACCTGGAGCCAAAATAAACGTCCCGAAATTGCACTACAAAAAAATAAAATCAACAAAAGAAATAGTGTCGATTGGTTATATATGCCAGCGTTCCTTTGATTAGAAATACCTGAATAGTTAGGCTTTTTAGCCATTCATTTAATCCTTAATCCAATGGCAAGTCATCTGAATGACTTTCATGATCAATCAAACAATCTTCCAATTCATGCAGTCTTGCTTCAATTCTAGTAAGAACAAAAGCGAGTTCCTCCTCTTCTTGATTCTCGACGAAAGACGACAATTCATCAACAGACTCTTCATTCTCAACTGCAACATTGACTGACATCACAGGGTTCCCCAAACCAGGGGCTACCTGATCTAAACGATCACGAAGTGATCTAGCAGCAGGCTCTCCTTCCAGACGCAGCTCTTCCAGAGGAGCAGTGGATTTAGTAAATGCCTCTACAAGCTTCTCAGCGCCTCCTTGGCGCGCTCTTTCAAACATTGCAATTCCAACAGGCAGTACATCCTGCATGAATGACAAGCGAATGTTGTCAAAAGATTCATCGGCCATAAGCAGCCTCAGGGTCTATCTAATTCCAGTTTGCTCAGACGGTACCAAAAATGTGGTTGAAGTGGTTTTCGATAGTCCTATCGACCAACCCACAAAACCAGACAAAATTACTGTCGCGAGAAAAACCCCCATGGCCTGATGACTAGCTTCTAGGCAGAACCACTCTCTCCACATCCTGAAAACTCTCTCTCGTTCAAAGCGCTGCTTTTCTCTTGATTCTTCATTTAAGCGCCTCCTTAATGACTTCCCTACCCAACGCTCAAAAGCCTCCTTCTTAGTAACAGTCATCTTTCTCTCTACTTCCAACAATTGGCCAGCTGTCAGGTCTGGATGAAAAGTACCTATCAATTCGAGGCTTTTAAGGAACATTTCCACCGCAGCATCTTTGAGATTCCGCTGTGAATCATCTAATAAAGACCATTCCAGTTCTGGGTAAAAACGACTTCGGTTCAGCGTGATTTGATCTTCACCCAATTGTCCGGGTTCTCTTAGCCATCGATCTGTATTGGTATCAAAACGACGCCAATAAAGGAAAGGGTTTATATAAACCGTTTTTCCTGAAAGCTGAATACTGTCCTGCTGAAGACGACGCTGCAGACGGAAGTCCTGAGTGTGAGTAGCTGTCAATGAGCTATTGGCCAGTGCTCCAGACTATCGGCATCGAATGCTTGAAACCAGCCCTAAAAACATAAATGGAATTCATTCTCTAACACAATCACAACCGCTTTACGCTTAAAAGATCAGATGAGAGAAAAGCTACCACCCATAAAAGTCAAAATCTATCTACCAAACGGATACATTTCACATGACTTCAAATCGATAAATCCCTTAGGCAAAAGAGAGGTTGGCCCATAATCTATTAAAAGATTGGAAGAATCAATTCTCTCCAAGGTAGCAAACCCATCCAACTCCTTGCCTAAAAAAAAGGTTTGCTCCTTTCCAGAAGATTTTATTTTTACTTTTCTATCATTAAGCGATATTCTAAAAGGAGTTTTATTAGTCCCTAGAATCTCCTGTCCATCACATGAATAATAATTAAAATAATCCCTAGAGGCACAGCCCTGACATATCAACTGAACCCCTAGCAGTGCAATTAATATTGAAAAGCCTTTCATTAGAAATAGAAACCCTAGTAATTATAATTCCTCAATGCCCAAACCAAACTCGCAACCCAACCGAATAAAGTCCAACCTAAAAATAAATTAAGTGCAGTAATTGCCAAGGCACTGGGACATTTTCTTGAAAAAGCAATTAACGAAGGGAGGAAATATATAACCAATAGAATTAAAGAGACAATCCCAAAAATAAAAACTTCTGCACTTCCACTAATTGATCCAAGCAAGGCAAAGATCAGTATTGTGCCAAACAAAATAGATAAAAAACTATGAATTGATTTCATTACTCCCACTCAATTGTTCCAGGAGGTTTACTGGTAATATCTAGGACTACTCTGTTAACACCTTTCACCTCATTTACAATACGATTTGATATTAATTCTAATAGATCATTGGGCAGTCTTGACCAATCTGCAGTCATACCATCCTCACTGGAGACACATCTAACTACAATTGGCCATGCATATGTCCTTTGATCTCCCATAACTCCAACTGAATACACTGGAAGCAAAACGGCAAAAGCCTGCCAAATATCGTGATATAAACCAGCATTAGTAATTTCTTCTCGAACAATAAAATCTGCATCTCGCAAACAATTTAATTTTTCATTTGTAACCTCTCCCAAAATACGAATTGCCAGCCCTGGGCCAGGGAAAGGATGTCTGCGAACTATTTCTTCTGGTAAGCCTAAAGAGCGGCCAACTTTCCTTACCTCATCTTTAAAGAGTCTTTTCAAAGGCTCAACTAATTTAAATTGCAAATCTTTAGGTAAACCACCTACATTGTGATGACTCTTAATTTTAACGGCAACTCTTTCACCAGTCTTTGGGTCTACATTAGTGCCTGCACTTTCTATTACATCAGGATAAAGAGTTCCCTGTGCTAAATAATCAAAAGGGCCTAAGCGATTACTTTCTTCCTCAAAAACTCTAATAAACTCAGCGCCAATTACTTTGCGCTTTTCTTCAGGGTCAATAATGCCTTCTAGTTTAGTTATAAACCTTTGACGTGCATTAATATATTCAACATTAATGTGGAATTTTTTATCAAAGAATTCCATTAGGAATTCAGGCTCACCCTTACGCATAAAGCCTTGATCTATAAACATACAAGTCAACTGATCTCCAATGGCTTGATGCAATAAAAAAGCCAATGTAGAAGAATCTACCCCTCCAGACAATGCAAGTAAAACCCTTTTTTCTCCAACCTGGTTCCTTACCTGAGTTATAGCCTCTTCGATAAATGCACTGGTAGTCCAATCCGGTTCACAATTACATATATTATAAACAAAATTCCTAATTAATGCCATTCCGTCGACAGAATGGACAACTTCAGGATGAAACTGAACCCCATAAAGACCAGATTCATGAGAAGCGATTGCAGCCTCAGATGTATTAGCAGTATGTGCTAAACGCACAAAACCTTTTGGCAACTTTTTAACTGCATCACCATGACTCATCCACATTGTGGAACTACTCTCGACATTAGTAAGCAATGCTGTTGGATCATCTACATAAAGAGGTGCTTTCCCATACTCAGCTTTCCCTGTAGCAGGCTGAACCTCACCTCCTAGCTGATGCACCATCAACTGCATTCCATAACAAACTCCAAGCACTGGAATACCTAGATCCCATATCGCTGGATCACACAGAGGAGCCCCTTCTGAATACACAGAGCTAGGGCCTCCACTCAAAATTATTCCTTTAGGGTTCAAGGCTTTTAATTCATTAGCGGAGGTGCCGTAACTAATCACCAATGAATAGACATCTGTTTCCCTGATGCGCCGTGCAATGAGCTCAGAGTACTGTGAGCCGAAATCAAGAATTACTATTGCAGGCTCTCTTTGAGCTTGAGAGATGGAATCAGACATATGAACGAAAAATCGTAAAAACCAGCCTTGCTAAAACTTAGATTAGTTAATAGTTCCTCAACTGGAACACAAAGACCTGATTCCCAAGCTTGATAGTTGTTCCAAACCAACTGGACCAACTCTTCTAACCTTGCGAGAACGATCAAATAAAACGGAGCCAATAGACATTTTGCTTGCGCAATAACGTTTAACATACTCAGAACTTCTTCTCTCCACTTCTCCAGCAAGCTGTTCCCAAAGCCTTTTTGACAACAAAGGATCTATAGATGTCAAGGTTTTAAATGCATGCTCAACCGAATCAGAACTAATAAGAGATTTTATTAAGTCCACAGGCAAGCCTGTACGCAGTGCTAAGGCACTCAAAATCTCTAGTCGAGCATCAGCCAAATGATGATGTGTATGAAATATGCCACCTGCTAATTTAATTAATTTACCGTGATAACCAAACAACACTAACTGCTTCACATTCGCCTTTGCCGCAGCGATCAATAAAGGGCCTACCCAATTACCTGTTTTTAAAATCGGATGAACATTTAAACCTGTGCTAGCAGCCAAATCGAGCCCATTTTCGCCTATAACCAAAGTTAGGAAGCCATCAAAACCCTTATGGTCAGTTATACTTGCAAGTTTTTCTAGATTCTTATTAAGCTGTTCTGGAGAAGCGCTAACTTGAGCTTCTGCTGTAATTCCTATTAACGATAATCCATCAACTACTCCAAAAGATTCATTACTTGTTCTTGCCGCAAGATCACTGCCTTTTGGGAAAACAACCTCTAATCTTAGGTAACGACCAATAGGAACTAAAGGTCTTAAATTAATTTTCAACAAATCATAGGCAAATTTAGAAGCACAAATAGATCCATCCACTTGATAACGTCCTACACCAGTCCCAGGCACCAGACTAAAAAATTGATGGTTATTTTCGATCTGGGATGCTTCTAAAGCATTGGAATATATGTGTTCCTCATCCCACTGAACATATACCCAAGCCTCCAAACCTTGGGTTAAGTCAAGTCCTAACCCAGAGTGACAAAAACTAATCCCCAAGGCCCCATCACATGTCCCAACCTTGGCTGCCGATGCAACAGAAACAGAAATTTTCTTTTTCTCATTAGGGATGCAAAGCTCTTGTTCAGACTGAAAACTCATCCCGATTAGTACTTGAGTTGCAGCTCGCGCTGCCGCTGCGACCCAAATAGGTAATGTGAATCTAGTTTTTCTGGGGGAGAAAATTTCTCTCAAAGGACTAACTAAGTAGATGGTTTTTTAAGATGTTCAAGTGTTAGCCATGAGACCGTGAAGGACAAGCTCACCCTAATGATTCCTGGGCCAACACCAGTACCAGAAACAGTCCTTAAAGCAATGGGGCGTCACCCAATCGGACATCGAAGTGGGGAGTTCCAAACCATAGTGAAACGTACCAATGAACAATTGCGTTGGCTGCATCAAACATCCAATGACGTTGTTGTGATAACCGGTAGCGGCACTGCAGCAATGGAAGCAGGAATCATCAACACTCTCAGCTACGGCGATAAAGTTTTATGTGGGAGCAATGGCAAATTCGGGGAACGGTGGGTCAAAGTCGCTAAGTCTTATGGGCTAGATGTCGAAGTTATAAAAGCCGAATGGGGCCAACCTCTTGATCCTGATATTTTCAAGCAAGCACTTGAATCAGATACCTCAAAAGAAATTAAAGGTGTGATTATTACTCACTCGGAAACATCAACTGGGGTTCTCAATGATTTAGAAAAGATAAGTAAATACGTTAATTCTCATGGCACTGCATTAATGATTGCTGATTGTGTCACAAGCCTGGGTGCATGCAATGTTCCAATGGATTTATGGGGTCTAGATGTGGTTGCATCTGGTTCTCAAAAAGGATACATGATGCCACCAGGACTCAGCTTTGTCGCTATGAGTGAAAAAGCTTGGAAAGCATCAGACAAATCAAACCTGCCAAAGTTTTATTTGGACCTAAAGCCATATAGAAAAACTGCTGCCCAAAATAGCAACCCATTTACACCTGCAGTCAACCTCTACTTTGCGCTTGAAGCAGCATTAGCAATGATGGAGGAAGAAGGATTAGATGCAATTTTCAATCGGCATGCTCGTCACCGAGCGGCAGCACAAGCAAGTATGAAGGCTATTGGACTGTCTTTATATGCTGCTGATGGCTTTGGCAGCCCAGCAATTACCTCAGTTGTACCGAATAATATTGATGCAGAAGTTCTGCGCAAAGAAATTAAAAATCGATATGACATCCTCCTGGCTGGAGGGCAAGACCACTTAAAAGGAAAGATTTTCAGGATAGGCCACCTTGGATTTGTTAGTGATCGAGACCTTCTAACTGCAATAGCCTCAATAGAAGCAACCCTGCAGACGCTAGGACTTAACAATAATATGGGGGCAGGATTAGCAGCTGCGCAGAAAATACTTCACTAAATATCACCTAGAAAGCTCTATTGCTAGATAGCAGTAATATATAAAGTGTGCGGGTGTAATTCAGTGGTAGAATGTCAGCTTCCCAAGCTGAACGTCGCCGGTTCGAGTCCGGTCACCCGCTTCAATACTAAATTTATTCCAGTGGATTATTCTTAAGATCAATCCTGTAAATTAATTATAGATAAAATTATAACTAAGTAAAAAAGGCAACTAGTCAAGACCTTGGTTTTATCAACTGTAAAACCTGAGGACCAACTCCACCTGCTCTTCTTTCCTGATCAAGTGCTTTAAGAATCAAAACACCTGCTCCCTGAAGATCACCTGATTCTGCTTGTGCACAAGCAGAATCAAATAAATTATCGGCAGCGTTCATATAAGCCTCACGCTGTTCGCTTGGAGCTTTCATTGTGAATTGGGATCTCACAAGAATAGATGTCAAAATTGTGCTAAAAAAATCGTTTATTGGAGAAGTTTAACCTGGAATCAATGCAGAAAGGGACATCGAAGATAAACACCTCTCAAGATTAAAAGATCTTAAAGCAACAAGTCAAATTTTTTGAAAGGGAAAATAATCAATTCAGGTACCTGGCTCCTCAACATTTCCTCCTAGATCGGCAATTTTAGCTCTTAGCACTGCTGAACGAATTTGATCTCCACGAGCTTCAGAAATTGCCAAAGCAAATTCAAGCTTCTCTAACTGATGGCCACCCTCATAGAAAGCCTTTGTGGTAAAGGCAGTCTTAGACAAATTAGATCGAGGTGAATGGTTAAAGCCTGAGGCAGAAATGGTAGAAGCCATGGTTGCCTTTATTTTTTTTATTTTGCCACCTAAAGAGGCCTTCAAGCAGCAATATTGTCTTCATCACAAGACCATGAGTCATCCTCCTCATTTAATTGTTCTGAGCCATCTAAAAGCTCTTTACATTCCAACAAAAGCTGATCGACTCCATCAAGCATTGCCATCTCCTCAGGATCAGGCTCAACTTGGCGTTGCCTCAAGAGCAATTCCAAAGACTCTTGCTTTTGTTCTAGTTTCACCAATCTCTGAGAAAGAGCAGAGACTGTCTGAGCAAGATCTTCAGTGGTACGAGTGATGCGAAAAGAACAAGAAGAGGTCATAGAAGAAAAATAACCTGCTCCGATAACAACACAAAGATTCAAAGACCTCAAGTCTTAAAAAAGCATCTGGTAAAAATTTCATATCCAGGCAAACTTACAAAATGCAGAATTTAATCATGACTCTTCAATTATCAAATTTGCTTATTTACCTATTAGGTGGAACAACGATTGGCCTATTAATGCTCTTTACCGGTATTCCTGCTGCACCTTTGGCAGGCGCATTACTCGGCGCAGGCTTTGTAAGCCTTAGCGGTCGACTTGATGCAGCACAATGGCCTGTAGGTACTAGAACAGCTGTAGAAATAGCTATAGGAACTGTCATTGGTACAGGGCTTACAAGAGAATCATTCGAACAACTACAAACACTTTGGCGCCCAGCAATTCTGATTACCACTACTCTAGTTTTGACAGGAATTGTTGTTGGGCTTTGGAGTAGCAGGTTATTAGGGCTAGATCCTTTAGTAGCTCTTCTAGGAGCTGCTCCTGGGGGAATAAGTGGAATGAGCCTAGTGGGAGCAGAATTAGGAGTAGGAGCAGCTGTCGCAGCACTACATGCCGTCAGATTAATAACAGTTCTACTCTTACTTCCATTAATAGTTAGGCTTTTGGGGCCTCTGGGTCTTATGAATCCATAAATAAACTCTGGACACAAACTAAGAAATCGATACGTTGATGGATACTGCTTTGCTTTTAACCAATGTTCCTAAATCCAAAAAGGATTTTCTTCTGCATTACCCTAATCAGCATGGCTGGCATGAACCTCCTAACCCAGTTAGGCCAAGCCTCTCCAAGAGACACAAGTGAAAAAGGAGCCCAGATTTATTGTTATATGCGTGACAATGGAAATGAACATGAAGTCAGCTGGAGGGCCGCATATGCCTTGATCAAAAGACAATCCAATGGGCTCTTCAAAACATCTCCAAGACACGCGGCAGTGATGATTACTGAAGCTGTAGTCCAGGAGCCAACAACATATCCAAACTGTGGAAGCTATCTTGGTGATCTCTTTGGAGGGGCAACCCCAATCACTAATAGCAACATAAGTGAATCCGAAATCCAAGACAAAAGTATTAATTCTAAGAAAAAAGGAAGCAGGGATCGTTATAGCTATTGAAGAATTATCAAAGGCTAATTAATATCTTCTGCACAGGCTTGTTGCTTGCGATTGCAGGTTGTGATTTCAATGAGATCAGAAGCAATCGAGACAACAAAAACAGTTGCCTTGAAAAACTTAATATTGAATCTATTGGATCTTCTATCGCCTTGTGTGATGAATTAATCAAAAAATATCCCGCTAATATTTTTTTAATTAATGATCGAGTCCTTTTACACATCTTAAATAATAACAAGGAAAAAGCATGTGAAGATGTTCTTGCAGCAACAAAACTAATTAAGTCACAAGATAATTTTAATGATCCAATCCTTAAAGCAGAATTCAGAATTCGTCAGGCATCCTGCACACAACTAAGCAACATTTTTGCCAATGATTGACGCTTGATGCGCAACTTATCATGACCTAGCAAAACTTCTATGGTGTCATTTTTTGTGGAAACTAGAGCATCTACCAATTGATCTGCAAAACCCAACTTAAACCAATGAATATTAAGAGCAGAATCCATACCAATTCTATGACATCTATCTTCAGCCTGTAAAACATCTCCAGGACTCCAAGGTCTCTCAAGTAAAACCACATGCCTTGCCTTATGCAAAGTAAAACCTAAGCCACCAGCAGCAAAAGTTGCAAATAGCAAAGAACTAGATCCTCCTTGAAAATTATTTACAGCTTCCTCTCGTTCTACAAGTTTCTGACGACCTGTCAGGAGTTCTCCCCCGAGGCTACTTTGAAGCAATTCCAATGGCTCTACAAAATTGCTAAAAATAACTACTGCCTCAGATTTGCGAAGTCTATCTTCTAAAAACTTTTTCACAGCTGGCAATTTAAACTCGGAGCCAATTCTTCTCAAAGAAGTTAAAATTGCTAATGATTCTGCATCTGACGAAACTAAGCCTTCTTGAACTCTTCTACGATAATCATCTATCACTAAGTCAATTCGATGGTCAAAACCAAGCGCCTGAGAGTCAGTTAAAACAACTTTATGATCAAATCGATATTTGGGAGGCAAGTCCAAAATATACTGTTTTCTACGGCTTAAAAACAAAGGTCTAATTAACTGACGAAGAATACTCAAATTACTTACACCTAAACAATCCCAAACTTGGCGGCCTTGTTTCTCTACCCAATGACCATTACAAAAAGACTTTTCGTAATTGACTTGATCTCTAGCTAAAGGGTGATCGATAGCAGCTAATAGTGGAAACAGCTGTGAAGGTCGGCCATTCTTAAATGGTGTTCCAGTGATCAACCATATTGCTCGTAAACGTGGATGCCGAGCGAGGCGCAACATTGCTTGAGTTCTTTTTGCCTTAATGTTTTGTGCAAAATGTGCCTCATCAACGATTAAAACTGTTCCAGCTTTTGGCAACTCCTTGGGCAATTTGGCCCAACTTTGCAAATGAATAGATAATCCCAAAGCTTTAGCTTCATAAAGCCAATGATTGTGGAGACCTACTGGAGCAATAACCATTACCTTGACATTTGCTGCTCGCACCATTGCCCTAGCAGCTAAAAGTGCTGTCAAAGTCTTTCCAAGCCCCATTTCATCCGCCAGTACCGCCCCTCGCCTAGCCAACAACCATCTAGCACCAACACGCTGGTGCGAAAGGGGATGGCGACCATCTAATAACTCTTTGTCTAAATCTCCCTCTGAAATTAAAAACCTATGCCTGGGCAAAGGAGGTAAGGGATGATTAAACAAAGACAACCAATTAGTTAATTCTTCTTCAACTACAAATCTGTTCCCTAAATAATTTTGAAGACTGTTAGCTGCAGCCAAGGGAAATTCCCAGCCAACTCGAGAACCCCGCCAATAACCTCGAGGCCTAATTCTGCGTAATTGAGCATGAGTAACCGCATCAAAAGGAAACGATACTTTTATCAAACCTCCTGAGGTCAAGCCCAGAGAACAACGAGTTAAAGACGTAAGAACAAATCCAGTTTGAGAGTAAAAACAAATTTACTGCTTTTAGAGAATCTGGCAAGAAAGTTAGCAAGCAAAGAACTAGAACTGTAAATAGAACAAAACAAACATTGACTTACTCTTCAATCAAGGCAAACTGACTTCAACCGATAACCTCGGATGCACTACAGAGACGCGGTTTTTCTCGATGATCTCTGCCCAAAATTAAGAGCTAGAAGGTGGAGGCAATCGCTACATGCATTTACCCAAAAGAGTTGCATTTATTGCGGGAAAGCTTCTGAATCTATTGATCACATTATCCCTCGCAGCAGAGGAGGGTTAAGCCTTACAGAAAATTGTGTGCCAGCATGTCTTTCGTGTAATGGTGACAAATCTGATGAAGAAGCTTTCCATTGGTACAGGCGTCAACGCTTCTATGACCCACGACGCGCAATGGCCATAAGGGCATGGATGGATGGCGATCTTCGCCTTGCATTACGTTTACTCCAATGGGCAAAACCATCAGAGTTGGAGAAGCAAAAACAATCTCATATTCCTGAAAAACAATCTCAAAGCAAAACTACTTTGGATGAAGAATGGAGTTTACAAGCGGCCTAATAAACCGTTTACAGCACCCGACAAGCCTGTGGAGAGTTATATCTTTCGCAGATGGAAGCTTGTCGAGCAGGCTCCTCCGGAGCCAAACATGTTGCAAAAAGCACAAGGCTGACAACTGCCATATTGCAAAGATTGAAACCACTAAGCCGATGAACAAACCAAACCCTGCAGAATTGTCCAAAAACGATGGACTTGGATGTGGTGAAGAAACTCAAAGGTGAATTAAGCACTGGCAACTAGCCGACTAATACACTTGTACTCATGCTTGAATCACTTGTCAACAGGTCAACACCTCTTCCTAAAGGCTCCAAGCTACTTGTCCTAGGAGGAGGTTTTAGTGGCCAACACATTGCAGCTCTTGCCAGAGCTCTTGGGAACGAAGCCGTTTGCAGTCGTAGACAAATCAATAGCCAAGGGGCAGATGTAATTTTTGACAGCGTGAATAAAACAATCCCTACAAACCTAAAACTAGAAAAATTTACACATTTGCTTAGTTCGATTCCTCCAGACGCAGATGGCAAAGACCCAGTCCTTAGCTGCCTAGAAGAACAACTGAAAGATATGTCGCTCAAATGGGTGGGGTATCTATCGACCACAGGAGTTTATGGAGACTCCAAAGGCAAATGGGTCTCAGAACAAGATTCTCCTAAACCAATTCAATTAAGAAGTAAAAGACGTTTGTCATGTGAAGAAGCTTGGCAACAAACTGGGCTGCCAATTCAAATCCTGAGACTTCCTGGAATTTATGGCCCTGGACGCTCAGCAATCACAAGCATCTGCAAAGGCAATGTCAGAATGGTTGATAAGCCTGGACAAGTATTTTCTAGAATTCATGTTGATGACATAGCTGGGGCAACAATGCATCTCATCAGCCTTGCTGAAAAAGGTCAAAAACCCTTAATCGTTAATATTGCCGATAACGTCCCTGCCTCAAATATTGACGTACTACGTTTTGCAGGAAAATTACTAGATAAGTCTTTACCGCCTTTAGAACCCTTTGAAATAGCAAAAAGCAAAATGAATCCAATGGCCTTATCATTTTGGCAGGAAAATAGAAGAATAAAAAACCGATTGCTGTGTGAAGAACTAGGCTATCAGTTGCTTCATCCAGATTATAAATCCGGGTTAAAGGATTGCTTTAAAGAAGATCTCAACCTTAAAAAATAGACTAATCAGAAGTAGATTTGTCTACATTCCTCTCCAACCAACTAAATAAAAATTCGTTCCAATTCAAAGGCTTATCAGGATCGACCTCTGCAAAACCAACTTGATTCAAAAGCTGTGACCACTTAATTACAAGCCATCCATCACGCAATCCGCTAGTCAATCCAAAAAACAACAAGCCCAACAGAATTAAACGCAACATGACATTCCCAGAAAAATCTTCAATACCAAAGGATGAAACAATTGTAATCGCTTTGGGCGACCCTGGTGGGATCGGCACAGAAATCACACTTAAAGCACTTGCATCGAAAAAATTACCTTCAACAATGAAACCATTGCTTGTGGGTTGCCAAAAACAAATCGAAGAAACTTATCGAAGGCTCATATCACAAGGGATAAACCAAATAGCTAATCCAAAAGATCTAACAATCAATAATATTCCCTTAAATACCATCGCAAATCCAGGAAGAGCATCAAAAGAAAATGGTGAGGCAAGTTTTAGATGGCTTACGAGAGCGATTGAACTAACACTCCAAAAAAATGGAAGAGCACTAGTAACAGCACCTATTGCAAAACATTCTTGGCATGCAGCTGGACATAATTATCCAGGTCAAACAGAAGTACTAGCAAAGCTTACAAATAGCCAACAAGCAACAATGTTATTTACAGCTTTATCCCCTCATAACAACTGGCGCTTAAACACTCTTCTAGCAACAACCCATATACCGCTACTAAAACTTAACAACTACTTATCCCCTTTAGTCTTAGAAGAAAAGCTAAATATACTTTCACAGTTTTGTAAAAAATTTAATAAAAATCCAAAACTTGCAGTTGCTGGTTTAAACCCCCACGCAGGAGAAGAAGGATTAATAGGCACAGAAGAAAAAGAATGGATAAAACCAGTTTTAGACAAATGGCGAATACAAAATCCAGATATAAAACTAGAAGGACCATTGCCACCAGACACTTGCTGGCTTTCAGCCGCTCTTTCATGGCAAGGGAGAATAACCTCTAATACCTACGATGGAATACTTGCTCTTTATCATGATCAAGGATTGATTCCAATCAAACTTCTAGCTTTCGATGAAGCTGTCAATACAACGTTAGGGCTGCCTTTTTTCAGAACCTCCCCGGATCATGGAACAGCTTTTGACATCGCAGGGACAGGTAAAGCAAGACCTAACAGCATGATTGCAGCTATAAGAACAGCTTGGGATTTAAGTCATCCTTGAATTCAGTTTGGCTTAACTCTCATCAACACTTGACCGAACTCCACGGGAGTTCCGTTATCCACAAGAATTTCAACTACTTCACCACTGACCTCGGACTCCAATTCATTCATCAATTTCATTGCTTCAAGAATGCAAACCGTTTGACCCACACCAATACGATTACCCACTTCAACAAAAGAGGGTTCCCCTGGAGCAGGGGCTCTATAAAACGTCCCAACCATAGGAGCTGTAATGTCTAGCAAATCAGCTCTAGAGCCAGCTCCTGCTGGAGGTGGGTTTCCTGCCGGCTGAGAGGGCTCTGACTTGGGTTGAGGAGTTGATGAAGTGGCTGGGACCTCAGTAGTAGGTGGAGAAATTACAGGAACTAAGGTCTGAGAAGCAACAGGTAAATTTCGCCTGATTTCTAAGCGAAAGTCATCCCCCTCCAGACGAAACTCTTGGATATCGCTTTGCTCCAATGCTGAAAGCAGAAGGTGCAGTTGTTCATGATCAAGCTGCATGTTGTTTAGTTCTCCCTCCCGAGATAGCTGTCATTACGAGTGTCAACCTTAATTTTCTCACCAACAGAAATAAAAAGGGGAACCATAACCTGGGCGCCAGTTTCAAGGATGGCTGGCTTAGTACCACCTGTAGCAGTATCACCCTTCACTCCAGGATCTGTTTGAGTGACTTCTAAAACTACAGAGTTAGGTAACTCAACTTCCAGCGGATCTCCATTCCAAGCAACCACATTCACCTCCATGCCTTCTTTTAAATATTTACGACCCTCGCCAATTTGTTTAGAAGTCAAGCGAGTCTCTTCGTAACTAGACATATCCATAAAGACATAATCCCCAGCCTCCATATAAGTGTGCTGAAGGGTGGACTTTTCCAACAAAGCTTGTGGAACCATCTCTCCAGCACGAAAAGTTTTCTCCACCACATTTCCACTCTGAACAGCTTTTAACTTGGTTCGCACGAAAGCAGAGCCCTTACCAGGCTTGACATGCAGGAATTCAACAACACGCCAAACAGCTCCATCCAGTTCAATCGTGGTACCTGTCCGGAAGTCGTTACTTGAGATCATTCCCGCGGAACGGATTAGGTGATCATAGAGCTGTGCCAAAGTCCACAAGGACTCAACTGCTAAATGCCAATTTTGCGTCTACTTATTTCAGCCCTCACAATCCTTCTCACCACTGGGCTCCTAGCAAGCAAGCCTCTTTTAGCTGGGCTCCCTCCTGGCAATGCTTTGAAAGATCCTTCTGCAATATTGCGCAACGCACTACCTGTACAACAAACGGATCTGCAAGGGATTCAACACACACTTGAAGTAACTAGCAACGAAATACCTGGAAATAAATGGGCAGCTTTAAACGAAGCAGCAAGTTCCACCCAATTTCTCTTAACCACTCGCAAAAAACAAATCCTGGAGAATATTCCAATCAATCGTCAAGAAGAAGGCAAAGCACTCTTAGAGGCCTTAGAAGAAAGCCTACAAAGTCTTGGACAAGATGCTAGCAGTCAAAATCAAACAAATTTCATAGAGACACGTAGAAAAGCACTAAATCAAATCGGCGACCTAGAAGGACTTTTCTTAACTGAAGGTTTTCCTTACAATATTCCAGATGAATTCAAAGATTTACCTAGATTACTAGGAAGAGCAACGGTCTCAATTAATACAAACAAAGGAGAGATGATCGCTGTAATTGATGGTTACAATGCACCACTGACTTCAGGGGCCTTTGTAGATCTAGCTCTTAAAGGATTTTATGATAATTTACCATTTAATAGAGCCGAAGACTTTTACATACTACAAACTGGGGATCCAGACGGCCCAGACATTGGTTATATCAATCCCAACACTGGAGATGAAAGACGTGTGCCTTTAGAAATAAGGGTTCCAGAGGAATCTCAAACCCTTTACAATGAAACCTTTGAAGATGTTGGTTTATACAAATCAACCCCAATACTTCCTTTTTCTACATTTGGCACTCTAGGCTGGTCTCATTCTGACCAAGCAGTAGATGATGGTTCTTCTCAGTTCTTCATTTTTTTGTATGAACCAGAGCTCACACCTGCAGGGCGCAACCTAATTGATGGGAGAAATGCAGCTTTTGGTTACATCGTCGAAGGTTTTAATGTATTAGAAAACTTAGGAGGAGATGATCGAGTGCTTTCTATCAAAGTGCTTGACGGTGCCAATCGTCTAGAGGAACATGGATGAAACTATTAAAGAAATTGGCGAAAGAAAACTACTAAAAAGAATAAGCAAATATGTCCCGAACAATCAGGCTGATGATGACACTGCAGAGTTAAATCTTAACGAAAAAAAACTTTTAATTAACACGGACCTCTTCGTGGAAGGTATTCACTTTAGCGAGATCACGACTTCATCGAATGATGTGGGATGGAGATCAGTTGCAGCAAATCTGTCAGATTTGGCTGCAAGCGGAAGCGACCATTTCCTTGGGGTCACTGTTGGATTGGTCACCCCGCCAAATACACAATGGTTATGGGTTGATGGCGTATACCAGGGTATTTCTGAATGCTTAGAAAAATTTGGCGGCGTACTACTGGGGGGGGATTGTTCCCAAGGGAGCGAAAGGATACTTTCCATAACTGCTATTGGTTCTTTAGGTGACCTCCGGCTCCATAGATCTTCTGCAAAACCCGGAGATTATTTAGCGGTAAGTGGTCCACATGGACTCAGTCGATTAGGTCTCGCCTTGTTACAAAAGGATTTAAACCTTTCTACTACGGAACTACCAGAAACCCTTCAAAAGAAAGCTTTATTAGCCCATCAAAGACCCAAGCCTGCTTTAGCAGCCCTAAAAGCACTCAAAAACACTAAACCTAAAGACTTGCCATTCCGTGCAGGTGGAACTGATAGCAGTGACGGGCTCCTAGAAGCCATCAATAATCTCTGTCAAAGCAGCCAATGTGTTGCTGTGCTCGATCCTGAAAGACTTCCGGTAGCCGAAAATTGGCCGTCAGGAAAAATTTGGGATAACTGGTGCCTAAATGGAGGAGAAGATTTTGAACTTGTAGTAAGCCTGCCTAAAACATGGGC
Organism: Prochlorococcus sp. MIT 1300; assembly: GCF_034092375.1. Taxonomy (NCBI): domain Bacteria; kingdom Bacillati; phylum Cyanobacteriota; class Cyanophyceae; order Synechococcales; family Prochlorococcaceae; genus Prochlorococcus; species Prochlorococcus sp. MIT 1300. The sequence continues at coordinate 1,244,084 of NZ_CP139302.1, read as the reverse complement.
AAATGCATGGATTAAATCAAATCCAAAATGTCAAATTATTGGACACATAGAAGAAGGAGAGCCATTAATTATATGGAAAGACACCAGGGAGGAGATCAAACCAAATACTTGCTTTAAACATTTTACATAGTCAAATTATGGTCCCAAAAGGCCAAATCTTGATTTATAAATGTTGAAGCAAAAGGCTAATTATTCCCGAATAAGTTTAGAACTTATTTCCATCTTTGAGCAACTATTTCTGCCAAATCTACTACTCGCTGACTATAGCCCCATTCATTGTCATACCAGGCGAGTACCTTAATCAAATTATCCCCAATAGCCATAGTTAACGCTTCATCGACAATCGTGGATTCGTTAGTTCCTGCATAATCACTAGAAACCAATGGAAGATCTCCATACTTAATAATACCCTTCATAGACCCTTCAGAGGCTTGTTTCAAAACTGCATTAACCTCTTCTGCGTTTGTTGAGCATCCAGCTTCAAAAACAAGGTCCACTGCCGATACATTAGGAGTTGGAACTCGCATTGCTATACCAGTAAGTTTGCCCTTCATTTCTGGATAAACAAGAGCAACAGCTTTCGCAGCTCCAGTGGAAGTAGGAACAATATTCATTGCTGCAGCCCTTGCACGACGTAAATCCCTATGACTATTATCCAAAATTCTTTGGTCACCAGTATAGCTATGAATTGTAGTCATTAAGCCTTTATTGATTCCAAACTTTTGGTCTAGAACTTTAACGATTGGAGCCAAGCAGTTTGTCGTGCAACTTGCATTGCTCAATATCTGATAATCATCATGTTGATACTGATCAGCATTAACCCCAACAACATAGGTTCCAACTCCATCGCCTTTGCCTGGAGCTGTCAGAATCACTTTTTTAGCTCCAGCCTCTAAATGCTTACTTGCGCCAACATCAGTATTAAAAACACCTGTTGATTCAATAACTAAATCTACTCCCCATTCCTTCCATGGAAGATTAAGAGGATTCCTGTCTGAAAAACATTTAATGCTTTTCCCATTAATTATAAAAGTATCGTCGGTATAACCAATTTCAGCATCTTTGATCTGACCCAAAATTGAGTCATACTTGAGCAAATGGGCATTGGTCTTGGGATCAGAAGTGACGTTGATGCCTACTACTTCAAGACCTGTATTGGCTCCTCGGCTCAGCCAACAACGCATGAAATTGCGACCAATTCGGCCAAATCCATTTATCGCAACGCGCAGAGTCATATCTAAAGCGGGAATACCGCAAAGTAAGTTGGCCGCCGATCATACAGAAATGCCAAAAATTCTTGTCGAATCAGAGGACAGAAAACGAAGAAAAACAATCCATGGAGTAACGACCTGCTCCAAAAACCATGCAAAAGCGGGCCTTTCTTGCAAAGGTGACCTATCTTTCAACCGTCTACTCCTCCTACGGCGAATCCGATTAACAGCAAAAGACCCATTCACTTCATAGGCCTTGGTGGTGTAGGGATGTCTGCACTGGCCCTAATACTGGCTGATCGAGGACATCTCATTTCTGGATCAGATCAACAAATCAACCCAAGCATCCGCCAACTAATAGAAAAAGGCGTTAAATTTTTTAAGGGACAAAGGGATTCGAATATTCACCAACTTTGCAAGACATACGAAATCAGCCCCTTAATCATTAAAAGCAGCGCAATACCCCTAAACAACCCAGAGTTAAAAGCTGCTGAAAACCTACGCTTGGAAATATGGCACCGGTCAGACCTTCTGGCAAAGCTAATAAAAGAACAAACTTCCATAGCTGTAGGCGGAAGCCATGGAAAAACCACTACAAGCACCTTTATTAGCACCTTGCTTGAGAAAGCCAATCAGGGCCCGACAGCGGCAATTGGTGGCTATGTACCTTGCTTTGGTAGCAATAGCCATGTAGGTAATGGAGAAATTCTTGTAGCTGAAGCCGATGAATCAGACGGGACCCTTGTGAAATTTCAAGCAAACTGCAGTGTAATAACAAATTTGGAACTAGATCACACAGACCACTATCCAAACCTAAACGAATTAATAAAAACTATGCAAAAGTTTGCTGAAGGCTCCAAAAGCCTCTTGGCTAACTATGACTGCCGCATCTTGAGGGATAACTTCAAAGCTTCCGCCTGGTGGTCTATCAATAACATCGAAGACGTCGACTTTGCCGCAATACCTATTGCATTATATGGAGACCAAACCATTGCAGACTTTTATGAAAAAGGAAAACTTATTTCTCGTATTCAAATACCAGTACCTGGATTACATAATCTCAGCAATGCTTTAGGAGCAATTAGTGCATGTCGACTACAAAACATACCATTTAAAGAAATCAAAAAACATTTGGGAGAACTACAAACACCTGGACGCCGGTTTGAGTTTCGAGGTAATTGGAATGGTAGACAAATTGTTGATGACTATGCACATCACCCTAGTGAGGTCCTTGCAACAATCTCGATGGCTAAAATAATGATAAAAAGTAAAAAAACTATCTTTGATAATCCCCCTGAAAGACTGGTTGTGGTCTTCCAGCCACATCGCTACAGCAGAATGAAAGAATTTATACAAGAGTTTGCCTCAGTTCTTAGCAAAGTTGATTGTTTATTCTTGGCACCAGTCTATTCTGCAGGAGAAAAGCCTATAAACAATGCAAACAGTCAGGCATTAAAACAAGCTATTAATAAGCTAAACCCAAATGTACCCATATTCTTAGGTAAAAATCTCGAGACTTTAACAACATCAATCAAAAAGTATAGTCGCAATAATGATCTTATTCTTGTTATCGGTGCTGGCGATATAAACAATATTTGGAATCATTTAAATGAGAAGAATGATTTAGAAGAATGGTGCTCCACTATGGCAGCATAACGCCCTTGATTAAAGAACTGAATCTGCAAAGCCTTGTCTCATTAGCAAATTTCACTACTTTGCGTGTTGGAGGAAAAGCAGAGTTTTTTGCAGAGCCAAATGATCCCAATGAACTGCAATTACTTATCAATTGGGCACACACCCAAAACATTCCCTGCCAAGTTTTAGGAGCAGGGTCAAATCTATTGGTTAACGATAAAACTTTGCAAGGATTAAGTGTATGCACTCGCAAGTTAAACGGAGCAAAAGTGAATGGAGATACCGGATTAGTGAAAGCCTTCGCTGGCGAACCACTGCCTAGCTTGTCTCGACGTGCTGCCAAGGAAGGTCTCCATGGCCTGGAATGGGCAATAGGTATACCAGGAACACTAGGAGGAGCTGTGGTCATGAATGCTGGTGCACAAGGGGGTTGCATCTCAGACCTGCTGAAAACCTTAACCGTAATGTCCCTAAGTGAAGGCAAGCAATTTGAACTTAAAAAAGAAGATCTTCTCTATGGTTATCGCCATAGTCGCTTGCAAGAAGATGATTTGATTGTTATCTCAGCCACTTTACAATTAGAGGCTGGACATAACAGCGACGAAGTCTGCCGAAAAACAAACGAAAACCTGATACATAGGACAAGCACACAACCATACAGCCTTCCTAATTGCGGCAGCGTATTTCGCAATCCAGAACCATTAAAAGCCGCACAACTTATTGATGGGCTAGGCTTAAAAGGTTACAGAATAGGTGGGGCAGAAATTTCCAATATTCATGCCAATTTTATTGTCAACCAAGCAGCAGCTTCTGCAAAAGACATAAATGATTTGATTAGCTTTATACAATGCGAAGTCGAAAAAGCCTATGGATTAAAACTACATACTGAAGTTAAATTTCTTGGCTTCGGATCTAACTCAAACCATTAGCATTCAACTATCGCCTCTAAAAACCATGGCAGCGTTCGGACTACCCAATTTCGGTCAATTAACTGAAGCTTTTCGAAAAGCACAACAAATCCAACAAGAAGCACAAAGCCTTCAAGTTGAATTGGATGAAATGGAGCTTCAAGCAACAGATGAAAGTAAGAGAGTAAGTGTATGGATTTCGGGCAATCAAAAGCCCCTTCGAATTGAGTTCAACAACACTATTCTGAATGAGTCTAAAGAAACTATTGAAGAAGCTACCTTAGAAGCTTTACAGGCAGCATACAAACTCTCAACAACAACAATGAAAGAGCGCATGGAAGAGTTGACCGGAGGCTTAAAATTAAATCTGCCTGATTTTAACGCCGAGAATTAAGTATTTCTAAAATAGAATTTCTATAGAAAGAGTATCTCTCCCAGGTTTTTGGAATTGAGCAGCCAGGTTCGTCTAAATGCAAGCAATTTCTAAACTTACATCTATTCTCATTGAGCTTACTCCTAATTTCTGGAAAAAGATAAGGTAAATCAGAGGGGTCACATTCAAGAGAAGGTCTATTAAAACCTGGTGTATCTGCAACATAACAACCTGTCGCAAAGGAATAAAGTTCCACATGTCTAGTTGTATGGCGACCACGTTGTAATCTGCCAGATAACTTGCCGACTCTAATTGATTTTTTTTTCAGAAAATAGCTAAGCAAACTACTTTTACCTACTCCTGAAGGCCCACAAAGGACTGCTAAGCCTTTCTTGAGAAATAGGGATTTCAAATGATCCAAACCTTCTGCACTTTTAATTGAAATAGGAATAGGTTCGTAACCCCAATCTTCTATTCGTTTTAACATTTGCTCCACGTTATTCTTTGCCATCAAGTCTGTCTTTGTAAGCAATAAGTGCAAATCTAATCCTGTTTTTTCTGCTGTGAGCAAAAAACGGCTGGCCTGATCTAAATCAAAAGCGGGATTTTTCAATGATAAGACAACAAATAAGGAAGTAATATTGGCAACTGGAGGCCTATCAATCCAGCTTATTCGCGGTTCTACTTTAACAATTACTCCCGTACAAGCTTTCCAGTCAATAGCTTCGATCCAAACACGATCACCTGTCGACACGAGGGTACCTATATGATCCAAACGACTCCTTCGGGTACACAGTATTCGAAGAGATTTTTGATGATCAAAACCATTCAAATCCATCAAAATATTCTTATTTAGATCGTCTAACTCAACCTCAAAATAATTGGCTTGTGAAGCCACAACAGTACCTATTAAAGAATTGAATTCACTCTCCACAGTTGTTGACAACCAAAACCCTCATCCAATCATCTTCGTAACCCACAATTTCAACCTTATGCCCTGCATCTCGAAGACCGAAGATAACCATAGATTCTGGCTCTCCCACATCCAAATCAACCTGAAGCAACTCATTATTTTCTAACCTTTCAAGAGCTAATTTACAGCGAATAAAATTTAATGGACAGGGCGTACCTCGCAGGTCCATCTTATTTGATGAGAGTGTAGATCTCATCAAGTTTGACCAAACAAACGTGCAAACAAACCACTATTGTGATGATGATGTTGTGGTCCTTTAGCAGAATGATGACTAGCTAAATTCTCTAGCAAACCACGTTCTTCATCAGACAATCTTGTGGGCAATTGTACCTTTACTGAGATACGCTGATTACCCCTAGCAACAGGATTCCCTAGCTTAGGAATACCTTTATTTTCCAAAGTTAAAACCGCATTCGGTTGAGTCCCTGCAGGTATATCAAGGTCGGATAAACCATCAACAGTATCAACTTGGATGGTGTCCCCCAAAATCGCCTGAAGATAACTAACATTTACATCTGAAAGAACAGTTAAGCCATCACGTTTCAACTTTGGATGACTTTTTACCTTCAAAAACACATATAGATCCCCTGAAGGACCTCCCCGTAAACCGGCATTGCCCTCACCAGTAACTCTTAAGCGCGTTCCACTATCAACTCCAGCAGGAATGTTGATACGCAATTTTTTTCTAACTTGACGTACTCCTTGTCCCGAACATGCAGGGCACGGATCTGCAATTACCTGGCCCGTTCCACCACAAGCCGGGCATTCAGCTACTTGGGTAAAGCTGCCAAAAGGAGTTCTAGTAGCGCGACGAACCTGTCCTACCCCTCCACAAGTACTGCAAGTAACAGGTCGAGTTCCTTTTTTCGCCCCACTTCCTTGGCAAACATCACAAGTTTCCAAATGCGGCACTTTTATTTCTTTTTCTTCTCCAAAAACCGCTTGCAAAAAATCGATCGTTAAGTCATATCGAAGATCTTCACCCTGTTGCGGTCCTCTACGTTGCGTGCGAGGCCCAGCAGAAGCGCCTCCACCAAACCCACTAAAAAATGTCTCAAATAAATCTGCAAAGCCTCCCATATCTCCCATGTCTGGCATCCCAGCTGCCCCACCAAGCCCAGCCTCACCAAATTGGTCATAACGTGCTCGTGACTGGGGATCACCAAGCACTTCATAAGCTCGCCCAATTTCCTTAAAGCGATCCTCAGCACCAGGATCCTTATTAACATCAGGGTGGTACTGACGTGCTAAACGGCGATAAGCCCGTTTCAAGGTATCTCCGTCAGCATCCCTGCTAACACCGAGAAGATCGTAAAAATCTGCCATCAGACCATCAACATTGCATCAGAGTAAAGACCAAAAGAAAGATCATTGGTTTTCTTTATCCGGCGATAAGAGCTCATCAGGGATCTGCTCAGAGGTTTCTTGATCAGAAGCAGAATCATTAGTTGAACTTTTTTGTGATCCCATAGAGACCTTCACAAGAGCATGACGCAAAACACGTCCATTGAGGTGATAACCACGTTGTAGTTCTTCAATCACAACATCTTCTGGGTGCTCATCACTAGGCTCACGTAAAACCGCTTCATGCAGGTTTGGATCAAAGGACTGACCAACTACACGCATTGGTGCAACCCCTAACTGCTTCAAAACATCAACCAGCTGTTTATACAAGCCTTGATAACTACGGTGCAGGGCTTGTGCCTCTTCGCCCTGAGGATCTAACTGTTGTCGCGCACGCTCAAAGTTATCAACTACTGGAAGAATCTCACTAAGAGTCGTACAAGTGAGCTGTACTCGGAGATCATCCTGATCACGTGATTGCCGCTTTCTGAAATTGTCAAAATCTGCTGCAATTCTCATGTATTGACTTCGAAGAGTCTCATGCTCCTCTTCCAGTTGCTGAAGTCGAGCTTCGCTATCAGGGGTTAATGGCTTATCTCCCAGAGATCCGTCATCGGCTGAATTCTCAGCTTGAGCCTGTTCAATAGGCAATTGAGCACTACTGGAATCCTTGTCAGCCATCGGCTCAACAGATTGAGTATTCCCAGATTCTGATGAATTTTCCTCAGAACCTGATCCCTTTGGATCCTGAGCTTGTGAGGTCACGTCTTCACTCATACTGTGCACTTCTAGCTTCACATGCACCCATGTTGATGGGTGAAGTGGTCCTCAGACAAGCTGCGGAAGCCCGCACCTATCTGACGTAATAATTACCAACAAAATGACCTATGTGTATTAGCAACCAATTACAAGAATACAAATCAATACTTTAATCTAGTTTTTATGGATTTAATAGGCTTTATTAATTGCATTGGCAATTGACTTGCCTGCTAACCAGCCACTACTCCAACAATGTTGGAAATTAAAACCACCTGTAATTCCATCTACATCCAATAATTCTCCGGCAATATATAAACCTGAACATATACGACTTTCCATTGTAGAAAGATCTATTTCATCCAATTCAACACCACCAGCTGTCACAAATTCTTCCCCAAAAGGGCCTCTACCTTCAACACGAAATTGACTATTAATCAAACAATCAATTAATGACTGCTCAAATTTATAAGAAAAGTCAGCCCAACGCAAATCGGGATCTATCGAGGCAAGCGATAAGAGTAATAACCAAAATCGTTTAGGTATAGTCGAAAAGGGTTTAACTGTTTTGATCCTTTTGGATGCATTTTCATGACGAAATTTACGAATAAATTCTTGGATGTAAGTTCTATCTAAATTACCCAGCCAATTAATAGTAATTTTAGCCTTATATTTATCTTTATGTAGAGCCCTAGCTGCATAAGCTGTTAAACGTAAAACTGCAGGACCACTGATGCCCCAATGAGTTATGAGCACTCTACCAAGTTGCTCAAAACACTCTCCGCCCACCCTGATATTTAATTTAACCGAATCAAGAGATATGCCGCTGCACTTATTCAAACGGGGCTCAGCTAATTTAAAAGTAAACAATGAAGGAATAGGTTTAATAATATTATGACCTAAAGCCTTTGCCATCTTCCGCCCAGAAGGATGCCCTCCTGTGGCAAGTAATGCTTTTTTGGCAAAAGCAAAGGATTTATCTTGGAGTGTAACAATAAAGAGATCATTTAAATCAGTTCTTATAGTACTTACCAAAGCTTCTTGAAGTAACTTCACGCCAACTTTTTTAGCTGCTTTTTTTAGGCAATTAACTATTGCCAAGGAAGTATTGGCTTTAGGAAACATCCTGCCATCCTCCTCTACAACCAATTCAACTCCATGCTCAGCAAACCAACTAATTGAATCACCACAAGCAAAACGAGTGAAAGGACTATATAAAGCAATACCTCCTCGGGGATATTTGGTTATGAGTTCACTTGGATCCCAACAGGCATGAGTTACATTGCATCGACCACCTCCACTAATTCGTACTTTATCTAATGGCTTACGTGTGGCCTCTAATAAAAGCACAGAAGCATTACTTTGTTCAGCTGCTGTGATAGCAGCCATGAAACCTGCGGCACCACCGCCTACAACAATTAGATCAAATTGTTGGCTTGAAAGTGAGAGCAACTCCATTGTTGCAATAACGTTTTCCTGTTGGTCTTGGACCATCGTTAAAAACATGTCCTTGATGGCCACCACATCGGCGGCAATGATATTCAGTTCTGGGCACAATCAACTTAAAATCGACTTTAGTATCAATCGAATTATCTAATGGAGCCCAAAAACTAGGCCATCCTGTACCACTATCAAATTTTGCCTGGGAAGAAAATAAAGGCAAATCACAACCCGCGCAATGAAAAGTTCCACTTCTTTTCTCATCATTCAACGGACTAGTAAAAGGTCTTTCAGTACCTTCATCACGTAAAACATTGTAAGCCTCTTTTGATAGCCTTCCCCTCCAATCCGAATCTGTTAAGTCCCATGAACTATCATCTGCCTTTGAGGCAGCCAATAGCAAGGAAGGACTTCGAAAGAATGCTAATAAACCTGCAATTACTGACATAAGAAGTGAACGACGACTAAAAAGAGAAGAGATAGTGTGCATAAACCAATCAAAACCAACAAGACTGTTCTAGACAAGACCTATGGAAAAGTGCGTTCCAAACCAAGCAATAGTAAACAAATCTTCCTCAAGCATTGAGGAAGCATATCGATTTAGTGTCGCACCAATGCTTGATTGGACTGACTCTCACTTCAGAGTGTTGATGCGTCAAATTACAAAACGCAGCTTACTGTATACCGAAATGGTCGTGGCGAAAGCACTACACCACCAAAAAAATCCCTGCAAATTACTTAATTTCGATAATATTGAACACCCAATCGCACTTCAAATTGGTGGAGATGAACCAAAGCTTTTAGCAGAAGCAGCAAAACTGGCAGAAGAATGGGGTTACGACGAAATTAATTTAAATGTGGGGTGTCCTAGCAAAAAGGTCAGATCAGGCAATTTTGGAGCTTGTCTTATGGCTAAACCTAGTCATGTAGCACAATGCGTAGAAGCAATGACTAATGCAAGTTCTATACCAGTAACCGTAAAACATCGACTTGGCATAGATGATTTAGATAATGACTATCTATTAAAGAATTTCGTAGTGGAAGTTGCAAATGGAGGAGCTAAACGATTTGCAATTCATGCAAGAAAAGCATGGCTTGAAGGACTAAATCCAAAAGAGAATAGAACAATACCCCCTCTTCAATATGAAAGAGTAGCTGCACTGAAAAAACAACTGCCTCATGTCATCATTGAACTTAATGGCGGCCTGCAAACACCAATCGATTGCATAAATGCATTGGCATTTTGCGATGGAGCAATGGTTGGAAGAGCCGCATACGAACATCCACTTAGATGGAAAAATATTGATGAAATCATTTATGGAGACTCAGCTAAAGAAATCAATCCTTCAGAGATAATAAAAAACCTATTACCTTATGCTGAAAAACATCTAGCCAGAGATGGAAAACTATGGGACATATCTCGACACCTATTGCAAATCGTAGAAGGAGTGCCTGGTGCAAGATTATGGAGAAAAAATCTTACACTTAAGGCTCAAAATAGAAGTGCAAATTTAACTGTACTAGAAGAAGCTATAAAGGAATTGGAAAATTTAGGCCTTTAACAGTTCAACTTCTAATTAACCTTCGGCACCACCGTAATCTGAATTTTCGTCGCCAGAAAATCCACCATCTTTTTCAGGTGCTGTACCTCTTCTTCTACGGCTACGCCCTTCATCATGTCCAGAAGAATCGGAAGAAGATCCTCCACCATAACTACGATCTTCCCAACCTTTGGCACCACTAGAAGCGTTACCGCCACCTTGGCCGCCACCGCCATATCCACCTTGGCCACCACTGCCATAGCCGCCTTGGCCACCACCGCCATAGCCGCCTTGGCCGCCACCGCCATAGCCGCCTTGACCACCGCCGCCATAGCCACCTTGGCCGCCGCCGCCGCCATAGCCGCCTTGGCCGCCACCGCCATAGCCGCCTTGACCACCGCCGCCATAGCCACCTTGGCCGCCGCCGCCATAGCCGCCGCCGCCATAGCCACCACCGCCGCCATAGCCGCCGCCACCGCCATATCCGCCGCCGCCATAGCCGCCGCCGCCATAGCCGCCGCCGCCTCTTCTTGGAGCACTGCCTCGGGGCTCAGCCTTGTTAATGCGCAATGGACGGCCCATCATCTCCGCTCCTTGCAAGCCTTCTATAGCGGCGGCTTCAGCAGCCTCATCAGACATCTCAATGAAAGCAAAACCTCGCTTTCGTCCAGTGTCTCTTTCAAGAGGGAGGGAACAATTAGCGACCTCACCAAAGGGCGCAAACAATTCAATGATGTCTTCCTGCTCAGCGCGGAAGGGCAGATTGCCAACGAAAATACTCACTTGTCTAAATTGGACAGAAAATGGACCGATTGGATCAAAGGGATCCTAATTGGCTAATGATTCTTAAGGAATCAAATAACCAATAACACCTATAGATTAAACCGCAGAGGAAAAACTTAAATCACTCTTTCATGGAACCAAGGCGACTTCGCCAATATTCCAACTGCTCCTGAACACGAACAAACGCAGTCCCCCCTTCACTTTTTCTAGAACAGACAACACTCTGCGGGGGAAGTTTATCCAGCAAATCTTCACCGATGGAAGGGTGACAGGCCTTCCATTGAGCAAGGGTTAAATCTCGAAGCAAAACTTTCTGATCCAAACAAGTTTTTACCAATCCTCCAACGATCTGATAAGCCTCACGAAAAGGAACTCCCTTTTTCACCAAATAATCTGCCACATCTGTTGCATTAGAGAAATCACTTTGCACTGCAACGCTTAACCTTTCCTGAGAAAAAACTAATCCTTCTTCGAATAAAATATACATCGCCTGAAGACAATTTTTAGTAGTCGCAACAGTGTCAAATAATGCTTCTTTGTCTTCCTGAAAATCCTTGTTATAAGCGAGGGGAAGTCCTTTTATCATTGTCAAAAGACCTTGAAGATGACCATAAATACGTCCGGTCTTTCCTCGAATTAATTCAGGTACATCAGGGTTTTTTTTCTGTGGCATTAAGCTACTTCCAGTCGAACATCGATCCGTAAGCTGAACAAACCCAAATTCTTCTGAAGCCCACAAAATAACTTCATCAGCCAAACGACTCATATGAGCCATAACTAATGCTGAAAAACCCGCAAATTCAACTGCAAAATCCCTATCACTAACAGCATCTAAACTATTTCTATAAATGTCGTCAAACCCTAGCTCTAGTGCAGTTTGACGACGATCAATCGGCAAGGAAGTTCCTGCCAAAGCTGCCGCACCAAGTGGTGAAATGTTTACGCGTCTACGAACCTCCAAAAGACGATCACGATCACGTTGAAGCATCTCTACATAAGCCAAAAGATGATGCGCTAAACAAACCGGTTGAGCTCGTTGAAGGTGTGTATAACCAGGAATTAACCAATCCGCATGAGACTCTGCTTGACCCAACAAGGCAATTTGCAAGCGAACAAGATGCTGCTCAATTTCATCGATGCGACGTCTTAACCAAAGGCGAAGATCAGTTCCTACCTGATCATTACGACTGCGCCCAGCATGTAATTTCTTACCCACTGGACCCAACAAAGCAATCAATCGTCGCTCTACCGCAAAATGAACATCCTCATCGGTTAGGTCTGGCTGAAAAGTTCCCTCCTTGGCCTCAAGACGAATCTGTTCAAGGCCTCTTGAAATCTCTGCAAATTCTTCCTTAGTAATTACCCCACAATCAGCCAACATTCGACTATGAGCAATTGATCCATCTAAATCCTCCTGAAGAATTGTGATATCAAATGCAATAGAAGCATTAAAAACTTCTATTGCCGGATGAAGCCCCTCCTCAAACCTGTCACTCCAACCTGTCTTTGATCCTCCAGTTACCCCTCCTGTCATTCTTCCACTCTGATTAAAACTGATCTTCAGGGTAGAGACACATGCAAAGAAGGAAGGGTTAATTCTTCTCGAACCTTCAAAACAACCATAGAGGCATCATCTTCAAGCTGATGGTCTCCACCCACAAACCGATCTAGGCGCAAAAACAACTTATCTAATATGCCTTGAGCGCTTAAACCAGCTCTACAACAAATCTCCAAAGCCTTAATCAGTCGCTCTTCATCAAACCGATCACCCGACAGCCCAGCCGCCTCGGTTACACCATCGGTGTAATAAAGAAGAACATCACCAGGGCTCAAAACTATTTCTCCCAAGCCATAGTCAGCTTCTGATTGAAGCCCAATTAAAAATCCTGGAGCATCTAATCGACTTACAGATTTTTGATCGGCCTTCCATAATAAGGGAGGATTATGCGCAGCATTTGCATAACGTAAGGAACGTGAATATGGATCATAATCAGAATAAAAGAGAGTAACAAATCGATGGGATTGCGCTAAGTCTTCTTGAGCCAATTGATTAAGGTCATGAAGAATTCGATCAGGCGATAACCCAGTTAATACCTCTGCTCTCAGCATTCCTCTTAACATAGTCATTAATAAACCAGCCGGCACTCCTTTACCCATGACATCGCCAATCACAAGCGCCCAACGACCCTTTTCTCTTTTAGGGCCAACAAACTCAGGACGGGTAGGAATAAAATCATAATAATCACCTCCAACTTCAAAAGCTGGCCTACAACAAGCTGCCAATTCAACCCCTTCAATAATGGGACAATGATCTGGGAGAAGTTGAGACTGAATCTCTGCACCAATACTTAATTGACGATCCACCCGCTCATGTCTTCTGACCTCTTGAACGATCTGATCATTTTCAACAGCAACACCTGTCAAATCAGCAACCAATTGCACATGACGACGATGAATATCACTCCATACAAGTGGCTTATTTCTATTAAATACATATAAACGTCCTCTCTGGCGGCCTCTTGCAACTAAAGAGGTCGCAAAAATACCTGCCTTAGGCATATGACGCTGAACAACACGGTCTAATGCGATTAATTGACTTTCATCTGATGCAAAACCTTTAGCCATTCCTTGCTTAAACATCAACAACTTACTTAATAAGTCTTGATTTAACTCAGAAGGATCTGCTTGCAACTGATCCCGCCAAATGCGACCATCAGCAAGAAAAGGAACAACCAAGGCACCTTCTACACCTGCTAATCGAGACGCAAGCACTGGAACTAATTCCAAAAATCTATGTAAATTAGTAAAACTGCGTAAGGCAAATCCCAAAGAAACCAACAATTCTTGGTTGCGCAATTGCTCCTTGGTCAAACTATCTAGTAATTGACGCAAGGAGACAAAAGCAGTAGGGGACTGCGGAAAAGTACGAGAGTCCTGAGCTTGATGGGGCCTTGGTGGTTTATTGCTCACCACATAACCACTACAGGTCTAAAAAGCTAGCAAGACATTTAAAGAAAAACCTTGAAATTATTTAAAAGCTAGTAGTGCTTCAACAAATTCAAAACTTTTGAAGGGTCGAAGATCTCTTATGCCTTCTCCAGCTCCCACAAATCTAATAGGTAGACCAGCCTCAGAAGAGACTGCTAAAGCGACACCACCCCTGGAAGATCCATCTAATTTAGTAATTATCACACCAGTCAAGCCAGCTTTCTTACCAAAAGCCATTGCTTGACGAAGCCCATTTTGCCCTTGACTAGCATCTAAAACCAATAATGATTCAACTTTAGCTTCAGGAGCTAAGCGATCAATTATTCTCCTAACTTTATTTAATTCCTCCATAAGATTATGCTTAGTTTGCAAGCGACCGGCAGTGTCTACTAACAATAAATCTGTAGACTTAGATTTGGCCGCCCCAATAGCATCAAAAACTACTGCAGCTGGATCAGCATTAGTTGTGTTATTAGCAATAACTTGTACTCCACTACGATCTCCCCATACTTGAACCTGTTCAACTGCGGCAGCACGAAAAGTATCAGCTGCTGCGATCAAAGTAGTATATCCACTTCTAACAGAAAGATTAGCCAACTTACCTAAAGTCGTTGTCTTTCCTACACCATTAACACCAACTAAAAGCCATATGTTCAAGCACCCTCGCTGAGGGGCAAGAAGCTCTGTTCCGCTGTCATTAATAGGTTTGTCAATCAATGAACATAATTGTTCTTTGAGAAAGCGCAAGCCTTCACGAGAGTCAAGAACTTCTTCATTTAAACGGCGTCTAAGGGCTTCTAAAACCTGATCAGTGGCATCTACCCCAGCATCAGCTCTTAACAACAATGTTTCTAATTCATCTAAAGTCGCTGGGGTAAGTGGATCATCTCCCAATCTTTCCAAAAGTTCAGTAACAAAACCTTGGCGTGTCTTTTCTAAACCCCTCCTTAATCTTCCAAGCCAATCAATATCTTCAACCGAAATCTGATCTTTTCTTTTACCTTGGGCAGCCAAAATCTCCGCTGACCAAGTAAAAGTATCATCAAATTCTCCAAGTACTGGAGTCACGTCAACCTTCGCTTCAGAAACTTCTAATTCACTCTTTGCATGGCGAGCTGCTTTATTTTCACCAGCTAATTCTAAAAAATTATCTTCTCTGGATGTCTCACTTTTATCTTCTTTTAAATCTAAATTAGCTAATTGTTGTTGATTGGAAGCATTATCTTCATTTTCCTGCTCTACAACTTCAATTTTTTTACGCTCCTCCTCCTGTTGTTTTTTGAGCCTTTCATAAGCTTGCTTGGCCCACAGCAAAGGATCTTCTTCTTGGGAGGCCTCCTCTGTTTCATCAGCCTGAGCAGACAATTTTTCTTGTTCACTTAAATCAGAAATTCCATCTTCTAATTCCTCAGGAAAAGAAGAATTTGTTTCTTGGCGTTTAAACCCGTCGTAACCCATCAGGAAATCTCAGCAAAAGAAGCATCTTGCAATCTTCGCAAAACACCATTGATCATGCGTCTACCCTGCTCATCGCTATAACGATTCGCCAATTCAACAGCTTCATTACAAGCTACAGCTACTGGTGTTTGCAAAAACATCAAATCAACTACTGATAGTCTCAAAATATCTCGATCTATTCTTGGCAAACGCTTCAATCGCCAGCCTTCCATTACGGCATCCAATCGAGAGTCAATCTTTTGACTTTCTTGTAAAACCAAATCCACTCGTTTAATAGAAGCAAGTCTAATTTCCTCCTGATCTCCCAAAACAATTAATCTTGGCAGCTCTAAGCAAGCTGAAAGGCTATTTAAAACCTTTTCTGAGGAATTCAAAGAAGCAGTTAAATGATCACGCACCCGACTCAATGAACTACTGTCGGAATCTTGAAGTTCACTGTCCAATAAATCTTGTTGAGCACTCTCCAGACCAATCGCAGTGGCGTCAAGCTGTTCTCTCCAATGCTGCATCAAACTCTCTAAAGCCTTATTCAACAAACTCGAAAGGGAACTGCTCGTCAACGTGTGTAGTTGACTCTCAGGAATTTGACTCAACACCAAAAGTGCTAATTCTCTAGTAACAGACCTAATTGGCATCTTCTAAAGACAAAAAAGCCCTCCTATCAACCCTGGGCAGAAGGGGAAGAGGAAGCTGTAGTTGCTCTGAGTTGAGCAAAAAGACTTGAAAAACTTCTATTCACTGGGGCTTCTCGTTCATCAGGATTGACAATTCCTGCAGAAATAATCGTCCTAAAAGCATCTTCTACAGAAATATTCAAATCCTTTACAGAGGACTCAGGAACAAGGGTATACCACCCAGTTGTAGGGTTTGGAGCTGTTGGAATAAAGACACTAAGCAAAGGCTTCTCTAAATCTGGCTGCAAAGAAGGGCCTACAGAGCCAGTAACAAAGCCAACACTAAACAATCCCTCCCTGGGATATTCCACCAAAACAACTCTACGAAAACGAGAAGAATTATCTCTTAAAAAGGTTTCCAGCAATTGCTTCAATGTTTTATAAACAGACCCTGCCAAAGGGATCCTAGAAAGGGTTCCTTCGCCAAATTCAAGCAACCATCTGCCAACAATATTTCTAGCCATCAGTCCAATTAAGAGTATCCCCAATAACGGAACAGTTAACCCCAAAGCCAAATTGATCAAATCCTGAAGAAGTGGATTGAGAGTGATAAAAGGATTTAACTGTTTAGGTATCGAAGTCAAAAATGCCAGAACAAAACGACTGACAATTGTCGAAAGCCAAATGGTTGTAGCAAGTGGAATTACCACCAACAACCCGGCGATCAGGTCATTCTTAAGATCTTGCTGAAGCCTGGAGCCCAACGGAAGATCTGGTCTGGGATTCGACTGCACCAAAGGTCCGTCTTATGCCTTAGATAAGAAGTATTTAACCAAGTTAGCCATATTAAAGGTTATTTCTGTCTTTTTATAGAACAGCTGTCAGAGCAAGCAACATAAAACCAACGCAAAGGACAACTACGCTATAGGTGCCTCCAATGGTCCTTTGCTTTGTAGCCAAAGCACTTTGAAGTTCTGCTTGTTGGATCTGATCAACCATTTGACCAAGTTGTTGATCAATAAAATCCTTTGCTGCTCTCCTCTTTTCTAAATCACTAGCATCTAATTTCAAGCGACCTGCTTGAGCCAAATCTTCTCCAAGACTCAGCAAAACGATATCGTTTTGAGATTGTTTGCGTGCTATCGCGAGTTGGTCACGCTTTTGAGTCAAAAGCTGATCCGCTTCCTCTGAAAGAATTCGATTCCCAGAAAGCCCAATTGGAACCAAAGAAAACATTGCCAGAGCAATGATTAAGGACAGTCCACAAACAAACCATTTAAAAGAAAATGACCTGTTTTCAGTACGATTCAATCTAAAGCTCATCGCCATTACAACTAACCCAAGGAAGGCCATAGGAGCCTGATGAACCAAACGCTCTATAACTAATTGCTCATAAATACGATTTCCCCAATTTCCACTACTAAGGACAACAAAAACCTGCAAAAAAAACAATAAAACCAAGGTGAAGCCAACCCAACTCATTAGAGATGCGAAGTGCCTAGCAGAACTAGGACTAATATCAGTATCAGACAAGGCAAAGATGCCATAGGAGTCCCAACTTTACGGTCGTTTTTTTGTGAAAGCCATTTGGACCCAGTCAGAACTCACTCAAGAACTCAAAAACCAGGCCAAAATTGAAGGTTTTACCCCTGTGGGTATTGCAAGAATTCCAGGCAGCAAAAGACTTTCGCTTAGGACAGCAGCGTTGGAGCGATGGCTAAACGCCAATTATCAAGCAGACATGAACTGGATGGCTGCTGAACGCCGCAAAAAAATAGAAACCCTTCTTGAAGGTGTTTGCAGCGTATTGGCTGTAGGACTTAACTATTACGTAGATAAAAATCCCATCCCAGGAACCTTATCAATCGCGCGTTATGGCTGGGGTAAGGATTATCACAAGGTCGTCAATCAAAGGCTTAGAAAAATTGGACGCTGGCTAGAAAAAGAAAGGCCTGGTTGCCGTTGGAAAGTTTGCGTCGACACAGCACCTTTACTAGATAAAGCTTGGGCAGAAGAAGCGGGTATTGGCTGGATTGGAAAAAATAGCAACCTAATCAATGCTCAAAATGGTTCCTGGATGGTGATTGGGCACCTTTTATGCACAGAACCCCTAATCCCAGACAAACCAGCAACACCATCATGTGGTCAATGTCAACTGTGTTTGGAGCACTGTCCAACAAACGCAATCACAGAGCCTTTTGTAGTAGATGCAAGACTTTGTATTGCTTATCACAATATTGAAAACCGCAACAGCTCTCTACCATCAGAAATAACCGAATCAATTGGTAACTGGGTTGCTGGGTGTGACATCTGCCAAGAAATATGTCCTTGGAATCAAAAACCACTTCCAAGCAGCAAAGACCCTGATGTCCAACCAAAACCATGGGTCCTGGGCCTAACAACAAAACAAGCTCTGCAATGGGATGATGAAACATGGAAGACCAACTTGCGGAATTCCGCTCTTAAAAGAATCAAACCATGGATGTGGAGAAGAAATGCATATGCAGTACAGAAAAAGAAAAAGAAAAGCTTTTAATAAGCTTAAAAGGAGTGAACCTTTAATTATGATGCAAAACAGTTTAACGTTAAAGGCTATTTTTAACCGCCTGGCAATATTAATTATTAGCTTGACAGGGTGCCTATCAGCAAGACCTGTTTCTGCACTAATCCCTTATGTATACGAACCAAATCCCCAAGTTCTTTATCAAACAAGTCTAAATATTGGACGCACTGCTACTCAATTACTTCAAATTGGTCAAAACGAACAAGCCGCCAATCTTGCGGCTCTTGCGGTAAGGCTTCAACCACATGATGAGCGACTTTGGTCTGTGCTTGCAGCAGCACAACATAGAAATGGCCAGCTCGAAGCAGCGCTCAGATCCTTAATTAAAGCAAAAACAATCAACCCTCAAAACCCAGAGGTTTGGTTTGCGGAAGCAGCTTTAATATTAGAGCAAAATCAACCAAATCAAGCTATTAAACTTCTTAATCATGGTCTAAAACTGGATCCAAAAAACTCAAACGGTTATTTCCAACTAGGGAATGCAAGGATAATGCAAGCCAATTTTGAATCTGCTCTCAAAGCATTCAAACAAGCCTGCAGTTTAAAACCCTCCTTCTGGGAAGCACTCAACAACCAAGCTATCGTACTGTTTGAAATGGGGAAAATGCAAAAAGCTATTCAAACCTGGCGAGAAGTGCTAATTATAGAAAAAAATGCCGAGCCAATGCTCGCTCTTGCCGCTGCGTTAAATCAAATCCAGCCTCAAGCTTCAGAAGCTATAAATCTGGCCAATAAAGCTTTGAGTCAAAATCCTAATTATGTTTTAGCCAAATATCAAGAAGAACAGCTTTGGGGATTCAAATTACGGAAAGCAGCTAGGGAACTCTTACAAAAGCCAGAGCTGTTCTCGGCTGTAGACCTTGCAGAAGCAAACGCTGATTGAAATTCTGACCAATGATATACAAATACTGTTTGTTATTGAATAGATCTGTAGGCTTAGCCCGTTTTCCGCTAACTATTTGGTGCATTGAATGGCCAAGGAGCGCCTGAAACCAATTTCCCTGCATCAAGAGATGCAGCGCTCCTATCTCGAATACGCAATGAGCGTAATCGTAGGAAGAGCATTACCAGATGCTCGCGATGGCTTAAAACCTGTTCAAAGGCGAATACTCTTCGCTATGCACGAACTTGGATTAACTCCTGATCGGCCATATAGAAAGTGTGCGCGTGTAGTTGGTGATGTTTTAGGTAAATACCATCCACATGGAGACCAAGCTGTATATGACGCACTAGTCCGTTTAGTACAGGACTTCGCTAGTAGATATCCAGTTTTAGATGGTCATGGGAACTTCGGTTCTGTTGATGACGATCCACCAGCAGCGATGCGTTATACAGAAACACGATTGGCTCCGATAGCTCACGAAGCCCTTCTAGATGAAATAGGGGAAAACACAGTTGATTTCAACCCAAATTTTGATGGGTCACAGCAAGAACCGAGTGTGCTTCCCGCGCAACTTCCTTTTCTGCTGTTAAACGGATGCTCAGGAATTGCTGTAGGAATGGCTACTTCAATTCCACCACATAATTTAAACGAACTTGTAAATGGGCTTATTGCACTGATTCAAAAACCTGAGTTAAGTGATGAAAAATTAGCTGAAATCATACCGGGGCCAGACTTTCCTACTGGCGGAGAAGTTCTGAAAGGAAGTGGGCTTAGAGAAACTTATTTAAGAGGAAAAGGAAGTATTCCTATGAGAGGTTTAGCTCATATAGAAGAAGTTCAACCGGGTAAAGGCCGTCACAAACGAAGAGCTGTAGTTGTCACAGAACTTCCTTATCAGCTAAGCAAAGCAGGGTGGATTGAAAAATTAGCTGATCAAGTTAATGAAGGCAAAATAGGAGGAATTGCCGATATTCGTGATGAAAGTGATAGAGATGGTATGCGAATACTTGTAGAACTTAGAAGAGATGTAGACGCCGACAAAGTTCTTAAGGACCTACATAGAAAAACATCACTTCAAAGCAATTTTGGGGCAATAATGCTTGCCCTTGTGAATGGACAACCAAAACAATTATCATTAAAGCTTTTATTGCAAACCTTTGTTGAATACAGAGAGTTGACTGTTGTTAGGAGAATACAATTTTCCTTAACAAAAACAGAAGAGCGATTAAAAGTCGTTAATGGATTAATTAAAGCTTTAAATAATTTAAAGGAAGTAATAAATTTGATTCAAGATGCGCCTGAGGTTGGAGCGGCAAGAGCCAAGCTAATCGTTCATTTAGAAATCACGGAAAAACAAGCAGATGCGATCTTAGCTATGCCACTAAGACGTTTAACTGGTTTAGAACAGAAAACATTAAGAGAGGAATCGAAAAATTTAGATTTAAAGAGAAAGGAGCTAAAAAGTCTTTTAGATAATAGAGATCAATTACTAAAGAAAATAATTGAAGAATTAAAAGCCCTAAAAAAGAAATTTGGGAATCCTAGAAAAACTAGATTAATAGAAGGTGGTGATGAGCTTTTGGCTGAGAAAACAGCCAGTCAAAGACCAAATACAGAATTACAACGTCAACAAGCCTTCGAAGCTCTAAATAAAGATGGAAAAATAATTATACAAGCAGATAGACAGGTCAAAATCGTAAGCCCGCAAACGCTTGGCCGACTTCATTTAGATCAAGAGTCTAGTTTGAACAATGAAATCTCTCCTGCTGAAATAATTTTATCAATAGAATCAAAACCACGATTACTAGCCGTAACAGAAAATGGAAGAGTTGCTCTAATTAGATGGGAATTTGCTGGACAACAACCTGGAACAATAGATAAATTTTTACCAGGTGGACTAGAAGGAGAAAAGATAGTCAAGATACTTTCACTACCTTTAGATCAAAAACTAACTCTTGGCTTACTAAGTAGTGACGGGAGATTTAAACGGCTTCCCTTAGATGAAATACTAGAAATGTCAGGCAGAGCTTCAACAGTTTTAAAATTAAAAAAAGGCATATTATTAAAATCAGCTATTATTTGCTACCCAAAATCTGAAATAATTATAGTAAGTGATATTGGGAGAATGCTAAAACTTTCTGTCAATGATAAAAACTTACCAATAATGGGAAAACTCGCCCAGGGTCCAACTACAATGAGATTACTGCCTAACGAAAATATTGCGGGGGCCGTAGCATATCAAAATCAAGAACATAAGACACTATTCATCGCTTCTGAAAACGGCCTTTTAGCCAAACTAGATATATCCCATATTAGATCTACTACAAGAGGTTCCTTAGGTGATATTGGAATAGAAATCAAAGAAAAAACATCCCAATTTGACAAAATAATAGATGTCGCTGATGGAGAAACTTTAATTTCATTAACTACTAGTGCTGGCAGAAATACGCGGGTAAATGCAAAGAATATTATATTAGATACAAGTCAAAAATTAAACATATCTAACTTAGAGCTAAGAGATCAAGAAGTAATTGAAAAAATATATACTTTAATAAACTAATTTTATGAAAGATGGGTTAACTCTACCCAGTTTAAATACTCTTTTGATATTTTGCCAGTTATATACTCTCCTGTAAAACAGGACATATCTAGTCTATCTATATTTGAACCAATAGTAATAGCTTCTTTTAAATCTTCTACCTTCTGATATACCATACTATCTATACATAATTCCTGCGCTATTTCACTAACACTTCTATTATAAGCAATTAATTCCTTCCTTGATGGCATATTAATACCATAAACATGGGGAAACCTGACTGGGGGTGCGGCTGAAGTAAAGGTAACATTATTTGCTCCTGCCAGTTTAGCCATTTGAACAATTTCTTTGGAGGTAGTGCCTCTTACAACAGAATCATCGACTATAAGAACATTTTTACCTCTAAACTCTGATCCCATAGCATTTAATTTCTGGCGAACAGATTTTTTTCTTTTAGATTGACCTGGCATGATAAATGTTCTACCTACATATCTATTTTTAAAAAACCCCTCTCTGTACTCAATACCTAGACCCCTTGCGACCTGCATAGCTGCAGGACGGGATGAGTCCGGTATAGGCATAACAACATCTATATCTCCAGAAGAAATTTCTTTTCTAATAGTATCTGCTAATAAATCTCCCATTTTTAAACGTGCCTCATAAACAGAAATTCCATTCATGATTGAATCGGGACGTGCTAAATAGACATATTCAAAAGAACAGGGCACCAAATAGGACTCTTCTGCACATTGCTGAGAGAAAAATTCTCCGTTTGAACTTATATAAATAGCTTCGCCGGGCTGTACATCACGCACAATCGAATAATCCCCATTCTCTAAAACCAAAGACTCACTTGCTACAATCCACTCGATTTCTCCTGAATTAGATTCTCGTCTACCAATTACTAACGGACGTATTCCAAAGGGATCTCTAAAAGCAATTAATCCTTGACCTGCAATTAGTGCTATTGCCGCATAAGACCCTTCTACTCTTTTATGGACAGAGGATATAGCAGAAAAAACATTGTCTGGTGATAATTCTCTTTTCTGTCCTGACGCTTGTCCCTGCAATTCTGTTGCAAGCACATTCAGCAACATTTCTGTATCGCTAGTAGTATTTGTATGACGACAATCAACATTAAAAAGCTCTTTTTCTATTTCTCTAGTGTTAGTTAAGTTTCCATTATGTACCAAAATAATGCCATATGGAGCATTTACATAAAAAGGCTGAGCCTCCTCTTCTCTATCAGCTGCTCCTTTAGTCGCATAACGAACATGACCTAAACCTAGATTACCCAATAACGATCTCATGTCTCTAGTTCTGTAAGCCTCACGTACATGACCCTTATTTTTATGCATATGAAAAACACTCCCATCCATAGTTGCAATGCCTGTGGAATCTTGACCACGATGCTGGAGGAGTAAGAGACTGTCGTAAATCTGCTGATTAACAAGCTCTGAAGAAACAATACCGACAATTCCGCACATTCAAATAATTCCTCTGACTATATAAAAGTGAAAAAAGAAGAACATAAAATGATAGGTAGAAATAAAGAGGGGTTAGCAAATCCTACTTGGAATTGCACCCTCAAAGGAATTTGTAAGAGTTTCAACTGATAAATAAACTAAAGGTTGCGAATCATATCTAATAAGCAATTTCTTATCATCGCTAACAATCCCTAAATGATGAAAATCTCCAGAACATGTATCATTCTCTATATAGGATTTAAAGGAATCTAACTGATTAGCTGAGACACTTAAAAGAATACGAGGTCCTCCTTCAGCAAATAAAAGCCTATCTATCCTTCCAGTAGTTTTTGGAAGGTTTATGTCTGCTCCTAAACCAGAACTAATCGAGGATTCTGATAATGCAACAGCCAAGCCTCCATCACTCAGATCATGTGCTGATTGTATTAGATCTTGGGAAATAAGATCTCTTAATATATTTTGTACTAATAACTCATAATCAATATCAATTGTAGGAGGTCTTCCTAGAACCTTACCGTGAATTACCTCCAAATAATTACTACCAGAAAGTGTTATGCGTGAGTCTAATGCAGAAGAATTTTCAAAAGGGACTCCTAAAAGATAAATATTATCATCAGGAGAATGCCAACCCTGTCCTTTTATATTTTCAATATTATCAACTAACCCAACCATCCCAATAACAGGTGTAGGTTGAATTGGTTGAATACTGCCATTAGCTCCTTTGGTTTCATTATAAAGTGAAACATTCCCCCCAGTTACTGGTGTTTCAAATAATTTGCAAGCATTTGATATTCCTTTACAAGACATTGCTAATTGCCAATAACCCAGTGAGCTTTGTGGCGAAGAAAAATTAAGGTTATCAGTTACTGCTAGAGGCTTTGCTCCAACACAGGAAAGGTTCCTAGCGGCCTCAGCAACAGCAGCTTCAGACCCTCTCTCTGGATCCAAATAAACCCATTTGTTTGGACAATCTACTACTGCAGCTATAGCTCGATTTGAACCATTAGAATGGCTATCTAGTTGAGATCTCAATCGAACAATAGCGGCATCCGAATCACCAGGCTTTATTAATGTGTTAGCTTGAACTTGATAATCATATTGTTCATAGACCCACCTTTTAGAACCTATAGTAGGGGAATCTAGAAGAGATAATACTAAAGTATTCCAATCTATAATTTTATTATTGACTTCTAATCCATGTATATTAGCTAAAGGTAGTTCAGACTCATTCCAATTCCAAAGATTACTTACCTGAGAAGGAATCTTCTGAGTTAATTCATGTTGATCAATTGGCGTGTCATCTGCTAATGCTGAAGCGGGGATTTCTGCTTCAAGTTTTCCTTTATAAATAACTCTTACAACATTTTCTTCTAAGACTCTTCCAACTACAGCTGCATGTAAATCCCATTTTTTAAATTTACTCATAACTATTTCTTCTTTTCCAGGTTTAACAACAAACAACATTCGCTCTTGAGATTCCGAAAGCAAAAATTCATATGCCGACATACCTAACTCTCTTGCAGGAACGAGATCCAAATCCAGCTCTATACCTAAACCACCTTTAGCAGCCATTTCTGAACAGCTACAGGTCAAACCTGCTGCCCCCATATCTTGAGCTGCAACAACATCACCTGTTTTGAAAACTTCTAAGCAAGCCTCTATTAACCCTTTTTCTAAAAATGGATCACCAACCTGAACAGCAGGACGATCATCTAAAGAAGTATCTGTTAATTCTGCACTAGCAAAACTTGCTCCTCCCATGCCATCTCTCCCAGTTGTACTTCCAACATAAAGAACTGGGTAATCAATCCCTTGTGCACCTGAACAAACTATTTCGTCTGTTTCCATTAATCCTAATGCCATTGCATTGACTAAAGGATTACCCGAATAACTACTATCAAAAGCAACTTCTCCTCCTACTGTCGGAACACCTACACAATTTCCATAATGAGCGATGCCAGAAACAACTCCTTCCATTAAAGAAATATTGTTATCATCATCTAAAGGACCAAAACGTAACGCATTTAACAAAGCAATTGGCCTAGCTCCCATAGTAAAAATATCACGCAATATTCCCCCAACTCCTGTTGCTGCTCCTTGAAAAGGTTCTACCGCGGATGGATGATTATGACTTTCTATTTTAAATACTAAATGTTGGCCTTCTCCAAGATCAACAACTCCTGCATTCTCTCCAGGGCCAACAAGAATCTGGGGTCCATCTGTTGGAAAAGAGCTTAAAAGTGGTTTTGAATTACGATAACAACAATGCTCAGACCACATGACACCAAACATACCCAACTCAACTCTATTAGGCTGACGATTTAGACGACGACAAATTTCATCATAATCTTGAGGCTTCAAGCCTTCTTGGCGGAGAGC
Organism: Prochlorococcus sp. MIT 1300; assembly: GCF_034092375.1. Lineage (NCBI taxonomy): Bacteria > Bacillati > Cyanobacteriota > Cyanophyceae > Synechococcales > Prochlorococcaceae > Prochlorococcus > Prochlorococcus sp. MIT 1300. The sequence continues at coordinate 1,218,209 of NZ_CP139302.1, read as the reverse complement.
TTGCTCAACGTTGTATTCCACAGCTGCATGTTCAAAATCTGCCACGAGTAAAAAAGGAAGCTAATGAAGAGTTTGACCTGAAATCATCAAACCCAAGGATCTTCTTCATTATCTATAAGCTCTGAAGGATTTTGGTGTTCTTGATTTTCCGTAATTTGATCAGGAAACTCTGAAAAATATTCTTCTTCATCTTCATGTAGCCAATGATCTTCAGATGATTGATATCTGCTTGGAGCTTTTCTCGTTATTTTCTCACGTGTTTCCCAAGTTCTACTAATGAAATCATCCCAGGGTGGTTCTTCTAGCCAACCCTCCAAACGATCACCGGCCTTATCTGTTAGTTGGGAAAATTGATCCCTAAAAAATTTAGAACGTCTTAATATATCTTCTCGAATACTTGATCTAATCAAAGGGAGCTCATCAATTGTTGAAAGGGACGTTTTTACATATCCAGGTTGTTGGTCGACTATCCGATCCAAAGCCAAACTCCACCTACTAGTACCTGGTAATCGAGGATCAGTTCGAGAAATTAAATACTGTAAAATCTCACCGGTTTTAGTTGCAAAATTGACATCTGCAATTTGACCTAATTTTTGGCCATCAATATCAAGCAAATCAGCATCAATAAGTGTAGGCAATCTTTCTAAAGTTATTTGATCACTCAAGGAAGGTCTCCCTTTAACAAAAACCTCCTTTTCCGAAAACCCTCTTAATTGATCTAAGCGCCAAACTGCACGTTCAAGCTTAATAGCAGAAGGTTTGCTAACCCAACCCAAAACCCTGTGTACAGGAGGATGCATCCAAATTGTTAACCCTGGTCCATGATCAATACCTTCATTACAACGAACTCTATATTGCAATAGATCACTTAAAAGGAACTTTTCTGGTATAGACAAAACTTAAGATCTTACTTGAACTGGCATAACCAAGTACATGAAAGAACCTTCATCAGATTCCGGGCTAAAGACAGCTGGAGTTGTAGGAGCATTAAAATTTAGCTTAACAATTTTATCATCCATAGATTTAAGACCATCTAAAACATAACGAACATTAAAAGCTATTTGAATAGAATCACCTTTTAAATTAGCTGGTATTGATTCAGATCCTGAACCAAGATCCTGAGCATCGACAGAAATACGAAGCTGACCTTGATCCGGAGCGGTAGAAAGTTTTACAACATTATTATGTTGGTCAGCCAAAACAGCAACTCTTTCTAAAGAAGAAATAAAGTTTAACCTCTCAATCTCAATACTACGACTAAATTGATCTGGAATTAACTGTGAATAATTAGGATAGCTTCCTTCTAGTGTTCGACTAGTAATTACTTGATCTTCAACGAGAAAAACAACCTGACCTTTGTCACAAAATAAACTAATTGGCTCACTTGGTTTCCAAGAGGAGATCAATCTTTCAACTTCGCGAAGGGACCTAGAGGGCAAAGTAACTGAAAACGAATCCGACTGATTTTGTTCTGTCTCATTCAAAACAGCATCACTGGAACTTAATACAGCTAAACGATGGCCATCTGTTGCAGCAGCTTCTATAGAATGATCAGTAAAAGTAAAGTGTACACCTGTTAAAAGTTGCTTAGCATCATCTGAACTGCTTGCAAAAAGAGTTCTTTTTAAAGAATTAAGTAAGGAATTAGGATGAACTTTAAACGTTGTACCGCTTTGCACCAAAGGGAGATCAGGAAAATCATCAGCATTCATTCCACGCATTTGATAACTTCCACTTAAACTTGTGATTTCAACCTGCTCACCATCAGAGTCACTCAAAAGGGTTATAGGAGAATCAGATTGGAACCTAGACACTATTTCTCCAAAAATACGAGCAGGCAAAGTTATAGCCCCACTATCCTCTACCGAAGCTGAGATAGACGTTTGAATGCCCAAATTCAAGTCGTATCCAGTCAAGCTAAAACGACCAGTACCAGCATCCGCAGTCAAAAGTACATTTGCCAGTACAGGATGCGTTGGCCGAGTTGCAACAGCTCTATTGACTAATTGAAGAGCTGTATTCAGTTCAAGCTGAGAGCAGACTAGTTTCATCTCGTCAAGGTAACAACTAAACGAGGAGAAAGGAATCCCATTCTTCCATGGAATCAACAAGCTGTCTCTCTTCTTCTATATTCTTTTCTTATTTTAAAACTATTAAAACCTTAGTAGTAGTAGGTTTTGTGGAAACGGTGGAAAAGCTCTTAATCCCTTTCAATCACTGGCATTTGTTAATTATTGGGTGTGGAAAATATTTTCAGGAAAGTGGATTAAGAGTTGTTATCCACAAAAAATAATATTTGTGGAAAAAATTTATTGAGTTTTTACTCCTTTGTACTTAATTTTCCACACCTTTAAACATTGTTTTTCTACAAGGAGAAACTTAACATTCTTTATTTTTTTAGTCTTTTCTTAAAATCCCATTGTTTTAGCTACAACATCTAGATTATTTTCAACTTTTATATGAAATACAGCATCATTATTTGAAATAGCACAATCTGGATCTTTTAATCCATTGCCCGTCAAAACACAAACAATAGTAGAATTAAGTGGAATATTGTCTTTTCTTTTTAGCAATCCGGCGACTGATGCAGCACTTGCTGGCTCACAAAAAATACCTTCTTTAGAGGCTAGCATTTTGTATGCTTCTACGATTTCTTCATCAGTAACAGCAAGAAATTCACCTTTGCTTTCAATTTTAGCGTTAATAGCTTTCTCCCTATTAACTGGATTGCCTATTCTTATTGCTGTTGCAATCGTTTCAGGCTCCTTTATTATTTTATTTTGGACTAAAGGTGCTGAACCACTTGCTTGAAAACCCATCATTTTTGGTAATTTTTTTGCTTTTTTATGTTTAAAATACTCTTTAAAACCCATCCAGTAAGCACTTATATTGCCAGCATTCCCCATTGGAATACATAGCCAATCAGGTGCATCACCAAGGCTATCAATAATTTCAAAAGCAGCAGTTTTTTGTCCTTGAAGCCGATATGGATTTACAGAATTAACTAGAGTAATTGGGTATTGATCCGACATTTTCTGCACTATTTCTAATGCTGCGTCAAAGTTTCCTTTAATGGAGATAACTTCTGCTCCATATACAAGTGCTTGAGCTAGTTTCCCTTGAGCAACGTATCCATCAGGTATTAAAACAAAGGCTTTCATTCCACCTCTTTTCGCATATGCAGCAGCTGATGCAGAGGTGTTTCCAGTGCTGGCACAAATGACTGCTTCAGAGTTTTCTTCTTTAGCTTTGCTCAATGCCATTGTCATTCCTCTATCTTTAAAAGATCCTGTTGGATTCAATCCGTCGTATTTCACAAATACTTTTACGCCTCTACCTATACGATTGGCTATTGATTGAACTGGAATCAATGGAGTAGCCCCTTCTTGAAGAGTGATAACAGGGGTTTTTTCAGAGACCGGCAGAAAAGGTCTATAGGCTTCTATCAGCCCTGGCCATATGCACTGTGACCCAGTAGCAGCAAAGGGTCGTATAAGCTTGTTAATTAGAGACACTAGTAAACACAGAGCTACCTATACCCAATTTAGGCCTTCGCCTTAGGCTCTTTAAGACGTTCTAGGGGAGAATTAGAGAAAAATCTGATTAAATCAGATATAGACTCTATTTTTCCTAAAACTTTAGAGAGTTCGGGAATATTGACTGTCATAACTCTATTTGGATAAGCTTTTATAAAATCTATCAGATTTATTTTTCCTTGTTCTTGATAAATCGCTTTGATGGCGGCTGATCTAATCGCAGGTATACTTACAGATTGTTTGCTTACTTTACTTGGATAAATAACTTTTGTAGTTCTTCCTATAATAACATTTCCAATTTTGCTATGCATTAATCTGCTGGTTACTAAAAGCTTTAGTTCAACCTTTTCACTTAAAAGATTAGCAATTTTTTTAGGATCTTGATTGCTTAGTCTAATTATATCCGATAGAAGACCTCTTGTCTTGCCTGTGTTTGCTAGATATTCCAAGTCTGAAACAGGTATAGTTCGTTTAAAGGCTCCGCTCATAAATGCTATATGTTCTGCACTTTGTCCTCTTGGACAATTAATTAGCAAACTTATTCCAGCCCCGAAGATTGCTTTTATTAGGTTACTGGGTTTGATCTTCATAATTTATTTATAGCACATAGATTTAGTTTTGAACTTTAGCTGCTACTTTTATCAATCTAACTATTCCTTTTTCTGCTACGCCTTTCGCAACTTTTAAGCTCATTTTTCTTGTATCTTTTTCGTTGATTAATCTAGGTATTTTTTTAAAAATTAATTCTGGACTATAACCGGGAGTCTTTTGAAGTACGTTGTATAAATCTCGAAGAGGTACAAGGCTTCTCAGGTCGATGCTATTAATATTATCTTCTTGAAAAACTTGATTTTTTTTAAATGGTTCTTTCAATTTTTTCTTTGCTTTTAGGAATGCTTGCCATCCTAGAATATCTATTTGTTTAATTAGGCTCTCTACAAGTTCATCTCTGAGAAAACCACCTTTTTTAGAGAATAACAAATCTAAAACCTGATCTAACAGAGTTTCTAGATCTAATTCGGCTTGGCTGGCGGCACTGGCTATAAGATTTTGTAGTCTTTGCCATCTAAATGTATCACCGTCAAACAACATTTCTTTGAGGCTAGATCTCAGTTGAGGGTCAGGATCCTCCATTAATCTTCTTGCAAAATAAGGGTATGCGGCCCCAAGGATTTTAAAATTTGGATCAACGCTTAAAGCTATGCCTTCTAAGGTTATTAAAGATCTAATTATTAATGCATAATAAGGAGGAACCTTAAAGGGAAATTTATACATAACACCAGATAGATCATCTGTGACACTTTTGAAATCCATAGTACTTACACCCATTTCTATTGCCTGTGTAAAAACCTTTTCAAATTCAGGTACTATTGGCTCAAGATTAACATCCTCTGACAAAAAACCTAGCTGCACAAAGTCTTTGGATAGCTTTCCAAATCGTTTATTTACTAGGTGAACAACTGCTTTGATAAGCCCTGTTCTTGATTCTCTTGTTACTTCACTCATCATGCCAAAATCAAGATAACACAACCGTCCGTCTTTTAAAGCTAATAAATTTCCAGGATGGGGATCAGCGTGAAAAAAGCCGTGCTCTAGTAATTGTTGAAGACTGCAATTTACTCCTATATCAACCATTTTATTCGGATCAATACCTAAACGTTTGACAGCCTTTAAATTTGTCAGTTTTACGCCATCTACCCATTCCATCGTTAGAACCCTTCTGCTAGTTGCTTTTGGAAATATCTTTGGAACACATATCATTTTGTTGTGAGCATGTAAATGTTTAAATTTTTCTGCATTATTTGCCTCGTTAAGATAATCCATTTCTTCAAAGACTCTTCTTCCTAACTCATCTATCAAAGCGACTAAATCGCTCCGAATTAAACCAACATATTTATTTAGCCATTTTGCAATATTCCTTACAATGTATAAATCTAGAGTTATCTGCTCTCTGAGCCCTGGCCTTTGTATTTTTACCGCAATTTTTTCACCAGTTTTTAATTTACCTTTATGAACTTGGCCTAAAGAAGCTGCAGATATGGGTTCTTTATCTAAATGTTCAAAGATTTCTTCAACTGGTTTTTCTAGATCTTCTTCAATGCAAGCCATTGCCAGTTCGCTATCGAAGCCTGGGAGTTGGTCTTGTAATTGTGCTAACTCCTCTAGCAAGATTCCAGGAATGATGTCTGGTCTGGATGACAAGGCTTGTCCAGCCTTGATAAATGCTGGACCTAGGCTTACTAAAAGCTCTGCAAATTCTTTAGCTCTTGCTTTGGCCCTGGTTGTGTTTTCAAGCAACCCAACAATTTTGTCGGCAGCTATGCCCAATAAGTACAGTCCTATCGGAATCAGGGTTTGCCAAAGTCTTTTAAAGAGTCTTTTGGGATGTCCCTTATAGATTTTGGTAATTGCCGTGGGGTCGTACTCGAGCAATCCCGATGCTTCGATGAAATCCCCAAGTTCTTGTTTCATTTAGAGCAGCTCGATGGGGGAACCCCCTTCTAATCTAGTAAGACTCTCGCTAGCGTTTATCTGCATTAAGAGGTTGTCTTGCTCACAGTTTTGCGACTTCAAAATATTGCTCTTATAGAGAGTCTTGAGCTTAGCTTTGAAAAGGGTTTTTCTGTTCTTACTGGTGAGACCGGAGCAGGAAAATCCATTTTGCTTGATGCTTTGGATGCCTTGTTAGGTGGGGCATATGGACCTTTAGGAAGTAGGTTACTTCGTTCTGGTGCTCAGAAGGGTCTCATTGAAGGATCATTTTCGCTTACTTCACATGTGGAAAACTTTTTGATTCAGAAAGGTTTTGAAGTCGAAAATAAAGAAATTACCATAAGTCGTGAATTTAGATATAAGGATTCAAAGTTAACAACTCGCTTTCGATTAAATGGAATTTTAATTAATAGAAATCAAATTTTATCTATTAGACCGTTCTTAATTGATTTAACAATTCAAGGTCAATCTCAGAAATTGGATAGTCCAACGCGACAACGTGATTGGCTAGATTTATTTGGCGGACAACCTTTGCTTTTAGCTCTAGATGATACTAAGAAAGCCTGGAATATTTGGAAGTCTGCAAACCAAAAACTTTTAAATGCTCAAGTTAAGCTTGACGAGACTCAGGTAAAAAGGGAAGAGAATTTAATACTTTTAGATGAATTAGAAGCTGCTGAATTAGAAGATCCTTCTGAAGATCAAAACTTAGCAAAAGAACAAGATAAACTCGCTCATGGAGTTCGATTAGGCGAAGGAATAAATTATTTAATTCAACGGTTAAACGACTCTGAAGATAGAATTCCCTCTGCTATGGATCATTTATCAATGGCATCCCATGAATTGAAAGCATTAAGTAAATTAGACTCTACTTTGTCTGTTGTCTATAGTCAATCTATGGATTTAAGTAATGATTTGTATGACTTGATTGCTAACCTTCAGAATTATATCCAGAGTTTAGAGAGTGAACCTGGAAGATTGGATCAAATTCAAGCAAGAATAGATTTTCTTAATCGCCTTAAAAGAAGACATTCAATGGATCTTAAAGGTATTTTAGAATTAAGAGATTGCCTAAGAACGCAATTATACGATGAGAATATAAACAAGTTAGTCTTTAAGTTGGAGGAGGAAGAGGCTGAATATAAAAACTTAAGAAATAAATGCAACAACAATTTGTCTGTTCTTAGGGAGCAAGCTGCCAGAGAATTTGAGATGCAATTATTGAATTATTTGAAACCTATGGGATTGTCGAATTTACGTTTTCAGATCAAATTGACTTCTATTTCACCTTGTGAGAAAGGGGCTGATGAGATTCAATTTTTATTTTCCGCTAATCCAGGACAGCCTCTAGCTCCCCTTACAGAAGTTGCTTCAGGAGGAGAAATGTCTAGATTCCTCTTGGCCCTGAAAACGACCCTTTCATCTATTGATATGCCTGGCACTTTCCTTTTTGATGAGATAGATGCTGGTGTTAGTGGTCGTGTCAGCTCTTCTATAGCAAATCTGTTGAAGCAATTAGCCAGAAGTCAACAAGTTTTTTGTGTGACTCACCAGCCTTTAATTGCTGCAGCGGCCGATCATCATTTTTCTGTGAATAAGACCGTTCATAAAGGGATTACCTATTCATCTGTTGTTGAATTGATTGATTTTCAGGACCGTAAAAATGAACTTGCAGAGTTGGCAGGGGGTGATATTGCTCAAGCTAGAAACTATGCGGCCAGCTTGCTGGACCAGCAAGCTGCCTAAAAAAGGGCCTCTCTTCGTAGAATCATAGGCTAACTAACTAGTGGTTATGGGTCTGGACGCGTCAGGGCAAATTGGTTCTAGATCGGGCAAGTCAGCTAAGAACAGTGTTCAGTCAGTTGAGGACCTGATCACTGTTCGAGGTGCTCGCCAGCACAATCTGAAGAACATTAATATCGCTTTTCCTCGGAATAAGTTGATAGTTTTTACTGGTGTTAGTGGAAGTGGTAAAAGCTCTTTAGCTTTTGATACGATTTTTGCTGAAGGTCAGCGTCGTTATGTAGAAAGTCTATCTGCATATGCGCGACAATTTTTAGGACAAGTTGATAAGCCTGACGTTGATGCAATAGAAGGTTTGTCACCAGCAATATCAATAGATCAAAAATCAACGAGCCATAATCCACGCTCAACGGTTGGTACTGTTACTGAAATACAAGATTATTTGAGATTGTTATATGGTCGAGCGGGTGATCCTCATTGTCCTAAGTGTGGTCGACCAATTCGTCCACAGACTATTGACGAAATGGTCGATCAAATTCTTACACTTTCAGAAGGTACTAGATATCAATTATTAGCCCCTGTTATTCGAGGAAAGAAAGGCACTCATTCTAGGTTGCTTAGTGGACTTGCTTCAGAAGGATTCGCTAGAGTCCGTATTAATAATGAGGTACGAGAGCTAGCCGATAATATTGAATTAGATAAAAACCATGTGCATACTATCGAGGTTGTTGTTGATCGATTAATAGCTAGAGATGGAATACAAGAACGTTTGACAGACTCATTAAAGACAACGCTGAAACGCGGTGAAGGACTGGCTTTATTAGAAATTGTTCCTAAAGCGAATGAAGAGCTGCCTGAAGGGGTGGAAAGAGAAAGGCTTTATTCTGAAAATTTTGCATGTCCTATACACGGCGCTGTAATGGAGGAACTGTCTCCAAGACTATTTTCTTTCAATAGTCCCTATGGTGCTTGCCCTACATGTCATGGTATTGGTCATCTTCGTAGATTTACTTTAGATAGGGTTATTCCTGATCCAACACTCCCTGTTTATGCAGCAGTAGCGCCTTGGAGTGAAAAAGATAATTCTTATTATTTTTCTTTACTTTATTCTGTTGGTGAAGCATTTGGCTTTGAAATTAAAACCCCTTGGAAGGACCTAACAAATGAACAGCAACATATTTTGTTGCATGGGAGTAAAGAGCCTATTTTAATACAAGCTGATAGTAGATATAAAAAAAGTTCTGGTTATATGCGTCCTTTTGAAGGGATACTTCCTATACTTGAAAGGCAGTTAAGAGATGCAAGTGGAGAGTCAGCAAGGCAAAAATTAGAAAAATTTCTTGAACTGGTTCCATGTGAAACTTGTAAAGGTCTTAGACTTCGCCCAGAGGCTTTGGCAGTAAAAGTTGGTCCATTTTCTATTAATGAACTAACGTCTATCAGTGTAGGAGAAACTTTAGAGAGAATTGAGAAACTTATGGGGCTTGGGGCCTCAGAAGGGATTGCACCACTTCTGACGTCACGTCAAATACAAATTGCTGATTTAGTCTTAAAAGAAATAAGAATGCGTTTGCTTTTTCTTCTTGATGTAGGGCTTGATTATTTAACTTTAGATAGACCTGCTATGACGCTTTCTGGTGGAGAGGCCCAAAGAATACGGTTGGCCACTCAAATAGGTGCAGGTTTAACAGGAGTGCTTTATGTATTAGATGAACCTAGTATTGGTCTACATCAAAGAGATAATGATCGCCTATTAGCGACCCTCAAGCGCTTAAGAGATTTAGGAAATACACTTGTTGTTGTTGAGCATGATGAGGAAACTATTAGAGCTGCAGATTATGTCGTAGATATTGGTCCCGGAGCAGGTATTCATGGAGGCGAAATTGTTGCAGAAGGTGATGTTAGTGAATTGCTGAGATCAAAGAATTCGCTCACTGGAGCTTATTTGAGTAGAAAACTTTCTATTCCAACACCTAGTGAAAGGCGATCTTCAACTAATAGACGGTTGAGGTTAGTTGATTGCGATAAAAATAATTTGAAAAACATTACAGTTGATTTTCCACTCGGTAAGTTAGTAGCTGTTACCGGTGTTAGTGGTAGTGGTAAGAGCACGCTAATCAACGAACTTTTGCACCCTGCCCTGAATCATTCTTTAGGCCTAAAAGTTCCTTTTCCTAAAGGTTTAGGAGAATTAAGGGGTATTCAATCTGTCGATAAAGTAATTGTTATTGATCAATCACCTATAGGACGCACTCCTCGTTCCAATCCTGCTACTTATACTGGAGCTTTTGATCCAATCAGGCAAATTTTTGCAGCCACAATTGAAGCTAAAGCTAGGGGTTATCAGGTTGGACAATTTAGTTTTAATGTTAAAGGAGGAAGGTGTGAGGCCTGTAAAGGACAAGGAGTAAATGTTATTGAAATGAATTTTTTGCCTGATGTGTTTGTACAATGTGAAGTATGTAAGGGTGCACGTTTTAATAGAGAGACACTTCAAGTTAAATATAAAGGTTTTACAATTGCTGACGTATTAGAGATGACAGTAGAGCAAGCAGCAGATGTCTTCTCGGCAATTCCTCAGGCGTCAGATCGATTGAGAACTTTGGTAGATGTAGGATTGGGATATGTAAAATTGGGGCAACCAGCTCCTACGTTGTCAGGAGGAGAAGCTCAGCGAGTGAAGCTTGCAACGGAGCTTTCACGAAGAGCAACTGGTAAGACTCTGTATTTGATTGATGAGCCAACTACTGGTTTAAGTTTTTATGATGTACACAAATTGATGGATGTTTTACAGCGTCTTGTTGATAAAGGCAATTCAGTTATTGTTATTGAGCACAATTTAGATGTAATTCGTTGTTCTGATTGGATTATTGACCTAGGACCTGAAGGAGGAGATAGAGGTGGTGAGGTATTGGTTACAGGTACTCCGGAGGTAGTTGCTAACCATCCAAGGAGTCATACAGCCCATTATCTTAAAAAGGTTCTTGAAAGTCACCCTCCTCAGGCTTCTCTTAAGGAGTGATTACAGGCTTAGTGGCTTTACTCATTATTAATCAAGGATCTAGATAGCTGATTGACCTTCTGCAAGTCCTTTGGGTTGTTTAAATTCGTTCGCAATTCGCTATGTTTCTACAGCAAAACTTTTCTTCGTATTTGCTGTAATCCCTTTGATGCCAATTGATTTCAGTGAAAAATTCTTAGCTCTTATTTAATTTCTCATTCTTTCTTTAGGTTTTGATTACAAAAAATCTCTTATTTGTTTGTCAGTTGACGGAGGTACTGGGTGGGTTTAAAGCTCCTTCACTTGAATCTCCATGGTTTGTTCAGGTCTCATGATCTTGAATTAGGGAGAGATGCAGATACTGGTGGGCAGACTTTATATGTTTTAGAACTCTTGAAGGGATTAGCAAGTAGGCCTGAAGTAGAACAGGTTGATTTAGTTACTCGTTTAATTCAGGATAGAAAGGTTTCTGCTGAATATTCAAATCCTAAAGAAGTCGTGGCACCTGGTGCCTCGATTATTAGATTACCTTTTGGACCTAAGAGATATCTTAGGAAAGAATTGTTGTGGCCTTATTTAGATGATTTGGCAGATCAATTATTTGATCTGTACAAGCAAGAAGAAAAACGTCCGGATTGGATCCATGCCCATTATGCAGATGCTGGATATGTAGCTGCTTTAGTCAGTCGTCGTTTAGGAATTCCAATGGCTTTTACTGGACACTCTTTAGGCCGGGAGAAACAACGTAGATTATTAGAAGCAGGAGTTGATCATGAACAGATTGAACAAACTTATTCAATTAGTCGTAGAATTGATGCTGAAGAAGTTGCTTTAGCTCATAGCGATTTGGTTATTACTAGTACACAACATGAAGCTGATTATCAATATTCGCGGTATGGACGCTTTCAACCTGAACGAACCGTGGTTGTTCCTCCAGGAGTTGACTCCAGACGCTTTTATCCTTCCCAGAAGACAGTTGATACTGATGAGGTAAATGAAATTCTGAGCCCCTTTTTACGTAAGCCAGAATTACCCCCTTTGTTAGCAATATCTCGAGCAGTACGTAGAAAAAATATACCAGCTTTAGTAGAGGCTTATGGTCGTTCTTCAGTACTTAGGCAACGTCATAATCTTGTTTTGATTCTTGGTTGTCGGGAAGATCCCCGACAGTTGGAAAAGCAACAACGAGAGGTTTTTCAACAGATTTTTGATTTAGTTGATCGATATGATTTATATGGGCAAGTTGCTTACCCTAAACAACATCGACGAGATCAGATTCCTTATTTTTATAGTTGGGCAAGAAATAGAAAGGGTTTATTTGTGAACCCTGCTTTGACGGAGCCATTCGGCTTGACTTTGCTTGAAGCTGCTGCCTGTGGTTTGCCAACGGTTGCAACTGATGATGGTGGGCCTCGTGACATTCTTGCTCGTTGCCAAAACGGGCTTTTGGTGGACGTCACTGATTTGGAATCCCTTCAAGATGCTCTTGAACAGGCAGGCAGTGATCGCGATCAGTGGAGAAAATGGAGTGATAATGGTATAGAGGCTATAAGTCGACATTTCAGTTGGGATGCTCATGTTTGTAATTACTTAGCTTTAATGCAAAAGAATTTGGAGGCTGAGCACCGTCCTTCCCCTGTTGTTCTTGAGCAAACAGTCACTAATCCTTTGGGTGACCATTTGTTATTACTTGATTTAGATAGCAATATGGAGCTCCCTGAAGGTGAAGAATTAATCGCGCTTAGAAATAACTTAGAAGCCTTAAATTCGCATCAATCTAATAAGCTAGGTGTTCTAACTGGTCGCTCTATAAAATTAGCTAGAAGTCGTTATTCAGATTTGCATTTACCAGAACCTTCAGTCTGGATCACCTCTGCAGGTACAGAGATATATTATGGCCAAGAGGAGTCTTTTGACAATCTATGGAAGGATTCAATAGCAACGGATTGGGACCGTAATGGAGTAGAAAATGCTTTACTTGATTTGAAAGATCATTTAGTTCTTCAAAATCAAGAACATCAAACTCCATATAAGGTGAGTTATCTTTTAAAAGAACCTGGCGATTCCATATTACCTTTGGTTAGAAAGCGATTAAGAGTTAATCATCAGGTAGCGAGACCTTATTTGCGTTGCCATTGGTACCTGGATGTAATTCCATTGCGAGCTTCTCGTACCGAGGCTATTCGCCATTTGGTTTTGCGATGGGGTGTTCCCTTGGAGCAAGTTTTTGTAGTTGCGAGTCAACAAGGGGATGCAGAATTGCTACGGGGTTTGACGAATACATTGGTACCACCAATTCACGATCCCTCGTTGGAAAGCTTGAAATCTCAGCAAAGAGTCTTTTTTGCTTCAAATACCCGCTCTTCAGGCTTGATAGATGGATTAAATCATTATCGTTTATTCTCTAGTCGTTAATCTGGCGTTGGATTTTTAATTACTTTTACTAGATGAGCAGCTTGCTTGGCTTTCTTAAGAGCGATATCTATTTCATTATCTTCTGCTAATGCTACGCCCATTCGACGACCTTTTTTAGCGTTTGGTTTCCCAAAAAAGAGTAACTTTGTATTTTCTATTTCTAATGCTTCGCTGACTCCTGTGTAGGCTATTGATGAGTATGTATCTGATGATAAAATCACTTGGCTGGCTCCGCAACTTAATCTTTTTATTTTTGGTATTGGTAACCCTAGTATTGCACGTACATGTAATTCAAATTCACTATAATTTTGGCTAATTATTGTTACTAAACCTGTATCGTGTGGTCGAGGGGATAGCTCAGAAAAAATAACTTCATCACCACATATAAAAAATTCTACGCCAAATATTCCTGTTCCCCCTAGAGACTCAGTAACTTTCTTGGCGATTTCTTGTGCTTGTATATGTGCCTTGTGATTTAGTTGTGCAGGTTGCCAACTGCATTGATAGTCACCGTTTATTTGCTCATGTCCAATTGGATCACAAAATAATGTTGTTCCATCTTGTTGCCTGATTGTAAGTAATGTGATTTCAAGATCAAAGCTTAGAAATTCTTCAATTATTACTCTAGGGGAATTACCTCTTGCTCCTTCCATCGCTATATCCCATGCTTCATTTAGGCTTTTAATATCTTTCGCTAAACTTTGCCCTTTTCCAGAAGAGCTCATTACTGGTTTGATTAGAACTGGCCATTTGAATTGCTTGACTTTCTTTACTAACTCTTCTTTGCTAGAGGCATATTCATATTTTGCTGTTTTTAATTTTAGTTTTTTGGCTGCAAGATCTCTTATTTTGTCTCTATTCATAGTTATTTCAGTCGCTTTTGCGTTTGGAATTACTTTAATGCCTTCATTTTCCAGTTCTATTAAGGCTGAGACTGCCAGAGCTTCGATTTCTGGTATTACTAGATCGGGGCTATGTTTTTGAATAATCTTTTTCAACGTCGTTTTGTCATTCATGTCAAATATTTCATACTTGTCAGCAATTTGCATTGCAGGTGCATTTGCATATCGGTCACATGCGATTACGCAACAACCTAATCTTTTTGCTTCTATAGCAACTTCTTTTCCTAGTTCACCGCTGCCAAGTAACATTAATACTTGTGGAAGGCGATTCATTTTTTATTTTATTATAATAGCTATCTTTCTATTTGTCTGGTTTGTCTATCAGGGGTCAGTGGAAAATTGAGCAAAATCGATTAACTAATCCCTCAATTAGGGTTGCCCTGGTATAAGGGTTAGTTGTTTGTGAATTGGCTCTTCATTTATAAAGCCCCAGGAAGCAAATATGGTTGGGTCAGAATGAGTTATTAGTTGTCCTTTCGCGGTTTTTTTAACCTTGAACCCTTCTTTTGCCATCCTTCTCATTAAGCTTGCGGCTTCTTCAAATCGAGAAGCCATAGCTTCTAAGCTGGCGCAATCCGAAGATAAGCCTGATTCTTTCCACGTGAAGTAGCTCATATCTTTAAAGGGTTGGTCGGGTGGCTAGAGCAATTGAGAATAGTAAGAAAGTCGCTAGCCAAAAGTGATGCACGATCTTGTTTTCTCGTATTCCAATTAGTTCAAAGTGATGGTGAAGTGGAGCCATTTTAAATAGTCGCCTCCCAATACCGTACTTTCTTTTTGTTAGCTTAAAGAATAAAACTTGTGTGATTACAGATAAGGATTCCACTAAAAATACTCCTCCCATAATAAATAGTGCCCATAAGCTATTAGTTAGTAATGCTGTACTGGCTAGGCTTGCTCCCATTGCTAATGAACCTGCATCTCCCATAAATAATTTTGCGGGCTTTTTGTTCTGAACAAGAAACCCTAGCCATATCCCTGACATAACAATACAAAAGGCAGCGACATGATGGTCTCCAGTGTCTTCTCTCAGCGTTAGTTGTAAAGCTATTCCTGCGAATACAAGAGATCCACAGCCGCTAGCTAATCCGTCAAGTCCATCTGTTAAATTAGTAGCATTACTTTCAGCGATCAACACAAATAATGCGAGTGGCCAAATCAAAATACCAGCGTTCCAGCTTAAGCCGAAGGGAAACGCAATTGATTCATTAATTAAACCTTTAGAGGCTACTAGTATTAGAAAAATAATCCCAAGAATTGTTTGCAGAATGATCTTTTTATTAGCCGTAAGGCCTGTGCTTTTTTGTTTAGTCATACTTGTCCAATCATCTACTACTCCAATGATCATATATCCCAGTGTGATAAATGAGATTGCGAGTATTTTTTCACTTCTTTCAACATCTAAATGAATGAGATTTGCAATAATTATTCCTGCAGGGACTACTATCAAACCACCCATAGTTGGTGTGCCTGATTTCTCAAGGTGACTTTGCGGGCCGTCTTCTCTAACTACCTGACCTACTTTTAAGGCCTTAAGCATTGGGATAGTCCACCAGGTTAGTAATACAGAGATTGCAGATGAGACAAGTAAAAGTATTTTGAGATTACTGTTTGTTGCATAAGTATCAGCCAGAAAAGTAGCCCCAAAAATCACTATCACTAGACACATGTAACTTCTATCAGTTTTTGTCTGTTTTGGCTTATTTCCCTTTTCCTCTGCAGCAGGTGCTTTCAGAGAATCCACTACCGATAAATTTATTAGTAATTATTTTTTATCTACAGAAGTGTTGATTGTCAATTGACCTCAGTCTTCCCAATTTTCTTCTTCTTGTTCATCCTCGTCCGATTTGTAATCCTCTTTTTCTCCCATCAAGGCTGAAAGCTCCTCTTCTTCAACAGTACTTATTTCTTCAGTGGCGGAATCTTCATCAGCTACTAGCCTGCCACTGGTTTCTAGCCATGACAACAAATCTGGCTCTTCTCGGAGGGGTAACACAGGAGCAGGTTCATCCCTCCCATATCGAGTTAGGGCTGGGTTGATGCCGTCAAGTGCACTGAGATTTACGTTTCCGACAGCGCTCATTGATGAAAAGTACAACCGATAGGTCAACATAGAGCATAGGAGCCCTCAATGAGTTTGTTTTGACCTTAAAAATTGCTTTGGTATTACTGACATGGGGTTTAGCCCTTGTGTTGAGTTGGTTTTTTAGGCTTTGGGGTGTACAGCATCCCGATCCTTTTCAAATCAGATTGCCCTTGATTTTTTTGTTGCTGGTTGGTCCATCAGTTGTTTTGGGTTTGTGGATAGCTTTTGTTGGTTTTCGAGACATTTTTCATGCTGACAATGCCCTTGAGGCCAATAACCAACTTAAAGTCAAAAATAAATAAGGATTTTTTTTGCTAAAGACATTCATTGAATTTTTTGCTTATCGGACAACAGGTGATGTTGTAGACGGGACCATATTTGGAAGGGATATCGGCACATGGCTTATTTATGCGTTGATATTTTTTGGCTTTTCTTCTTTAGCTTTTATTTGGGTTTGGGCTATCGATTTTTTTCGTGACAGGAAAGAAGGAAAACCTTTGGAAAAACCTTGGGATTGAGGATGATGGCTTTGTCTTGAGAGATTTAGTTTTTACTCATAAAAGAACCGACCCCTTATAGGAGTCGGTTACAAAGAAATTAGAAGGTTAGGAAGCTTCTGAGTTGGAACCTGGGGCCAAGTGTTCAGGTGTTAGGCAACTCTCCTTAAAGGGCACCTAAACGATGCTGAGGAGGTCGACTGGCTTGACGAACCTGCTGAATGTCTCGCCAGACGAAAGCCCACATATGGGTGAAGACTGTTGGAGCAGGGACCTGAATCAGCTGCTTCTAAAAATCCTCAGGTGGCGTGTCGTCCATGGACGCCTCCGTATTCGATGTTGTAAGCATCCTGCTGATTCAGCTTGAATGCAATCAGCCTTTACACCCATTGCCTTAAATGCTGATTTCGCCGATATTTGGAGTGGCGTGCTTATTTGACCTAAGCCATTCTAATTTGCTCCTTTGAGAATTAATTAGCAGTAGATTTCTTCTTCTTTTGGCATTTCAAGCAACCACCATTGATGCGATATGGAGACAGGTGACCTTTCTTGCATGTGTTTCCACGAAAGAAGTGTTTTTGTCCTAGCTCTCTAGCGTGAGCATCTGTTAAGGGTAGTTTTAACCATGCAGGCGGAACTTCCTTTAGTAGCTTTCGTCTTTTTTCTTTTGCTTCTTTTCTGCGTATAAGTTCTTCTTGTTTGCCTTTATTGATCAAAGCTGTTGTTGCGCTATTGTGCGCCCATTGGATGCATTCAGTTATATTTTTCTTTTTTCTGGCTTTCGTTGATAATGAATCGCTAGGCACTTCACGTGTATTGCCGCAAATGCATTGACACCACCAGTAAGCGTTGCCAGCTTTGGTTCTTTTGTCCAATAGCCTTATAACAGTAAGGTGCCCGTAGACTTCCCCTATTTTATTTTACGTTGTCTTGGCATTGGTGATATGGATGATGTTTTCTTGATTGCCTTTCTAAGTACTCTATTTCTTTAAGGAATACTTTCCCTTCTTTTGCTAGTTATAGGACTTTTTGGGTTTGGTACAAATATATTAGGCAGCTCTGCTTCTTGTTTCAAATGCCTCGATGCATTCAATTGATATTTCTATTTAGCAATTTATCGTGAGATTTACGCTTGATTTTTCAAATGAACTAGTTCTGAGACTTTAAAATAATTTGATTGGGATTTCGGATGATGGGACGAGCAAAGAGAGTTGTTCTTGCTTATTCAGGGGGAGTGGACACAAGTGTTTGCATACCTTATTTGCTTGAGGAATGGGGAGTGGAAGAGGTTATTACCTTTGCGGCTGATTTGGGTCAGGGGGATGAGCTTGAGCCTATTCGTTTAAAGGCTCTTGAAGCAGGGGCAAGTCAATCTTTGGTAGGGGATTTGATCAAACCCTTTGTGGAAGAGTTTGCTTTTCCAGCAATTCAAGCAAATGCCCTTTATGAAGGGCGTTACCCGCTCTCTACAGCCCTTGCTCGACCTTTGATTGCTCAAAAGTTAGTCCAGGTGGCTCGGGAATTGGGAGCTGATGC